>NZ_JBEOTA010000009.1:0-315218 GCF_040303265.1 Streptomyces sp. NPDC096040
GGACCGGACACGACCAGCACCACACACGCAGCAGCCGCCTCGAACACCTCGCCTACCGGCTCACGGCCTGACCCCGGAATTGCGCAGCAGAGTCACCCGCGCGCTCAAAGCCACCCACGCTGAACTCCTCGAACGCCTCCTGCCACGACCCCGCCGCCGGGCCAACCCCCGCGTCATCAAACGCAAAGTCGCCAGCCGGCCCCTCAAACGCGCCGTCCACCGGGCAGCAGATCGCCCACCCGCCGCGGCCACCACCCTCGTTGGCGCCACCAAACCCAAACAGGTCAAGAGAACACCAAAGCCCTAAGTTACCGGTATTGAGGTTAGCCCCACGAGCTTGTCATCGAGAGTCTGTTCAGTGACCTTCAGCGGGCCCCCGAACTGCCCCATCAGACGGTCGACGATCCGCTTCTCCAGCGCGTCCAGGTTATCGGGGAGATTCGGCGGCCGCGCCTCCAGATCGTCGACGCGTTTTCAAGGGTCTGGTTCGCCCGGCGCACGACGAGCGCGATGGATGCCGAGGCAGCGACGCCCGCCGATGCGTACACGGTGCCGGGGCGACGGAGGTAGTCCGAGAGGCGCACCGTGGATGTCGTGAACGGTCCAAACGGTCCATACGGTCCATACGAGTCCGCCAAGTTCTAGAAGGGCGGCGACGACGTTGAGGGGCACAGCGGCGACGTCATGCGGGGGAGGGCTAACCCAGCACTCCCGTCAGTGCAGTGCGTCGATGGCCTTCACGATCAGGGCCCGCGCCTCGGCGCGTACATGGCCATGGAGCACAGCCGCTCGAACGTCTCCAGGTACTGGGCGATCTCACCGGCGCGGCGCTCGCACAGGCAGCATGATGCTCGTTCGGACACACGCTCCACGGGGGAACATCCATGCGTATCCGTACGACTGTCACCGCCGCCCTGCTGCTCGCCGCGACCGCGACGGCCTGCGCCGGCGGTGGCGCGGACGCGACCGGCGCCAAGGCGTCCCGCCCGTCGGCCGCCGCCGAGGCCCTCACGCTCGGCTCCGGCCGGCACTGGAAGGACATCGACGGCGACGGCAGTTACATCAGCGCCACGACGACCGCCGTCAGCTACACCCAGCCCGCCAGGGGCGTGAACCTCCCCCGCTACCTCGCCGACATCCCCGACCCGGAGTGGGCGGTGCTGGAGGTGAAGACCTGCGCCGACGCCGCCAGCACCAACGTCATCGTCGCGCAGTCCCCCTGGACCCTCCGGCTCAAGGACGGCACCGAGGTCAAGCCGCTGGGGCTCGGCGGACACGGCATACCGGCGCCGACCTATCCCGTCTCGGGCGAAGCCGTGCGACCGGGTGACTGCCTGCGCGGGAAGATCACGTTCAGTGTGCCCAAGGGCAGCCGTCCTGAGCGGATCGTCTACGACGTCCGGCGCCGGCCCGCCGTCACCTGGTCCGTGCCCCGGGCGTAACCGATGTGCGAGGGCCGGACGGTGCGCCTACCGTAGCTGCATGGGTGATGCGGTGGAACTGGAGGTGGCCGGCCGGACCGTACGGCTGTCCAGCCCCGGCAAGGTGTTCTTCCCGGAGCGCGGTTTCACCAAGCTGGACGTGGCCCGCTACTACGCGGCCGTGGCCCCCGGCATCCTGCGCGCCCTGCGCGACCGCCCCACCACGCTCCAGCGCTACCCGGACGGCATTGAGGGCGAGTGGTTCTACCAGAAGCGCGCGCCCAAGGGCATGCCCGACTGGATCCCCACCGCCCACATCACCTTTCCCAGCGGCCGCACCGCCGACGAGATGTGTCCCACGGAGGAGGCCGCCGTGGTGTGGGCCGCCCAGTACGGCACCCTCACCTTCCACCCCTGGCCGGTGCGCCGCGCCGATGTGGACAGTCCCGACGAACTCCGTATCGACCTTGATCCGCAGCCCGGCACCGACTTCGCCGACGCCGTCCGCGCCGCCCACGAACTGCGCGCTGTCCTCGACGAGTTCGGCGGGCTGCGGGGCTGGCCCAAGACCTCGGGCGGCCGTGGGCTGCATGTCTTCGTGCCCATCGAACCCCGCTGGACCTTCACCCAGGTCCGGCGCGCCGCGATCGCCGTGGGCCGTGAACTGGAACGCCGGATGCCGGACCAGGTGACGATCAGGTGGTGGAAGGAGGAGCGTGGCGAGCGCATCTTCGTCGACTACAACCAGACCGCCCGGGACCGCACCATCGCCTCCGCCTACTCTCTGCGGCCCCGCCCGAACGCCCCGGTCTCCGCCCCCCTGCGCTGGGAGGAGGTCGACGAGGTGCAGCCGGGCGACTTCGACCTCGCCACGATGCCGGCCCGCTTCGCCGAAGTCGGCGATGTGCACGCCGACATGGACGACCACGCCTACTCACTCGACGCACTCCTGGAACTCGCCCGCCGCGACGAACACGAGCACGGCCTCGGCGACCTGCCGTATCCGCCCGAGTACCCCAAGATGCCGGGCGAGCCCAAACGCGTCCAGCCGAGCCGCGCCCGGCCCGAACAGCCCTCCTGACGACAGTACTTGGCGCGGATGCCCGATCCGCCGACGGGCTGCCACACCCCCGAGAGCGCTCCCGGCGCCCCTGCCACCCGGGGCTATGCTGATCGCCAGCCGCCGACGAGGAGGGCCGTGGTGTCCGAGGCAGTGTCGCGCCCCACACTGGAGGCCGTGGCCGCGCGGGCCGGGGTGTCCCGGGCCACCGTGTCACGGGTGGTCAACGGCGGCGACGGGGTGCGCGAACCCCTCGTCGAGCGGGTCCGGAAAGCGGTCGAGGAACTCGGGTACGTCCCCAACCAGGCGGCCCGCAGCCTGGTCACCAAACGGCACGACGCGGTCGCCGTCGTCATCGCCGAACCCGAGGCCCGGATCTTCACCGACCCCTTCTTCGCCCTCCAGCTACGTGGTATCAGCAAGGAGCTGACCACCCACGACAACCAGCTCGTGCTGCTGCTCACCGAGGGGCGGGACGACCACGCCCGCGTGGCCCGCTATCTCGCCGGCGGCCATGTCGACGGCGCGCTCGTCTTCTCACTTCATCTCGACGACCCGCTGCCCGGACTGATCGAGGGCGCCGGAGTCCCGACCGTGTTCGGCGGCCGGCCCGGCTGGAGCGATGGCACGGACAGCGCCGTGTACGTCGACTGCGACAACCGCGGCGGCGCCCAGGACGCCGTACGGCATCTCGCCGGCCTGGGCCGGACCCGGATCGCCCATATCACCGGGCCCCTGGATCAGACGTCGGCCGCCGACCGCCTCCAGGGCTATCGCGACGTCATGGACGTCCTGGGGAAGGCCGATCCACGGCTGGTCGTGCCCAGCGACTTCACCCCGGCCGGCGGCGAGCGCGCCATGGGCGAACTCCTCGACCGCTGCCCGGACCTCGACGCCGTGTTCGCGGCCAACGACCTCACCGCGATCGGCGCCCTGCGTGTCCTGCGCGAGCGCGGCCGCAGGGTGCCTGAGGACGTGGCCGTGATCGGCTTCGACGATGTGCTGCCCGTCACCGAGGAGACCGAGCCGTCGCTGACGACGGTTCGTCAGGACATCGAGGAGATGGGCCGGTTGATGGCCCGGCTCCTGCTGGGCTCCCTGCCCCGGGGCAAGCCGGTGACCGGCACGCCGTCCAGCGTCATCCTGCCCACGACACTGGTACGACGCGCCACGGCTTAGGGGGTGCCCGGTGGATCATGCCGGGCAGTGGGGTCTGGCACGCGCTCCCCCAGAGGGGGGACCCCCAGCCGTGTTGTCGTCACTCGCCGACGTCGGCCAGTCTTCGGCCGGGGGTGCCCCCATCGCGTCCCCCGCCGCGATGGGGGTGGCCCGCGCGAGCCTGTTCGAGCGTGGGGGAGGCTGATCGTCCGGGGCTCCGCCGCCTTGCAACTGCACGCACCAGACCCCGCTCGGCTCGGCCACAAGGCGCCGTTTCTCACAGCCGACCTGATCCGCCGGACATCCCCTGGCCCGTCTCCGCCTCAGCTCTGCTGCTCGCTCCTGATCACCGCGAAGCGGGCGCCGTACGGGTCGGCCAGCTTGGCCATGCGGCCCACACCCTCCAGCGTGGTCGCGGGCATCCGCACCTTGCCACCGGTCTGCTGCGCCTTCTCCACCACCGCGTCCGGGTCCTCGACCTCGAAGTACGGCAGCCAGTACGCGCCGACCTGCGCCTCGGCCGGGTCCTCGGCCAGCGGGACCACCCCGCCGAAGACCGAGTCGTCGTCGCCGTCCGCCGGGTTGACACAGGTGTAGGTGCCGCCGGGGTAGGGCACTCCGGAGGTCTCCAGGCCGAGCACCTTGTGGTAGAAAGCAGCGGCCGCCGCGATGTCCGGGGTGTACAGCTCGACCCAGCACAGCGAACCCGGATCGCCCGCCACCTCCACGCCCTTGGTCAGCCCGGGCTGCCAGATACCGAAGGGCACGCCCGCCTGGTCGGTGAGGATCGCCATATGGCCCCGGCCCATCACGTCCATCGGCTGGGCGAGGACGCTGCCGTGCGCCTGCTCGGCGGTCTTGGCGGTGGCCTGCGCGTCTTCGCTCTGAAAGTACACGGTCCAGGACGGCGGCCCCTGTTCGGGAGTGGTCTGCATACCGCCGGCGACCGTCCTGCCGTCCAGCTGGAAGAAGCCGTAACCGCCGGCTTCGGGTCCCGCCGACTGGAACTGCCAGCCGAAGAGACCGTTGTAGAAGGAGACAGCGCCGTCGATCTCGGGGGTGCCGAGGTCGATCCAGTTGGGAGCGCCGTTGACAAAACGGGTGGTGAGCATCATCGCCCTCCTCGGAAGGGTCCCGTTCATTGCACAGCCGAGTCTTCCACCGCCCACTGACAATCGCTGCCGGAGCGCGCCCACCGGAACCCGGTTACCGTGGGTCACTTGACGCACTCGGCGAGTTTTGAATCCGTTGCGCGCGCCGCCGTGCGCAGGCGTGTTGCCGTCGCGCATCATCGAGGCTGCGGTGGTCCGTCGCGCCTGCGTTGAGCGGGCGTTGATCGAACGTTTTTCGCCGCACGGCACGATCCTGGCCATGCACTTCGACACCACCATCCCGCCCCGCTCGCCCG
Organism: Streptomyces sp. NPDC096040; assembly: GCF_040303265.1. Classification (NCBI taxonomy): domain Bacteria; kingdom Bacillati; phylum Actinomycetota; class Actinomycetes; order Kitasatosporales; family Streptomycetaceae; genus Streptomyces; species Streptomyces sp. NPDC096040. The sequence goes on from NZ_JBEOTA010000009.1 coordinate 5,048, forward strand.
TCCCGGTCTGGCATGCGCAGGCGTTGTGCGCGCAGACCGGGGCGGACTTCTTCTTCCCCGAGCCCGGCAGCTCGGTGCGCGAGGCGAAGCGCATCTGCGGTATGTGCGAGATGCGTTCGGCCTGCCTGGAGTACGCGCTGGACAACGACGAACGCTTCGGCGTCTGGGGCGGACTGTCCGAGAAGGAGCGACTGGAACTCCGGCGCGCCTCCCGCTGAACCACGGCCGCCCCGGAGAAGCCGAACCACGGCCGCCCCGGAGGAGCCGAACCACGGCCGCCACGGAAAATGTGTGCGGTCCCTCGCCCGGCCCGGCTACGATCCCGGGACGCGGCCGGACGTAGCGCAGAGGCAGTCGCACCGCCCTGCCCGGGCGAACACGCCGGTTCGAATCCGGCCGTCTCGGGCCGCGTGACGAGGTCCTGTAGAGCAGAGGCAGACTCGCCGCCTTTGCAAGGCGGATACGCCGGTTCGAATCCGGCCGGGACCACGGTACGGCGGGCACGGAGCGGCGGGACGGATGAGCGAGGTGATCACCGAGGCGGAACTGGCGGCTTTCCACGACGTGGTGGGGAAACTGCGGGCCCTGCCCGTCGACGACCCGGTGCGGCTGCGCGCCGAGCAGGTCGCCGCCTCCTTCGCCCGCGACGGACGGCTGCGCCGCCGCAAGACCCGCGGCACCGAGCTGTCGTCGGCCGACGCCTCGGTGATGGCCGCGACCGCGACCGGCGCCCTGGACCGCCGCGAGGACGCGCCACTGGCCGTGCCCGGCGCCGGGGGCGTCTTCCGCAAACCGCGCACCTGTTACGTCTGCAAGTCGCCCTACCGACAGGTCGACGCCTTCTACCACCGGCTCTGCCCCGGCTGCGCCGCCGACAACACCGCCCGCCGCTCCCTGAGCACCGACCTGAGCGGCCGCAAGGTGCTGCTGACCGGCGGCCGGGTGAAGATCGGCTTCCAGCTGGCGCTGATGATGCTGCGCGACGGCGCCGAAGTCCTGGTCACCTCCCGTTTCCCGCACGACACCGTGCGCCGCTTCGAAGCCGTCCCCGGCAGCGCGAAGTGGCGGGACCGGCTGGCCGTGCTCGCCGTCGACCTGCGCGATCCGCGCCAAGTGCTCGGCCTGTGCCAGGAGTTGCGGCAGGAGGGCGAGCCGCTGGACATCCTTGTCAACAACGCCGCCCAGACCGTGCGCAGACCACCCGAGTCGTATGCCCTGCTGGCCTCAGGCGAGCGCACCGCGCTGCCTCCGGGCACCCGGCGGGCCCCCGGATTCACGCCGCTGCGGATGCCGGCGGACGGAGCCGCGTCCCTGCCCGTCGCGCTGCGGGAGGCCGACGAGGCGGGGCTGCTGCCCGACCCCTCGCCGGAGAACTCCTGGTCGGCCCGGCTCGGCGACCTCGACCCGGCCGAGGTCCTGGAGACCCAGCTCGTCAACGCCCTCGCCCCGGCCCTGCTGTGCGACCGGCTGTTGCCGCTGCTGCTGGCCTCTCCGCACCCGCGCCGGTACGTGGTCAACGTGACCGCCGTCGAGGGCCGGTTCGCCGTCCGCAACAAGATGGCGGGCCATCCACACACCAACATGGCCAAGGCCGCCCTCAACATGCTCACCCGCACCAGCGCCGCCGAACTCGCCGAGCGGGGCGTCCACATGTGCGCCGTCGACACCGGATGGATCACCGACGAGAACCCGGTCCCGAAGAAGGCCCGGATGGCGGACGCCGGCTTCCGCACCCCCCTCGACGTCGTCGACGGGGCGGCCCGCGTCTACGACCCGATCGTGCGCGGCGAGGCCGGCGACCCGGTGTCCGGGGTGTTCCTGAAGGACTTCCGGGAGGCGGCGTGGTGAGCGAGAAGCCGACGTTCGCCGGGGTACCACATGTCCGGCCGCGGCCGGCCGCCGAACTCGCCCCGCTGCTCGACTGGTTGCGGGCCGGGCGCCCGGCGGGGGAGCGGCTGGACTTCACGGCCGGCACCGCTCTGCCGGACGGCCGCCTCGACCTGTGCAAGCAGGGCGTCGGCGCTGCGGGCGCCGCCCTGATCGCCGAGGCCCTGGGCGAGGGCCCCGCTCCGGTACGGCATCTGCTGCTCGGCACGGACGCGCTCGGTGACGAGGGCGCCGCCGCGGTGGCCGGGTCCGGCGCCGGGGTCGAGACGCTCTACCTCGGCTGCAACGGCATCACGGCGGGCGGCGCCTGCCGGATCGCCGACCAACTGCGCGCCTCGCCCCAGGTCGTCACCGGCGTCTGGCTGAAGCGGAACCCGCTGGGCAGCGGGGGCGGGCGGGCCGCCGCCGAACTCATCGAGTCCGCCCGCTCCCTGCGCACCCTCGACCTCGTCCAGACCGGGCTGGACCCGGCCGGCGCGGCGGTGCTGGCCGACGCGCTGCTGGTGGCCGCCGACGGCGGGCGCCGGATCGAACGGCTCTTCGTCGGCGGCAACCCGCTCGGCGAGGCCGGTGCTCGGGCACTGGCCGCCGTCGTCGCCGCAGGCGCGGTCGACGAACTGTACGTGTCCGCGGCCCGGTTGGGCGACGCGGGTGCGCTGCTGCTGGCCGACGCCCTGGACCGAGCCCCTTACGGGCGTCTCACCCGGCTCTCCGCCGCCAGCAACGGCGTCGGTCCCTCGGCCGCCGCCCGCCTGGTGACTGCGTCGGCCTCGGCCGGGGTCACCCTGCTCGACCTCGGGCGGGTCCGCGCGGCCGCCGTCCTTGCGGCGCCGGACAACCGGCTGGACCTGGCCGCCGCCGACACCATCGGGCAGGCCCTCGCCGGCGCCGAGCACCGCCTCGCCCATCTCGTCCTGACCCACACCGGCATACGCAGCCGCGAGGCCCACCGCCTCCTCGACCACGCGGCCCGCGCCGGCACGGCCACCCGCTACCGCCTCGGCGCCGGCATCGCCGCCAGTGTCAAACGCCGCCTGGACGACCTCAGCGCCCACATCCCGGCCCCGACAGTCCCGGCCGACGTGGCCGCCGTACGCAGTGTGCACCGGACGGCAGCACCGGAGGGCTGACCCTCAGCTTCCGCGCACCTCCCTGAACTAAGTGGTCGCCTCCGGAGGTCCTTCGGGGGTCACCTCCGGAGGCGGGCGTCGTGCGGGGCTGGTCAGATGTCGGGGGCGGCGAGGTGGAGGGAGGAGGCGCAGTCCAGGGCGTGCTGCCTCCGGCGCCTGGTCCTCAGACGGGGCGCTTGGCCATGACGACCACGCCCGGCCCGCTCCACTCATCCGCGGGGAGCCGGAGTTCGGCGACCGGGTGCAGTCCGGCCTGCTCGATCAGGTCCACGAGCTGCTCCGGCCGCCACTTGTGCGTGGTCCAACGAACGGGCACTCCTCCGTATGCCTCGGTGCGCAGCACGTCCTCGTCGCCGACGTGTGTGCCGGCGATGAGGTGCCCGCCCGGCTTCAGGGCGTGCGCGAAATGGGCGAGGACCTGGGGAAGGACATCACGGGGGAGGTTGAACAGTGACCACCACCCGAGCACGCCGCCGAGGGAGGCTTCACCGAGGTTGAGCTCGGTGGCGGAGGCGACGCTGAAGCGGCATTGCGGATGTAGACGGCGCGCGTTCTCGATCATGCGGGGAGAGAGGTCCACCCCGGATACGTCGAGTCCGCGTTCGGCGAGGTAGCCGGTCACCGTGCCGGGTCCGCAGCCGACGTCGAGGACGGGTCCGAGCTCGCCCACGGTGTCGGCGAAGGCGTCAATCGACGCCTTGAGCCATGGATGGCGGCGGATGTCGCCCATGCCCGTTGTCGCCACCATGTGGGCGTAGTTGTCGGCCACATGGTCATAGGACTCACGGACGACGTCGAGATCGGCTGGGCGGTCTATTTGGTGTGCGCGCATCAGCCAACAATAGGACGGTGGCCTTGTTGAATCCGGTGGTGCGGGTATGCCGGTCACCCTGCCCGGCATGGGCCCGGCAGACTGCGGCCCCGGTGATCCACTTCTCCCGATCGGCCTGCCTGTCATGCCTGTTGCCCTCGCCCGTCCGATCGCCCTGACCAACGCCGAACGTGAGCGGTTGAAGAAGGCGGCCTACGGTCACAAGACCGCATACCAGGCCCGGCAGCGGGCCGCGATCGTGCCGCACGCGGCCCGCGGGCGCCCCAACGCGCACATCGCCCGCGAGACGGGCCTGCACCTGGACACCGTGCGGACCTGGCGAAACCGCTTCGCCGACGGCCGGCTGCCAGCCTGGCCGACCGCAGGCGCTCGGGGCGCCCGGCCCGTTTCACTCCCGGTCAGGTCGCCGAGGCCAAGGCCCTGGCCTGCCAGCTCCCGGCCGAGACCGGGGTCCCGTTGTCGCGCTGGTCTTGCTCTGAGCCGGCTGCAGAGCTGACCGCGCGCCAGATCACCGACAGCATCTCCGCGTCCACGGTGCGCCGCTGGTTGCGCCAGGACGCGCTCAGGCCCTGGCAGTACCGGCCTTGGATCTCCATCCGCGACCCGGACTTCCGCGCCAAGGCCCAGCGGGCCCTGGACCTGTACGCCCGCACCTTCGAAGGAGAACCCCTCGGCGCGGACGAGTACGTAGTATCCAGCGACGAGAAGACCTCGATCCAGGCCCGCTGCCGCTGCCACCCGACCCTGGCCCCGGGCCACGCCAGGGCGATGCGCGTCAACCACACCTACGGACGCGGCGGCGCGCTGGCCTACCTGGCCGCCTACGACGTCCACCAAGCCCGAGCGCTCGGCCGCTGCGAACCGCGCACCGGCATCGAGCCGTTCATGAGCCTGGTCATCCAGGTCATGACACAGGAACCCTACGCCAGCGCCAGGCGCGTCTTCAGGGTCGTCGACAACGGTTCCTCCCACCGCGGCAAGAGGGCCGCCGACCGGCTGACGGCCGCGTTCCCGAACGCCGTCATGGTCCACCCCCCGTGCACGCCTCCTGGTTGAACCAGGTGGAGATCTACTTCTCCGTCGTCCAGCGCAAGGTCGTCCAACCCAACGACTTCCCCGACCTGACCCAGGTCGGGGACCGGCCCCGAGCAATCGCCGCGCTGGCAGCCTGATCAACCCCCGAAGGACTTCCGGAACGGACCACCAAGATCTGCCGCAAGGGCGGGGCCGTAGCGCAGAGGCAGGCGCACTGGTCTCCAAAACCGGAACACGCCGGTTCGAATCCGGCCGCCCCGCCCCCTGGAAGGCCTCTGGACGGTCGCCAGCAGGGCGTCCAACCAGTCGAAGACCAGCTGTTCGAAGAGCGCGCGGCCCATCGGCTCGCAGCGCAGCTGCGCGCCCTCCGCCGCCGTGAAGCGGACCAGCTGCCGTGGGCCCGGCAGCGCGTCGTAGAGCCGCTGCGAGGCGCCCGGCCAGAAGTGCTCCCCCTCCGGGTCGGTGATCAGCAGCGGGGTGCTGATCCGGTCGGCGACCGGTGTGATGACATGATCCGGGAGCAGCCGCTGCCGTTTCCGGCGATCAGCGTGGGCCGCGGGCCGTCGGCGCCGGGCGGGCCGAGCAGGTAGCCGGGGAGGAAGTCGCCCTCGTACGGGCTCGCCACCCGCTCCGTCGGCGGGTTCCAGGAGCTCAGGACGCGGTCGAAGCAGTCCCGGTGCCGCGGGAACACCTCGCGCAGCCGCGGCTCGGGATCCGCGCAGGCGTCCACCGCCACCAGTGCGGTGCCGAAGTACCCGGCGCCCGCAGGTAAGTACGCGTCACGGGCGGAGACCGTACGCCCTTCGGCCGCGCTCAGGACGGCCTGCTCGCGGACCCCGTCCGCCAGCCCGGACCAGGCCCGGAACCAGGTTTCCCGTCGCCGTCCGCCGTCGCGGCCACGGTGGCCATGACCTCGTCCACGTCGGCCCTGGCAGGGCACCGCACACCGGAGAGCATGCGGACGGCCCCCTCGCACGGCAGGCTGGTAGGAGAGCGACGTGGTGATGGGAGGAGCTCCCATGGGACACACGGAACAGCGGACCGCAGTCAGAACCCGGGCCGAGAAGCCCGCCGGCACCGGGAGCGTCTTCCTCTCCTTCGGCCCGTGGATCATCTTCGGCGTCGTCGCGAGCCCCAGCACCTGGGAGTACGCGGCGCTGGCGGCCCTGGTCGCCGCGGTCGTCCTGTCCGGCAAGGACATGCTCCGGGGCCGGTTCTTCCTGCTCGACATGGTCGCCATCGTGTTCTTCGCCGTGCTCTGCGTCCTCGCCCTCGCCGTGGACCGCCATGAGCTGATCTGGCTGGAGACGTACGCACAGGTCATCTCCAACGCGGTCGTGGCCGTCGTGGCGCTCGGCTCTCTGCTGTCCGACCCCTTCACCGCCCAGTACGCTCGCCACTCGGTACCGCGCGAGTTCTGGGGCTCGCCCGTCTTCAAACACGTCAACGTGGTGCTGACCGCGGCCTGGGGCGTGGTCTTCGCACTGATGGCCCTGTCCACCTGGCTGGCCATCAGGCTGCCCGGGCAGAGCGACTGGTTCAACTGGGTCATCCCCGTCGCCCTGCTTGTTTGGGTGGTGAAGTTCACCGAACGCCATCCGGAGCGGTACAAGGAGCGGGCAGCGGCTTAGCTAGGCGATGGCCCCCGCGGTGACGACCAGTTCCTCGGTCGTGCCGTGGAAGGTCTGGAGCAGCTGCGTCAGTGCCGCCCAGGCCTCCTCGCGGGTGCCCAGGTGGTCCCGGACGAGCGGGCGCAGCGCGTTCTCGGCCTCGGCGATCCGGCGCGGGAACATCATATGTCCCAGGGAGAGCACCTTCAGCACGTCCAGGGCGGGTCCGTGGCCCACGGCGTACTCGGCGGGGTCCGTCATGATCCCGGCCTGGCGGACGCGGAAGTCGAACTTGCGGTGCGCGCCGAACTGGGCGCGCAGTGAGGGCGGGCAGTCCGCGCGGATGGCCAGCGCCCAACGGACGTAGCCCGGAAGAGAGTTCTCGCGGTCGGCCTCCGCGACCGTCTGCCAGTGCTCGCGCCGGTAGACCATGGAGGTGGCCTCCCGCGCGGCGGCCATGGTGGTCGACTCGCGCAGGGCCGGCACCAGTCCGAGGCGGGCGACCCGGTCCGGGACCGGCGGTTCCCGGTAGGTGTCGCGCAGGACCGGGTCGACCTCCACGGCGAGCAACCGGCCCGGGCTGAAGGGCACTCCGTCGAGAATCGCCCGGCGCAGCGCCGTGTCCTGGTCCGGGAGGAGGCGCCAGACGACGGCGTTGAGATCGGGGTCGTCCTCCTGGAGCATCCACAGCACCACCGAGGACGGCAACGCCGACAGCTCCCACGGGAGCCGGCGCCGGGCCTCCCGGAGGTCCTCCGGCGCCGGCCGGGGCAGCCCGGCACGCGCGCGTACCCGGTCGGCGTCCCAGGAGTCGATCAGGTCCAGCAGGAAGCCGACCGCCCGGCCGGAGGTGGTGTCAGCAGGCATGCGCGCATGATGCCGCAGGCCGCCGACAGAGCGCACCGGTAAATCCGCGCGCCCGTCGGTCGTGGGTTCACGCGCCGGCGCGCGCCGCCATCCGCGCCTTGCGGGCGGCCAGCTTCTCGTCGAACTTCAGAGCCTCGGCGTCCAGCCCACCCATGAACAGGCCGAGTTCCTCCTGTGCCTGCAGGCCCTCCGGGCCGAGCCCGTCGATCTCCAGGACCTTCAGGTGGCGCAGCACCGGCTGGATCACGTCGTCGTGGTGGATGCGCAGGTTGTAGACCTCACCGATGGCCATCTGGGCGGCGGCCCGCTCGAAACCGGGGATACCGTGGCCCGGCATACGGAAGTTGACGACGACGTCCCGGACGGCCTGCATGGTCAGGTCGGGGGCGAGTTCGAAGGCGGCCTTCAGGAGGTTGCGGTAGAAGACCATGTGCAGGTTCTCGTCGGTGGCGATGCGGGCCAGCATGCGGTCGCAGACCGGGTCGCCGGACTGGTGACCGGTGTTGCGGTGCGAGATGCGGGTCGCGAGCTCCTGGAAGGCGACATAGGCGACCGAGTGCAGCATCGAGTGCCGGTTGTCCGACTCGAAGCCCTCGCTCATGTGGGACATCCGGAACTGCTCCAGCTTGTCCGGGTCGACGGCGCGCGAGGCGAGCAGATAGTCGCGCATCACGATGCCGTGCCGGCCCTCCTCGGCGGTCCAGCGGTGCACCCAGGTGCCCCAGGCACCCTCCCGGCCGAACAGGGAGGCGATCTCGTGGTGGTAGCTGGGCAGGTTGTCCTCGGTGAGCAGGTTCACCACCAGGGCGATCCGGCCGACCTCGGTGACCTTGGACTGCTCCTTGCCCCAGGCCTCGCCGTCCTCGAAGAAGCCGGGGAAGTTACGGGCGTCGGACCACGGCACGTACTCGTGCGGCATCCAGTCCTTGGCGACCTTCAGATGGCGGTCCAGCTCCTTCTCGACCACTTCCTCCAGGGCGTACAGCAGCCGCGCGTCGGTCCATGCGGATGAGCTGCCGAGATGGGGAGAAGTGATCGTCACGAGAACTCCAGGGGGACGCCGAACAAGAGCGAATGAACAAGAGAGGACCGGCGAGCGGTGCCGGGAACCTACGTGATCGTAGGCTACGAATCCGTAGGTTACGAAGCCGTAGGTTAAGCGCGCCGTAAAAGACTGCTGATCAGGTGTTGCGCCCCGGGCGAATCGGGACATGCCAAACGGTCCCGGGGTCCGCAGGTCCGGAGACTGGAGGGGCGAATCGATCACCTGGTCAGACGTACAGCTCCCGCAGCCGCACCGAGAGGCACGTCACACATCCCTCGAGCTTCTCGAACTCGGAGATGTCCACCGTGACGATGTCATGGCCGAGGTCGGCCAGCAGTTCCGCCGTCTTCGGGGCGCTAGCCGACATCAGCAACTTGTCGCCGCCCAGCAGCACCACATGGGCGCCCGCCTCCTCGGGCACCGCCAGGAAGCCCGGGAACAACGAGGGCCGGTCCACGTTCGGGATGTGCCCCAGAATCGTTCCGTCGGGCAGCGCGGTCACCGCCGACTTCAGATGCAGGACCTTGCTCACCGGCACGGCGACCAGACGCGCGCCGAGCGGCTCGAACGCGGCCCGCAGCTGCTGCACCCCGGCCGCGTTGGTGCGCCCGCCGCGGCCGACGTAGACGGTGTCGCCGACCTTGAGGACGTCACCGCCGTCCAGAGTGCCGGGCTCCCAGACCCAGTTCACCGAGCAACCGAGGCGGGCCACCGCCTCCTCGACCCCGGCGGTCTCCTCGCGCCGGGACTCGGCGCCGGGCCGGGTGATCAGCGCCACGTTCCGGTACATGACGACGGTGTCCTCGACGAAGACCGAGTCCGGGCAGTCGTCCTCCGGATCGACCTCGATGGTCTCCCAGCCGTGCGCGCGCAGTGTCCCGGCGTACGCCTCCCACTGGTCCTGGGCGAGCTCGACGTCGACCTTCTCCCGCTCGATGTGCGTCACCAGACCTTCGGCGAGGCGCGGGCTGGGGCGGCGGATGAGGGCCTTCTTGCTGGGCACGGCGGGTCTCCGGGTTCGGCGGTTCGGTCCGGCGCCCATTGTGGGGGCGCCGGACCGCCATCATGCAGGGCGGGTCCGTGTCGACATAACCCCCGTCGTCAGGCTGTGCCCCTCCTGAGACGCGCCACCTCCTCCGGTGTGGTGCCCGTCAGCTCCCCGTCCGCCATCAGCAACCAGCGGGTGATCCCGATCGTTTCCAGGAACGGCAGATCGTGACTGGCCACGATCAGAGCGCCCTTGTACGACTCCAGGGCCGTGGTGAGCTGCCGTACGCTCGCCATGTCGAGGTTGTTCGTCGGCTCGTCCAGCATCAGCAGCTGCGGGGCGGGCTCGGCCAGCAGCAGCGCGGCCAGCGCCGCCCGGAAGCGTTCGCCGCCGGAGAGCGTGGCCGCCCGCTGGTCGGCGCGGGCGCCCCGGAACAGGAAGCGGGCCAGCCGGGCCCGGATCCGGTTGTTGGTGACGCCCGGGGCGAACCGGGCCACGTTCTCGGCCACGGTCAGCTCCCCGTCGAGCACGTCAAGCCGCTGCGGCAGGAAGCGGAGCGGCACATGCGCGTACGCCTCGCCCGCGACCGGCTCCAGCTCCCCGGCGATCGTCCGCAACAGCGTCGTCTTGCCCGCTCCGTTGCGCCCGATCAGCGCGATCCGCTCAGGACCCCGCAGATCGAGGATGCCCTGCACCCGCGCGCCGTGGGCCAGCTCCAGGTTCTGGAGCGTCAGCACGTTCCGGCCCGGCGGTACGGCCGTGTACGGCAGCTCGACACGGATCTCGTCGTCGTCCCGTACGGCCTCCACCGCGTCGTCGAGCCGTTCCCTGGCCTCGGCGAGCCGCTCCTCGTGCATGATGCGGTGCTTGCCCGCGGACTCCTGTGCCGTCCGTTTGCGCGCCCCCATGACGATCTTCGGCTCGCGTTTCTGCTCGTACATCTTCTGCCCGTACCGCTTGCGGCGGGCCAGTTTGACCTGGGCGTCGGACAGTTCGCGTTTCTGCTTGCGGACATCGGCCTCGGCGACCCGCACCATGCGCTCGGCCGCCTCCTGTTCGACGGCGAGAGCCTCCTCGTACGCCGAGAAGTTGCCGCCGTACCAGGTGACCTCCCCGGAGCGCAGGTCGGCGATCTGGTCGACCAGGTCGAGGAGCTCACGGTCGTGACTGACCACGATCAGCAGACCCGGCCAAGAGGCGACCGCCGCATACAGCCGCTTGCGCGCGTACAGGTCGAGGTTGTTGGTGGGCTCGTCGAGCAGCAGCACGTCCGGCCGGCCCAGGAGCAGCGCGGCCAGCCGCAGCAGCACCGACTCGCCGCCGGAGACCTCGCCCACGGTCCGGTCGAGTCCGATGTGGCCGAGCCCGAGCTCGCCGAGGGTGACCAGGGCGCGCTCCTCGACGTCCCAGTCGTCGCCGAGCGTCTCGAAGTGCGCCTCGGACGTGTCGCCCGCCTCGATGGCGTGCAGCGCGGCCCGACGGGCGGCGATGCCGAGCGCCTCGTCGACGCGCAGCGCGGTGTCGAGGGTGACGTTCTGCGGGAGGTAACCGACCTCGCCGGTCACCTTCACGGTGCCGTCGGACGGGGTGAGCTCACCGGCGATGAGCTTCAGAAGCGTTGATTTCCCTGATCCGTTGACGCCGACGAGACCGGTCCGGCCGGGACCTACGGCGACGTCGAGGCCGTCGAGGACGGAGGAGCCGTCGGGCCAGGAGAAGGACAGGGACGTACAGGTGATGGATGCAGACATGGGCGCCTCGCGGTTGCTTGCGGTGTCGGGGACAGACGCATGTCGAGACACCGCGAGACAGCAGCCGAGGGGCCGGGGAAAGATCCCGTGCCGGAGGACGGCTCGCACGCCGAGGTCGAACGCCACGGACACACCTCACGGGTGTGACGCGGTGTCTCGGATCCTCAGACGAGCAACGTCCTTCTCCAATCGACGGCAACAGAACCGTCGTACAACGTAGGAGAGCCCCAACGGGGTGTCAACGCAATTAATCACCAGCCCCCAGCCCACGCTCATGACGGATTCCTGCCAGTGTCCGCTCCGTCCGGGATGGTTGAGTCGTCCGCTTGACGAACCGGAACACCCTTCGGGAGCGCGCCCTCGCCTTCCACGCCCTGCACGTCCCGGGGCGTCCGCTCGTCCTCCCGAACGCCTGGGACGCGGTGAGTGCGCGGCTCACCGAGGACGCGGGCGCCGCCGCCGTCGCGACCACCAGCGCCGGACTCGCCTGGGCCCTCGGCGCCGCCGACGGTGACCGGCTGGACCGGGACCGTGCGCTGGAGGCCGTCGCGCGCATCGCGGCCACGGTGCGGGTCCCGGTCAGTGCCGACGTGGAGAGCGGGTACGCCGAGGATCGGAGGGAGTCGCCGACACCGTCCGCGCGGTGCTCGCGGCGGGCGCGGTGGGCGTCAACATCGAGGACGCGTTGTATGGCGAGGAGGGGAGCGGGCCGCTGCGGTCGGTCTCGGGGCAGGCCGAGCGCATTGCCGTCGCCCGTGAGGCCGCCGACAAGGAGGGCGTGCCGCTGTTCGTGAACGCCCGGATCGACACTTTCCTGCGTGATGCCGGGGAGTGGACGCCACCCTGGAGCGGGCCGCCGCCTTCCGGGCCGCGGGCGCCGACGGGATCTTCGTCCCCGGGGCCGTCGACCCGGAAACGGTCAGGGCGCTCGTCGACGGTGTCGACGGGCCGCTCAACGTACTGGTGGGTCCGGGTGCGCCGACCGTCGCCGAACTGGCCGCCCTCGGCGTGGCCCGGGTGAGCGCCGGTTCCGGCCTGGCCGAGGCCGCGCACGCGGCCGTCCGCCGCGCCGCGCGGGAACTGCTGAACCGGGAACGTACGGGGCGCTGGCGGGCGGGCTCGACTACGGCGAGCTCAACACCCTGCTGGCGCGGTAGGGCGGCTCAGCGGGCGTCGCCCATCAGTTCGGCCAGGTCGTGGTCCAGGTCCAGCCGGAGGTGTTCGAGACCGGTGGGCACCAAGTCACCGGTCGCCTCCAGGAACCGGTGTATCTCGCCCGTGCGCACATGGACGACGGCGGTGCCCTCGGGGGCGTGGAACTCCAGCACGGTCCGGTCGTAGCCGTACGGCCGCACCCGGACGTCCCCCTTGCCCTCCGGGGCGTGCAGGCCGGCCGCGAGCAGCTCGCGGGAGAACGTCCAGCAGACGTCGACGCCCTCCAGGGTGGCCGGGGCCGGGAAGGTCATACGGACGGCGAAGGGGTCCTCGCTGTCGTAGCGCAGGCTGGCGGGAATGCTCGGCATGCGCGGCGACGCGGCGACCAGGCGGGCCTCTACGGGCTGCTCGATGACGGTTGACAACGCCTTGCTCCCTAGTGACGGCTGGACGAATTTCCGGGCGGGTAAGACCTGGCACTGGAAGAGACGACGGAAGCGGCCGATCCGTGCACACGAAGTGCGAGTGACCTCTGTCACCGGGCTCATTCACACCCGGGGCTTACCTGGCCCCTGGGGCGGTCGGGCCCTCTGGACGGCACCGGGACAGTGGGCTAACTTCCCGCGCCATGAGGCGCTTGGGGAGCACGCGGCGGGCAGGGCGGACGGGACGTACGAGCCGGGCGGTGACGGCGGCGGTGGCGTGCGGGGCGGCGCTGGCCGCGCTGACCGCGGGCTCCGCGCGCGCGGCGACACCGGCACCGCACTGGGCGCTCAAGGACACCGGCGCACCGGACGTGCGGTTCCGCGGCCTGGCCGCCGTCGACCGCCACACCGCCTGGCTCGCCGGAACGGCCGGCACCGTGCTGCGCACCACCGACGGCGGGACCAGTTGGCGGAACGTCTCTCCGCCGGGCGCGGGCGACCTCCAGTTCCGGGACGTCGAGGCGTTCGACGCGCGCCGCGCGGTGGTGCTTGCCATCGGCGAGGGCGAGGCGTCCCGCGTCTATCGCACCGACGACGGCGGAGCGACCTGGACCGAGTCGTTCCGCAACACCGACCCCGCCGCCTTCTACGACTGCATGACCTTCTTCGACCGCCGCCACGGCCTCGCCATGAGCGACCCGGTGGACGGCAGGTTCCGCATCCTGTCCACCGGCGACGGCGGCCGCACCTGGCGGGTGTTGCCGGACCGCGGGATGCCGGCCGCCCTGGACGGCGAGGCGGGCTTCGCGGCGAGCGGCCAGTGCCTGGTCGCCTCCGGGCCGAAGGACGCCTGGCTGGCCACGGGCGGCGGCGCGCACGCGCGCGTGCTGCACTCCGCCGACCGCGGACTGACCTGGACCGCCGCCGACACCCCCGTCCCCGCGGCCGATCCGGCCAAGGGCGTCTTCGCCCTCGCCTTCCGCGACCGCACCCACGGCCTCGCGGTCGGCGGCGACTACCGCCCCGATCAGCCCTCCCCGCAGGCGGCCGCGGTCACCCGCGACGGCGGCCGCACCTGGCAGTCCACGACGACACCGCCGCCGGCCTACCGCTCCGGCGCCGCCTGGCTGCCGCACAGCCGCACCGCCGCCCTCGCCGTCGGCCCCACCGGCACCGACCTGACCACCGACGGCGGTCGCACCTGGCGGACGGTCGACACCGGCTCGTACGACACCGTCGACTGCGCCCCGGACCTGAGCTGCTGGGCGGCCGGTGAGCAGGGGCGGGCGGCACGTCTGGAGGGCTGACCCGCGGGTACCCGGTGTCGGCACACCCACGAAGGGAGCGATGATCATGCCACGAGGATCCAGCCCCAAGCGGGAACGCCAGTACGAGCACATCAAGGAGAGCGCGCTCGACCGGGGCGAGGGCGAAGACCGCGCCGAGGAGATCGCCGCGCGGACCGTCAACAAGGAACGCGCACGCTCCGGCGAGTCCAAGACCGCCAGCCGTACCTCCACCCAGGACATGTCGTCCTCCAAGCGCGGCGGCAAGCGGTCGCACAGCGGCTCCGGGGGCCCGACCTACGACCAGCTCTACGAGGAGGCCAAGCAGCGCGGCGTCGAGGGCCGTTCGGACATGAACAAGGCCCAGCTGCAACGCGCCCTGAACGCCAAGAAGAGCTGACCCACCCCACATAGGCGCGAGGCGGGCTACGCCGCGCGCCGGGTTCTCTCGTGGCCTGCGCCGTACGCGCGTGAGGCGGGCGGGCGGTTTCCGGTTCGGCCGGTCTCCGCAGGCGCGAGCCGTCGGCGTACGCTCGCGAGTTGGGCCCTGCGCAGGGTTCTGCTTCGGGCCGTCACCGCTCGCGCGTGTGGTGCGTCGTACGCTCGTGGCCACCATGACGACCGTATGTGTACCCGCGGGCTGGCCCGCGACCGAGGAAGCGGCCCTGGCCGTACAGGACGAGCTGCGGGGACGGGTGGTCCTCGACGAGCCGGGACCGGCGCCCGGCGCGGGCCATGTCACGGGCGTCGACGTGGCCTACGACGACGAGCGGGACTTGGTCGTGGCGGCGGCCGTCGTCCTGGACGCGGTGACCCTGGAGGCCGTCGCCGAGGCGACCGCCGTCGGCCGGGTCTCCTTCCCGTACGTGCCCGGCCTGCTCGCCTTCCGCGAGATCCCCACCGTACGGGCCGCCCTGGACGCTCTGCCCTGCCCGCCGGGCCTGGTCGTCTGCGACGGCTACGGCCTCGCCCACCCGCGCCGCTTCGGCCTCGCCAGCCACCTCGGCGTCCTCACCGGCCTGCCCACCATCGGCGTCGCCAAGAACCCCTTCGTCTTCGCGTACGACGACCCGGACGCCCCGCGCGGCAGCCACGCACCGCTTCTCGCCGGCACCGAGGAGGTCGGCCGCGCGCTGCGCACCCGGGACGGCGTCAAGCCGGTGTTCGTCTCCGTCGGCCACCGGGTGAGCCTGGACAACGCCTGCGCCCACACGCTGGCGCTCACCCCGGACTACCGCCTGCCGGAGACCACCCGCCGCGCGGACGCGCTGTGCCGCAGGGCACTTCGGGAGGCCCAGGCCTGAGTACCCCTACTGAGTACGAGTACGGATGTGGCCGCCCTGGCCTGGGCGGCAGGCTGGCCCGCATGACGACACACCGTGCCCCCAAGCCCGCGGCCGACCCCGCCCAGCCCGTCGAGCGCGCCGTGAACGCGGCGCTCGTCCTCGCGGTGGTGGCGGGGTTCGCCTGGATCGTCGGGATGCTCTACACCGTGGTGGCGTGGCAGTCCTGACAGCGTCTCCTACAGCGTGGCCGCCACCCGGAAGCCGATCCCGGCCGCGCGCAGCCGCTCGGTCAGCGCGTCGCCCATCGCTTGCGCGGTGGTGACCTGGCCGGCCGTCGCCGGCAGGTCGTCGAAGGCGAGGGAGAGCGCGGCCTCGGCGAACATCTTCGCCGTCTCGCCGTAGCCGGGATCGCCGCCCGAGACCTCCGTGAAGACACGCCGTCCGCCGCCCTGGCCGACGAACCGGACCGTGAACCAGCTGCGGGCGCGCTTCTCGGCGCTGGGCCCCTCGCCGGGCCTGAGCCGGTCCGACAGCCAGCGCCGGGCGGGCGGCAGCTGGGCGGCCGCGGCGACCGCGCCGACGGCCGCGACCCCGCCGAGCGCCACCGGCAGCTGCCTGACCGCGGCGTAGTGCCGGTAGCGGAAGTCCGGGCCGTAGCGGTCCAGGGCCTTCGCCGAACGGCGCACGATCTGGGCGTCGATGGTGGGCAGCGGCAGCGCCCAGGCACCGACCTCCTTGGCGAAGCGCGGCGGCCCGGCGGTCGCGGTCGCGCGGCGGCTTATCAGCCGGGGTTCGTGCCGGGCGCGGTCCCGGGCGGCGGCGATCACCTGCCGGGGGCGCGCGAACTGGTCGAGGACGGAGGCGAAGGTGCCGCCGGAGAAGGTCGCGTCGGCGGTCACGAAGCCGTCCACGGTCAGCGGCACGCCCTCGGGCAGCTGACGGACCGTGAAGTACGCGCCGAGGTCGTGCGGGACCGAGTCGAACCCGCACGCGTGCACCAGGCGGGCCCTCGTCTCCCGAGCGCGTGCGTCGTGCCGCACATACGTCAGGTCCACGAACTCGGGCTCCCCGCACAGGTCCAGATAGTCCGCGCCGGTGTCCACGCAGGCCGCGACCAGGTCCTCGCCGTAGCGGCCGTACGGACCGACCGTCGTGGCCACCACGCGCCCGTGCTCGGCGAGCGCGCGGACCGTGGCGGGTTCCGTGACGTCGGCGCGCAGCAGCCCGACCTCCGTGCCGCCCGGCAGCCGCTCGCGCAGCGCCTTCAGCTTGCGCTCGTCCCGGGCCGCGATCGCCCAGCGCAGGCCCTGGGGCGCGTGGGCGGCGAGATAGTCGGCGGTGAGCTCGCCGACGAAGCCGGTGGCCCCGAAGAGCACGATGTCGTAGGGACGGTCCGTCATCTTCAGCCTGCTCATGACACCTCTCGGTCGTTGCAGCCCGCGCCGTTGTCGGTGGCTGAGGCTAGCGTGAGGAGTGCGGACGCACCCCACCGGGCATCTTGACTAAGCGCTTGCTCGTCCACCCTTGTGCCCGGTGGAACGTGTTCCTAGCATCGTCGGTGTTACATCAGTTGTGTCAATGACTGGGGGCGGCATGACCACGGCAGGGACGCCAGGACACGGCCCGCTCTCCGGCGTGCGCGTGGTCGAGCTGGCAGGCATCGGACCGGGCCCCTTCGCCGCCATGCTCCTGGCCGACCTGGGCGCCGACGTGGTC
Organism: Streptomyces sp. NPDC096040; assembly: GCF_040303265.1. NCBI lineage: Bacteria > Bacillati > Actinomycetota > Actinomycetes > Kitasatosporales > Streptomycetaceae > Streptomyces > Streptomyces sp. NPDC096040. The sequence goes on from NZ_JBEOTA010000009.1 coordinate 22,061, forward strand.
CGCGTCGACCGGCCTGGCGGCCCGGGGCTCGCGATCGACCCGGCGTACGACGTCACCAACCGCAACAAGCGCTCGGTGCTCGTCGACCTGAAGGCCCCCGACGGCCCGGCCCGCGTCCTCGACCTGGCCGAGCGTGCCGACATCCTCGTCGAGGGCTACCGCCCCGGTGTCGCCGAGCGCCTCGGCGTCGGCCCCGAGGCCTGCCACGCCCGTAACCCCGGCCTGGTCTACGGCCGGATGACCGGCTGGGGCCAGGAGGGGCCGCTGGCCCACCGCGCGGGCCACGACATCGGCTACATCGCCGTCACCGGCACCCTCGGCATGATCGGCCGCCCCGACGAACCCCCGGCCGTCCCCGCCAACCTGCTCGGCGACTACGCGGGCGGCTCCCTCTACCTCGTCGTCGGCGTCCTGGCCGCGCTGCACCACGCGCGCGCGACCGGCACCGGCCAGGTCGTCGACGCAGCCATCGTGGACGGCACCGCGCACCTCACCGCGATGATCCACGGCATGGTGGCCGCCGGCGGCTGGCAGGACCGGCGCGCGGCCAACCTGCTGGACGGCGGCTGCCCGTACTACGGCACCTACGAAACCGCCGACGGCGGGCACATGGCGGTCGGCGCCCTGGAGCCGCAGTTCTACGCCGAGTTCCTCCGGCTGCTGGGCGGTCTCGAAGACCTGGCCGACGCCCGCAAGGACTGGACCCGCTGGGGCGAGCTGCGCGAGCGCGTCGCCGCCCGCTTCAAGGCCCGCACCCGCGAGGAGTGGACGGCTGTCTTCGAGGGCTCCGACGCCTGCGTGGCGCCGGTGCTCTCCCTGGGCGAGGCCCCGCACCACCCCCATCTGGCGGCCCGCGGCACCTTCACCGACCATGGCGGCATCACCCAGCCCGCCCCCGCCCCCCGCTTCTCCGCGACCCCCACGACCGTGCGCACCGCCCCCGCCCAGCCGGGCGCGGACACCATCGAGGTGGCCCACGACTGGGCCGTACCCGCCCTGCTCGACGACGACAAGGACGCCACCTGATGGAGCTCTCGACCTTCCTCGACTACGCGGGCGACCCGCGCTCGGCGGCGGACCGGGCGGCCGCGCTGGAGTCGGCGGGCCTCGACACGGTCTGGGTCGCGGAAGCGTACGGCTTCGACTCGCCCACCATCATGGGCTACCTGGCGGCCCGCACCGAGCGGATGAAGATCGGCTCCGCGATCCTCAACGTCTACTCCCGCACCCCCGCCCTCATCGCCCAGACGGCCGCAGGCCTCGACGCGATCTCCGGCGGCCGGGCGATCATCGGGCTCGGCGCCTCCGGCCCGCAGGTGGTCGAGGGCTGGCACGGGAAGGCGTACGACAAGCCCCTCGGCCGCACCCGCGAGACCATCGAGCTGACCCGGCGGATCCTGCGCCGCGAGACCATCGACCACCACGGCATCACCGACATGCCCCGCCCCGGCGGCCTCGGCAAGCCCCTGAAGATCCTCACCAGGCCGGTCCGCGCCGAGGTCCCGCTCTATGTGGCCTCCCTCGGCCCCGCCAACGTCCGGATGACCGCCGAGATCGCCGACGGCTGGCTGCCCACCCTGTTCGTCCCCGAGAAGGCGCAGGCCGTCTGGGGGACCCCGCTGAAGGAGGGCGCCGCCCGCCGCGACCCGGCCCTCGGACCGCTGCGGATCGTCGCCGGCGGCCTGCTCGCCATCGGCGAGGACGCGGCCGCCGCACGTGACCTGGCCCGCCCCAGGATCGCCCTGTACGTCGGCGGCATGGGCGCACCCGGCAAGAACTTCTACAACGACCTCGCCGTCGCCTACGGCTACGAGAAGGAGGCCCGGCTCATCCAGGATCTGTACCTCGCCGGCCGCCACCGGGACGCGGCGGCGGCCGTACCGGACGAGTTCTGCGAGCTCATATCACTGTGCGGCCCAGAGGGTTACGTCCGTGAGCGCATCGCCGCCTTCCGCGAGGCGGGCGTGACCACGCTGGACGTCATCCCCGTCGGCCCGGACCCGGCCCGCCTGGTCGAGACCGTCAAGAACTGGCTCTGACCACCCACCGCCCCCAAACCCTCGTTGAAAGGCTTGTCAGTGAGCACCGAAGCGTACGTGTACGACGCGATCCGCACCCCGCGCGGCCGCGGCAAGGCGAACGGCGCCCTGCACGGCACGAAGCCCATCGACCTGGTCGTCGGTCTCATCCACGAGATCCAGGGCCGTTTCCCGGGGCTCGACCCGGCCGCGATCGACGACATCGTGCTCGGTGTCGTCGGCCCGGTCGGCGACCAGGGCTCCGACATCGCACGGATCGCCGCGATCGCCGCCGGACTGCCCGACACGGTGGCCGGAGTGCAGGAGAACCGCTTCTGTGCGTCCGGTCTGGAAGCCGTCAACATGGCCGCCGCCAAGGTCCGTTCGGGTTTCGAGGACCTCGTCCTCGCGGGCGGCGTCGAGTCGATGTCCCGGGTGCCGATGGCCTCCGACGGCGGTGCCTGGTTCAACGACCCGATGACCAACCTGGCCGTCAACTTCGTGCCGCAGGGCATCGGAGCCGACCTGATCGCCACCATCGAGGGCTTCTCCCGGCGGGACGTGGACGAGTACGCGGCGCTCTCCCAGGAGCGGGCGGCGACGGCCTGGAAGGAGGGCCGCTTCGACCGTTCCGTGGTCCCTGTGAAGGACCGCGCGGGACTCGTCGTCCTCGACCACGACGAACACCCGCGACCGGGCACCACCGCCGACTCCCTCGCCAAGCTCAAGCCCTCCTTCGCCGACATCGGCGAGCTGGGCGGCTTCGACGCGGTCGCGCTGCAGAAGTACCACTGGGTCGAGAAGATCGACCACGTCCACCACGCGGGCAACTCCTCCGGCATCGTCGACGGCGCCTCCCTGGTCGCCATCGGCTCCCAGGAGATCGGCGAACGCTACGGCCTCACCCCGCGCGCCCGGATCATCTCGGCCGCCGTCTCCGGCTCCGAGCCGACCATCATGCTCACCGGCCCCGCCCCCGCCACCCGCAAGGCGCTCGCCAAGGCCGGCCTCACCATCGACGACATCGACCTGGTCGAGATCAACGAGGCGTTCGCGGCGGTCGTGCTGCGCTTCGTCAAGGACATGGGCCTGTCCCTGGACAAGGTCAACGTCAACGGCGGCGCCATCGCCCTCGGCCACCCGCTCGGCGCCACCGGCGCGATGATCCTCGGCTCCCTCGTCGACGAACTGGAGCGCCAGGACAAGCGCTACGGCCTCGCCACCCTGTGCGTGGGCGGCGGCATGGGCGTCGCCACCATCGTCGAGCGCGTCTGAACCCCGGCGGAACCAAGAGACCTCACGGAGACCCTCACATGACCGAGAGCACCACCATCCGCTGGGAACAGGACGACACCGGCGTCGTCACCCTCGTCCTGGACGACCCCAACCAGTCCGCCAACACCATGAACGCGGCCTTCGTCGAGTCCCTCGCCGCGGTCGCCGACCGCCTGGAGGCCGAGCAGGACTCGATCCGGGGGATCATCTTCACCTCCGCCAAGAAGACCTTCTTCGCCGGCGGCGACCTGCGCGACCTCATCCGGGTCACCCCCGAGACCGCCCAGGACCTCTTCGACGGCGGCCTCGCCATCAAGCGGAACCTGCGCCGTATCGAGACCCTCGGCAAGCCCGTCGTCGCCGCCATCAACGGCGCCGCCCTCGGCGGCGGTTACGAACTCGCCCTGGCCTGCCACCACCGCGTCGCCCTCGACACCCCCGGCACCAAGATCGGCTGCCCCGAGGTCACCCTCGGCCTGCTCCCCGGCGGCGGCGGAGTCGTCCGCACCGTCCGCCTGCTCGGGATCGCCGACGCCCTGCTGAAGGTCCTCCTCCAGGGCACCCAGTACAACGCCCGCCGCGCCCAGGAGAACGGCCTGATCCACGAGGTCGCCGAGACGCCGGAGGATCTGCTGGCCAAGGCCCGCGCCTTCATCGACGCCAACCCCGAGTCTCAGCAGCCCTGGGACAAGCCGGGCTACCGGATCCCCGGCGGTACGCCTGCCAACCCCAAGTTCGCGGCCAACCTGCCCGCCTTCCCGGCGACCCTGCGCAAGCAGACCAACAACGCCCCCTACCCGGCGCCGCGCCGCATCCTCGCCGCCGCCGTCGAGGGCAGCCAGGTCGACTTCGAGAACGCCCAGGTCATCGAGGCCCGCTACTTCGTGGAGCTGGCCGCCGGGCAGATCTCGAAGAACATGATCCAGGCGTTCTTCTTCGACCTCCAGGCCGTCAACTCCGGCGCCAACCGGCCCAAGGGCGTCGAGCCCCGCAAGGTCACCAAGGTCGCCGTCCTCGGCGCGGGCATGATGGGCGTCGGCATCGCCTACTCCTGCGCCCGCGCGGGCATCGACGTCGTCCTCAAGGACGTCTCCCTCGAGGCCGCCCAGAAGGGCAAGGGCTACTCCGAGAAGCTGTGCGCCAAGGCCGTCGCCAAGGGCCGTAGCAGCCAGGAGAAGGCGGACGCGCTGCTGGCCCGCATCACGCCCACCGCGGACCCGCAGGACCTCGCCGGCTGTGACGCGGTCATCGAGGCCGTCTTCGAGGACACCTCGCTCAAGCACAAGGTGTTCCAGGAGATCGAGGCGGTCGTCGCCCCCGACGCCCTGCTCTGCTCCAACACCTCCACGCTCCCCATCACCGCCCTCGCCGAGGGAGTGGAGCGCCAGGAGGACTTCATCGGGCTGCACTTCTTCTCGCCCGTCGACAAGATGCCGCTCGTCGAGATCATCAAGGGCGAGCGCACCGGCGACGAGGCCCTGGCCCGCGCCTTCGACCTGGTTCGGCAGATCAGCAAGACGCCGATCGTCGTCAACGACTCGCGCGGCTTCTTCACCTCCCGGGTGATCGGCCACTTCATCAATGAGGGCGTCGCCATGGTCGGCGAGGGCATCGAGCCCGCCTCCGTCGAGCAGGCGGCGGCCCAGGCCGGCTACCCGGCCAAGGTGCTCTCCCTGATGGACGAGCTGACGCTCACCCTGCCCCAGAAGATCCGCCGTGAGTCGAAGCTGGCCGTCGAGGAGGCCGGCGGCACCTGGACCGCGCACCCCGCCGAGGCGGTCATCGACCGCATGGTCGACGAGTTCGGCCGCCCCGGCCGCAGCGGCGGCGCCGGCTTCTACGAGTACGGCGAGGACGGCAAGCGCGGTGCGCTCTGGCCTGGCCTGCGCGAGCACTTCACGAAGCAGGGCCACCAGATCCCGTTCCGGGACATGCAGGAGCGGATGCTCTTCGCCGAGGCGCTGGACACCGTCCGCCTCCTGGAGGAGGGCGTCCTGACCTCGGTCGCCGACGCCAACATCGGCTCGATCTTCGGCATCGGCTTCCCCGGCTGGACCGGCGGTGTCCTCCAGTACATCAACGGTTACGACGGCGGGCCGGCGGGCTTCGTGGCACGCGCGCGTGAACTCGCCGAGACCTACGGCGAGCGGTTCACCCCGCCCGCGCTGCTGGTCGACAAGGCGGCGAAGGGGGAGACCTTCACCGACGGCCGCTGACCGGTCCGTGCCGCCCAGTGACACACCACGGGCCGGGCGCCCAGGAGGCGTCCGGCCCGGTCCCCGCCCTCAGGAGGGCGGGCCTTCCTCCGGGCCGGAGAGCCACTGGTGCACCTCTTCCCTGAGCGACCGCTGGAACGTCGTCAGCAGCGCCTGCACCACCAGCGGCTGCATATGCGCGGACAGGGACTTCACGTCCTCCTCGGTCCGCTCCGCCATCTCGGCCCGGAACAGCTGCGACAGCTCGTGGGCGGCCGCGCGCGAGTGCTCGACCAGCACTGTGCGCGCGGCCAGGATCGCCTTCTCGGACAGCGGTACGTCCAGGAGCTGTACGGCGAGACGGAGAAGGCCCGGATCGATGCGGTAGGCGTCACCGTCACGCCGTACGACATCCATGGCGACGAGCCGCTCGACGTCCCCCTCGTCCAGCGGCCGCCCGGCCCGCCGCCGTAGCTCCCCGGCGCTCACCGTCTCCTCGGCGTCCGGGGCCCAGGACGCCATCACGGCCCGGTGGACGGCCAGGTCGTGGTTGCTCAGCCCGGGCGGCAGCCGGTGCAGATAGCGCTCGATGGCCGCCAGCGTCATGCCCTGGTGCTGAAGCTCCTCGATGAGCGCCAGCCGGGCCAGGTGCTCGGGCCCGTAGTGGCCCACCCGGCGCGGACCGATCACCGGCGGCGGGAGCAGCCCCTTGGTGCCGTAGAACCGGACCGTGCGGACCGTGGTGCCGGCCCGGGCGGCCAGTTCGTCGATGGTGAGCGCCGGCTCACCGGACTCACTGTCGGTGTCGGTCGTCATGCGTAGCAGTATCGCTGTCACAGCGACACTGTGACACCCGGGTGCGTGCGGGATACGCGATCATCTGTTCAGCGGATCTTCGCCCAGATGTCGTGATCGCAGTCTTGTGAGATGTGCCGCTCTGTGATCTGCGCCATCGCATATGCCCTGGTGTCCGAGGGAAGGTGATGCCGTGGTCTGTGCCCACCACCGAGCGCGCCGACCGAGTACGTCCGGAAACCCGAGCGCGATCCGCTCGGGCGCACCAGAGAGTGGAATCCACCTGTGAGCAAGGACGCCGTGGACACGGCACAGGCCCTCACCAGCCGGACCGACGTGGCCCCGACGCCCGCGGACGCGGGCGACGCCGGTTACAGCAAGGACCTCAAGGCCCGCCATGTCAACATGATCGCCATCGGCGGCGCGATCGGCACCGGCCTCTTCCTCGGCGCCGGCGGACGCCTCCACAACGCGGGCCCGGCGCTCGCCCTCGCCTACCTGGTCTGCGGAATCTTCGCCTTCTTCGTCGTCCGTGCCCTCGGCGAGCTGGTCCTGTACCGCCCGTCGTCCGGCTCCTTCGTGTCGTACGCGCGCGAGTTCCTCGGCGAGAAGGGCGCGTACGTCGCCGGCTGGATGTACTTCCTGAACTGGTCGACGACCGGAATCGCCGACATCACCGCGATCGCGCTCTACACGCACTACTGGAGCATGTTCACGAGCATCCCGCAGTGGACGCTCGCGCTGATCGCCCTGGCCGTGGTCCTGGCGGTGAACCTCATCTCGGTGAAGATCTTCGGCGAGATGGAGTTCTGGTTCGCGATCATCAAGGTCGCGACCCTGGTCGGCTTCATGCTGATCGGTATCTTCCTGCTGGCCACCCAGCACAAGGTCGACGGCCAGACCCCGGGCCTGAGCGCCATCAGCGACCACGGCGGTGTCCTCCCGCACGGCCTGATGCCGGTCGTCCTGGTCATGCAGGGCGTGATCTTCGCGTACGCGGCCCTGGAGTTGGTCGGTGTCGCGGCGGGCGAGACCGCCGAGCCGGAGAAGGTCGTCCCGCGCGCGGTGAACTCGATCATGTGGCGCGTCGGCATCTTCTACGTCGGCTCGGTCGTCCTGCTGGCCCTGCTCCTCCCCGGCTCGGTGTACTCGGCCGACCAGAGCCCCTTCGTGACCGTCCTCTCCAAGATCGGCGTCTCGGGCGCCGGCGACGTCATGAACCTGGTGGTCCTCACCGCGGCGATGTCCTCCCTCAACTCCGGCCTGTACTCCACGGGCCGCATCCTCCGTTCCATGGCCGTGGCCGGCTCGGCCCCCAAGTTCACGGCCCGTATGAACCGCAGCCAGGTCCCCTACGGCGGCATCCTGCTGACCTGCGCCGTCTGCGTGCTCGGCGTCGGCCTGAACTACCTGGTGCCCAGCCAGGCCTTCGAGATCGTGCTGAACGTCGCCTCCCTCGGCATCATCAGCACCTGGGTGATCATCATGCTCTGCCACCTGATCTTCGTCCGCCGGGCGAAGGCGGGCCTGGTCGACCGCCCCACGTTCCGCCTCCGCTTCAGCCCGGCCACCGAGATCGCCACGATCGCCTTCCTGCTGGTCTGCCTGGGCATGATGTGGAACGACCCGGAGGTCGGGCGCAAGACCCTCCTGCTCATCCCGGTCATCGCCGCACTGCTGGTGGCGGGCTGGTTCGGCGTCCGCCGTAGGGTCACCGAGACAGCCGACAAGGAACTGTCGCAGCTCACGAAGTAGCAGTTCAGCGCCATTGTCAGTGGCATCGCCTACGGTGGCGTCATGTCGGAGATCACTTACATCCGGGGTGACGCCACCGCGCCGTCGGGCAAGGGCGTCAAGGTGATCGCCCATGTCTGCAACGACCTGGGGGGTTGGGGAAAGGGCTTCGTCCTGGCGCTTTCGCGTCGCTGGCCGGAGCCGGAGAAGGCGTACCGAGCCTGGCACCGCGACCGCGCGGCGACCGACTTCGGCCTGGGCGCGACCCAACTGGTGCGCGTCGAGCGGTACCTCTGGGTGGCCAACATGATCGGTCAGCGAGGGACCAGAACGGGCAGCAAGGGCGCGCCGGTCCGCTACGAGGCGATCGACACGGCGCTCGGCAGGCTGGCCGACGAGGCACTCGAACTCGGCGCGTCCGTCCACATGCCCCGCATAGGCTGCGGGCTGGCGGGCGGAAAGTGGTCGCGCGTCGAGCCGCTGATAGAGAACCGGCTGGTGGGGCGTGGAACAGCGGTCACGGTGTACGACTACGGCGAGGAAGCGCCCCACTAGGGGCGCGGGGAACTGCGCGACCAGCCACGACGGCCCCGCAGTCCCCACCCCACCGAACCCGGCAACCCCTCAGTGCACGTCGTTCGTGGCCTCGATCGTCCTCCAGGACTTCGGCTGGGCCGGCGCCACGGTCCTGGCCGTCCCCGCGGCCTTCACCGCAGGCTCCGCCGGCTTCGTCGGCTGGAACAGCCACGCGTCGAACACGGCGGACAACGACTTCCCCGACACCCGCTCCGCGTAAGCCTCGAAGTCGGCCACCGAGGCATTGCCGTACGCATGCTCCTTCGGCCACCCCTTCAGGATCGCGAAGAAGGCGTCGTCACCGACCGCGTTCCGCAGCGCCTGCACGGCCAGCGCCCCGCGGTCGTAGACGGCGATGTCGAACTGGTCGTCCGGGCCGGGATCCCCCGGCTTGACCGTCCAGAACGCGTCGTCGGCCGGATGCGACGCGTACACGTAGTCGGCGAGTTCCTGCGTCGTGCCCTCGCCCTCGTGCTCGGACCACAGCCACTGGGCGTAACGGGCGAAGCCCTCGTTGATCCAGATGTCCTTCCAGCCCTTGAGGGAGACGTCGTCGCCGTACCACTGGTGCGCCAGCTCGTGCACCACCACGGATGTGTTGGAGCCGTTCGCGAACTGCCTGGGGCTGTAGTACACGCGGGTCTGCGTCTCCAGCGCGTACCCGGTCGTCGTGTTCGGCACATACCCGCCGGCCGAACTGAAGGGGTACGGCCCGAAGTAACCGGAGAGCCAGTCGACGAGTTCCCCGGTGCGTTCCACGCTCGCCCGCGCCGCCGCGTCGTTGTCGCCGAGGTCCTTGCTGTAGGCGTTGACGACCGGAACGCCGCCCTCGGAGGTACTCGTCGTGATGTCGAACCTGCCGACGGCCAGCGTGGTCAGATAGGTCGCCTGCGGCTTGTTCTGCCGCCAGTTGTAGCGGGTCCAGCCGCGCTGTGAACTCGTCGACTGGAGCAGGCCGTTGGAGATGACCTGGGTGCCGTCCGGGACGGCGACCGAGACGTCGTACGTCGCCTTGTCCAGCGGGTGGTCATTGCTCGGATACCACCACCAGGCGGCCTCGGGTTCGTCCGCCGCGACCGCCCCGTCGGGCGTGCGGTGCCAGGTGCTGAAGCCGTAGGCGCTCTTCGTCGACGGCACCCCGCTGTAGCGGACGACCACCGTGACCGGTGTGCCCTTCGCCAGCGGTGACTTGGGGGTGACCACCAGCTCGTGCTGACCGGTCGTGGCGAAGTCCGCCTTCGCCCCGTTGACCCGCACCTCGCTCACGTCGAGGAGGAAGTCCAGGTCGAAGCTGGACAGGTCCTGCGTGGTCCGCGCCAGGATCGTCGCCGTGCCGGCCAGTTCGTCGGTGGCCGGCTGGTACTGCAGACGCAGGTCGTAGTGGGAGACGTCGTAACCGCCGTTGCCGTAGTACGGGTAGTAGGGGTCGCCGATGCCCGGCGCGCCGGGGCTGTAGCTCGCGGCCGATGCCGGGATCGCCAGCAGAAGGGAGGCCGCCGCGAGTGCGCCCGGCGCGAGGATTCTGCGGTGCACGAGAACTCCAGATCGCTAGGGGGCCGAGGCGCGCCCGCCACAACCGGGCGGGAACGCCAAGTCGATGGAGCACGAAACTGTTCGGAGCCTATTCAGTCCCTGTGACCCCTGGCCTGTCCACGGCCCCTGCTGTCACACGATCGCCATTCGGCCGCAATCAGCCCGGCGCGTCCCTCAGGCGCCCCCTTCTGCACGGGAGTTGACCGGGGTAGCGTCCGCCGCATGCCGAAACGCACGCGCTTCACGATCTGGAGACCGTTCGTCATCGCGGCTGTCGCAGCCCTGACAGCCGCCTTCCTCAGCCCGGTCGCGGCCCAGGCGGCCGGGGCGGCCCCGCGCGAGAGCCGTCCCGTCTACTCCTACGCCGACGCCATCCGCGAGGCGGTCTGGGTGGACACGGGCCTCGACTCCGACGGCGACGGAAAGACCGACCGCGTCGCCGCGGACATCGTCCGGCCCGCCGAACCCGCCGCGCAGGGCCGCAAGGTGCCGGTCATCATGGACGCCAGCCCCTACTACTCCTGCTGCGGACGCGGCAACGAGAGCCAGCTCAAGACGTACGACGCCGACGGCAACATCGTCCGGATGCCGCTGTTCTACGACAACTTCTTCGTGCCCCGCGGCTACGCAGTCGTCGGCGTCGACCTGGCCGGCACCAACCGTTCCGACGGCTGTGTCGATGTCGGCGGCCGCTCGGACATCCAGTCCGCGAAGGCCGTGGTCGACTGGCTGAACGGCCGCGCCAAGGCGTACAGCAGCCGCACCGGCGGCACCACCGTCAAGGCCACCTGGACCAACGGCAGGACGGGCATGATCGGCAAGAGCTGGGACGGCACCATCGCCAACGGTGTCGCCGCCACCGGCGTCAAAGGCCTCCAGACGATCGTCCCGATCAGCTCCATCTCCTCCTGGTACGACTACTACTTCGCCCAGGGCGCCCCGCTCTACGACTCCGGACCCGACTGGCTGGCCGGCGCGGTGGAGAGCGACGCGGCCTACGCCAAGTGCGCCGCCGTACAGCAGAAGCTGGTCGACGGCGCGCCGCGCACCGGCGACTGGACCGGTCTGTGGACCGAGCGGGACTACGTCAAGGACGCCTCCAAGGTGCGTGCCAGCGTGTTCCTCGTGCACGGCATGCAGGACCTCAACGTCCGCACCAAGAACTTCGGCCAGTGGTGGGACGCGCTCGCCAAGAACGGCGTCGAGCGCAAGATCTGGCTCTCCCAGACGGGCCATGTCGACCCCTTCGACTACCGGCGCGGCGCCTGGGTCGACACCCTGCACCGCTGGTTCGACCATGAACTCCTCGGCTACGACAACGGCATCGACCGCGAGCCGATGGCCGACGTCGAACGCCACCCCGACCAGTGGGTGACCTCGTCCGTCTGGCCGCCGCGCGGTACGCAGGCCACCACCCTGCGCCCCGCCACCGGCACCCGGGCGGGCGTGGGCACCCTCGGCCTGAGCCGGAGCTCCGGCACCGAGACGTTCACGGACGACCCGCGGCAGAGCGAGACCGACTGGGCGGCCCAGATCGCCACCCCGACCTCGGACAAGGCCGGCTTCCTCACCGCGCCGCTCACGCACGACCTGCGCCTGTCCGGCTCCTCCAAGGTCACGGTCACCGCCACCCCGACCACCTCGACGGCCCACCTGACCGCCGTCCTGGTCGACCTCGGCCCGGACACCATCCGGGACTACGCCGACGCCGCCGAGGGCATCACCACCCTCACCGACCGCACCTGCTGGGGCGAGAGCACGGCCGGTGACAGCGCCTGCTTCCTGGAGACCGCCGCCAAGACCAAGTCCGTCGACTACACGGTCCTCAGCCGCGGCTGGGCCGACCTCGGCACCTACGCCGACCCCGGCAAGGGCGTCCCGCTCACCCCGGGCAAGGCCTACACGATCACCCTCGACCTGGCGGCCACCGACCATGTCGTACCCAAGGGGCACCGCCTGGCGCTGATCGTCGCGGGCACGGACAAGGACCTCATCGATCCGCCGTCCACGACGCCGACGCTCACCCTGGACCTGTCCCGTACCGCGGCCAGGGTCCCGCTCGTCGGCGGAGCTGCCGCGTTCGCCCGCGCGACCTCCGCGAGCTGGACCGCGCCCGAGGCGGGCGCCCTGACCGGCGTGCGTGCCCCGCACACCGCGCTGCGCGTCCCGCTGAGCTGACCGATCAGGCGGCCGGGCCCGGATCCACCAGCCCGGCCGCCTGACGGGCACACCCCCAGGCCACAGTGACCCCGGCCCCGCCGTGCCCGTAGTTGTGCACCAATACCCGCCCGTCCGGAAGGAGTTCACGTTCCAGCCGGACCGCCTCCCGGTACGGCCGCAGCCCCGCCCGGTGCCCGAGCACCCGCGCCCCGGCGATCTCCGGCCGTACCGCCGCACAACGCGCCACGATCCCGGCCGCGATGTCCGGATCCGGTTCCAGGGACCAGGCGTCCTCCTCCGCCGTACCCCCGAGCAGCAACCCGCCCGGCTGCGGGAAGAAGTAGGCGGAGACACCCTCTTCGGATCCCTCTTCGAATCCCTCTTCGGATCCTCCGCCGGGCCTCCCGTCGGGCGCGTCGACGGACGTGTACCAGGTGGTGATCCCCGGGTTCTCCACCACGACCAGCTGCCCGCGCACCGGACGCACGGCCGGATCCGGAACAAGCGAACGAGCCCCGAGCCCGGTGCAGTTGACCACAGCAGCCGCAGGCACCTCACCCAGCCCGAACACCACCCGCTTCTCGACCGTCCCGCCCGCCTTGTCCAACCGCTCCCGCAACCAGGCCAGATGGACCGGCATGTCGATCAACGGCAGCCGCGCCGAAACCCCCTCGGCCGTGTCGGTCAGCCCCGGCACCCGCGCCGCCCACGGACCCAGCCTGTTCAGCCGCAGCCCGCCGTGTACGCCCTCGACCAGGCGTACGCCCGTCTCCTCCGGCCGCGCCGCCAACTCCGCGTACACCGCCAGGGATTCGAGAGCCCACTCCCCGGCCGACCGCTCCGGCCGGATGCGGTACGGCCACCACAGCGCTCCCGCGACAGCCGAGGTCGTACGCTCGCCGCTCTCCCGCGCCCAGACCCGCACCCGGCGCCCGCCCTCGGCCAGCACCACCGCCGTGGTCAGCCCGACGACCCCGCCACCGACCACGATCACTTCGTCACTCAGCTCACGGTCCACGCCGGGACGTTAGCGGAATATGTCATGCCGCGCTCAGATCGTCCCGCTCTGGGGATACTCACAGCATGTCTGCCGCATACGCGACCTTCGGCCTGGCCCCGGCGATGCGCGCCGGCGGTGTCCGCGCCGACGGCGGCTACCAGGTCCACCGGGACTTCGTGGACTTCGTCGTCGACGGCGCCCCGCTGCTGTTCCAGCTCTCCGACCTGGACGCCGTCTCCCCGCTCGCCTCCGACATCCCGCCCGCGATCTTCACCGCCCAGGTCCGTAGCCTGTTGCTGGAGTCCGACGCACCGCTGCCCGAGGACCGGTACGTCATCTACGGCTGCCCCGAGTGCGAGGACCTGGCCTGCGGCGCGGTCACCGCGGTCATCGAGAAGGACGGCGACGACTACGTCTGGCGGGACTTCGCCTGGCAGACCGAGGAACACGCCGACCTGGAGCTCAACGGCTACCACGGCATCGGTCCGTTCCGCTTCCGCGGTGCCGAGTACCGCGAGGCCCTCGGTGCCCTCCTCGACGACTCCGGCCCCCCGCCGGGCCGCCGCGTCCTCCTGATCGGCGCCCGCGTCGCCCTCCTCGCCAAGCTGGCCGCCGCCCTGCGCATCATCGGCATCGGCGCCGACATCACCCGCGACGCCGAGGGCGTCCCCGCCGAGGAACTCCGCGGCTACGGCGCGGTGGCCTTCGGCCCCACGGCAGGCGAGACCGAACGGGCCGCCGTACGCAAGGCGTTCGACCGGGCCGGAGTGGAGGTCGCCTACGTCGACGGGCTCGCCCCGATCGTCCCTCTCCTCGTCGCCCAGATCGAACACGCCCTCGACCGCAGCCCGCTCCCACAGCGCCGTCTGACCCATCTGGTCGCCGCCGACGGCGCGGCCGGCATCGAGGTCACCTCACCCTGCCGGGTCCAGCTCACGGCGTACCGCCTGGACCGCCTCGCCCGCCTCCGCTCCCAGGACCTCTTCGACGGCGTCCTGGAACCCGGCAGCCACCGCATCCCCCTCGACGGCAAGGCGGCCAAGGACGGCGCCTATGTCGTCGCCCGCACCTCCGGGAGCGTCCTGGTGGCGGCGACGGCGCACTGACCGGCGGAGAAAAGGGGGCTGAGGGTGTGCTTCCCGGCGCATTAGGATCGACGTTCTGATGACTGCCACCCTCGTCGCCAAGAACCTCGCCGCCGGGCACGGCGACCGCTCGCTCTTCTCCGGGCTCGACCTCGTCGTCGCGCCCGGGGACGTGATCGGGCTGGTCGGTGCCAACGGCGCGGGCAAGTCCACCCTGCTCAGGCTGCTCGCCGGGCTCACCGCCCCCGAGCAGGGAGAGCTGCGGCTCTCCCCGCCGACCGCGGCCGTCGGCCATCTGCCCCAGGAGCCGGAGCGGCGGCCGGGCGAGACCGTGCGCGCGTTCCTCGCCCGCCGCACCGGCGTCGCCGAGGCACAGCGCGTGATGGACGAGGCCACCCAGGCCCTGGTGGACGAGGCGCCAGGGGCCGACGACGCGTACGCCACCTCTCTGGAGCGCTGGCTCGGCCTCGGCGGCGCGGACCTGGAGGAGCGGGCCGAGGAGGTCGCCGACTCCCTGGGCCTCACCGTCGACCTCGACCAGCCCATGACCTCCCTCTCCGGCGGCCAGGCGGCCCGCGCGGGCCTCGCCTCCCTCCTCCTCTCCCGCTACGACGTCTTCCTGCTCGACGAACCCACAAACGACCTGGACCTGGACGGTCTGGAACGGCTCGAACGCTTCGTGACCGGCCTGCGCGCCGGCACCGTCGTCGTCAGCCACGACCGTGAGTTCCTCACCCGCACGGTCACCAAGGTCCTCGAACTCGACCTCGCCCAGGGCCGGATCAACCTCTTCGGCGGCGGCTACGACGCCTACCTGGAGGAACGCGAGGTGGCCCGCCGGCACGCCCGCGACGACTACGAGGAGTACGCCGACAAGAGGACCGCCCTCCAGGACCGCGCGCAGACGCAGCGCTCCTGGATGGACAAGGGCGTCAAGAACGCCCGGCGCAAGGCGGCCAACGACAACGACAAGATCGGCCGCAAGTTCCGCAGCGAGGCCAGCGAGAAACAGGCGGCCAAGGCCCGCCAGACCCAGCGCATGATCGAACGCCTGGACGTCGTCGAGGAACCTCGCAAGGAGTGGGAACTGCGCATGGAGATCGCGGCGGCCCCGCGCTCCGGCGCCGTGGTGGCCACCCTGCGGGATGCGGAAGTACGACGAGATGACTTCACCTTCGGGCCGGTGTCCCTGCAGATCGACTGGGCGGACCGGGTCGCGGTGACCGGCGCGAACGGGGCCGGCAAGTCGACGCTCCTCGCCGCCCTGCTGGGCCGGGTACCGCTGGACGCCGGGCACGCCGCGCTCGGCTCCGGAGTCGTCGTCGGCGAGGTCGACCAGGCGCGCAAGCTCTTCCACGGCACAGAGGCCCTCCTGGACGCCTTCTGCGCGGCCGTCCCGGACACCGAGCCGGTCGAAGTCCGCACTCTGCTCGCCAAGTTCGGCCTCAAGCAGGACCATGTCCTTCGCTCCGCGGCGACATTGTCACCCGGGGAACGGACACGTGCGGCGCTGGCGCTGCTCCAGGGCCGGGGTGTCAACCTCCTCGTCCTGGACGAGCCGACGAACCACCTCGACCTGCCCGCGATCGAACAACTGGAGTCGGCCCTCGACACCTACGAGGGCACGCTTCTGCTGGTCACCCACGACCGCCGCATGCTGGACGCGGTCCACGTCACCCGCCGCCTGGAGGTAGCGGCAGGCAAGGTGACCGAACGCTGAGAGCCGCCTCCGGCTTCGTACAGCGGCGCGGGCACCTGTGGCGGGGACGCGGCGGGTCAGGTGGTGACCCCGAAGGGGGTGACATCCAGCTTCTCCTCGCACGGGAAGACGTATTTCGTGGGCGCCACGGTCAGCGGCCGGGAGTCGCCGGGCAGCCGTATCTCGACCCCGTACGGGGCGTCGAGGTCGACACCGCAGAACGGCCAGGACATCGTGAACGAGGTCGTGCGGCCCGGGCTGAGCAAGACGGCGGGCGGCGCCACCGCCCGGGACCGGGTGACCTTGAACGGGCGGGTGCCCGAGGTGCTCACCGGGCCGCTCTCGCAGCCCGGCGGGTCGGCCGTCGTACAAACATGGATGTTGCCGTCACCGAAGAAGGTGAGACCGGGCCAGCCGCTCAGCCGGCACGTCGAGCCCGAGCGGCTGCCCAACACGATCTGCACGGCGTACCGTATCGACTGGCCGTGGTTGTAGGCCCGGCCCGTTCCCTCCGAAGCCGTCAGGTCACGCGAGGCGCAGTCGGGGGCGGCGGGCGGTTCCACCGCTCGGGACGGTGTGTCGGAGGGAACGGCCGCCGGGCTCGAAGCCGGTGTCTCGGGGGCGTCGGTCGGCGTGGCGGAGCGCCGGGCGGGGGAGGCCGACGGCGCGGCGGTGCTGGGCCGCGCCGTAGCCTCGTGACTCACCTTTGTGTCGGAGACGGAATAGTGAACCCCCGAGTCGCAGGCCGCGGTTGCGAGCATCAGCAGCCCAGATACGACGGTGAGCCGACGGACCCTCTTCGTCTCCCGTTCACCGCCCGCCCCGCCCGGCCTCCTCTGCCGCCCGCTCCACCCGGTCCCGGTGCTCCGCCCAGACTCCGGCATCCCCGGGCGCCATGTTGGTACCGCCCGGCCGCTGCCCCGTAGCCCCGTCGACGAGTTCGCGGACGATGTCGGCATGACCGGCGTGCCGCTGGCTCTCGGCGACCATGTGGGTCAGCACCCGGTGGAGGGATATCGCCTTCGCGTTGGCGCCGGGCAGATGGCCGACCGCGTCCAGGGGCAACGCGTCGATGGTCTCGTCCGCGTGGGCGCAGGCCCGCCGGTACAGCCCGGCCATCTCCTCGCGTGTCTCGTCGGCCCGGGCCCACAGGTCGGCGTTGGGCTCGGAGTCACCGGTGATCCACAACGCCGTTGCGGCGAAGGGCCGCCCGAAGGTCGCCCCGAGGTACCAGGCCTCGGCACCGGCGAGATGCTTGACGAGGCCCAGCAGACTGGTGCCTGTGGGAGTCAGGGGCCGCCGTATGTCGTACTCGGACAGCCCCTCCAACTTCCACAACAGCACGTCACGGGCGTCCTGGAGGTACGTCTGAAGATCGGCCTTGAACTCTGGTCCACTCATGCGGCCAGTGTCGGGACCGACGGACTCTTGGTCCACGGGAATTCGCAGTGCGAGATCACACCGGGCACGCAGAACAACCAAGGGGCGCGGGGGCCGCATTCGATATGCGGCCACCGCCGCGTGCTGCGCGACCAGCCACAACGGACCCGCAGCTCCCCACGCCCTCCGGAAGGTACGGTCAGCGCTTCCCCTTCTTGCCGCCGTCCAGCAACCCGGCCCGGCGCAGAGCATCGGCCATCGCACTGTTGGCCGGCGCCGGCGCCTGCCGCGCGCCACCGCCGGCGCCACCCTGGCCCCCACGCCCGCCGCCCTGCTGCCGCTGCTGCGGCGGACGCCCACCGCGCTGACGTCGTTCGCCGCCGTCGCCGCCCTGTCGACCGCCGCCGCCCTGAGGTGCCGCCTCGTCGTCCAGCCGCAGCGTCAGCGAGATCCGCTTGCGCGGGATGTCCACGTCGAGGACCTTCACCTTGACGATGTCACCCGGCTTCACCACATCCCGCGGGTCCTTGACGAAGGTCTTCGACAGGGCGGAGACATGCGCCAGACCGTCCTGGTGGACACCGACGTCGATGAACGCGCCGAACGCCGCCACGTTCGTGACGACCCCCTCCAGGACCATTCCGGACGACAGGTCCGAGATCTTCTCGACGCCCTCCTTGAACGTGGCCGTCTTGAAGGCCGGACGCGGGTCGCGCCCCGGCTTCTCCAGTTCCTTGAGGATGTCGGTGACGGTCGGCAGACCGAACGTCTCGTCCACGAAGTCGCCCGGCTTCAGCGAGCGCAGCACGCCCGTGTTGCCGATGAGCGCGGCCACCTCCTGGTGCGACGCCTTCACCATGCGCCGTACGACGGGGTACGCCTCGGGGTGGACGCTCGACGCGTCCAGCGGGTCGTCGCCGCCGCGGATGCGGAGAAAGCCCGCGCACTGCTCGTACGCCTTGGGGCCGAGCCGTGCCACGTTCTTCAGCTGTCCGCGGGAGGTGAACGGGCCGTTGGTGTCCCGGTGGGCCACGATGTTCTCGGCGAGCCCGGAGGTGATGCCGGAGACCCGGGCGAGGAGCGGGGTCGAGGCCGTGTTCACGTCGACGCCCACGCCGTTCACACAGTCCTCCACCACCGCGTCCAGCGAGCGCGACAGCTTCACCTCGGACAGGTCGTGCTGGTACTGGCCGACGCCGATCGACTTCGGGTCGATCTTCACGAGCTCGGCGAGTGGGTCCTGGAGCCGGCGGGCGATGGAGACGGCGCCACGCAGGGACACGTCCATGTCCGGCAGCTCCTGGGAGGCGAAGGCGGAAGCCGAGTAAACGGACGCGCCCGCCTCGGACACCATCACCTTGGTGAGCTTCAACTCCGGGTGCTTGGCGATGAGTTCACCGGCGAGCTTGTCGGTCTCGCGGGAAGCCGTGCCGTTGCCGATCGCGATCAGCTCGACGGTGTGCTCGGTGGCGAGACGGGCGAGCTTGGCGATCGCCTCGTCCCACTTGTTGGCGGGGACATGCGGGTAGATGACGTCGGTGGCGACCACCTTGCCGGTGGCGTCGACGACGGCGACCTTCACGCCGGTACGGAATCCGGGGTCCAGACCCAGCGTCGCGCGCGTGCCGGCCGGGGCGGCGAGCAGCAGGTCGCGCAGGTTGGCCGCGAAGACATTGACCGCCTCGTCCTCGGCGGCCGTACGCAGCCGCAGCCGCAGATCGATGCCGAGGTGGACGAGGAGGCGGGTGCGCCAGGCCCAGCGGACCGTGTCGGTCAGCCACTTGTCGGCGGGCCGCCCCCGGTCGGTGATCCCGAACTTGTGGGCGACGATGCCTTCGTACGACGACGGCCCTTCGGTCGGCTCCTCCGGCTCCAGGACGAGGTCGAGGACCTCCTCCTTCTCGCCGCGCAGCATCGCCAGGATGCGGTGCGAGGGCAGCTCGGTGAACGGCTCGGCGAAGTCGAAGTAGTCGGCGAACTTGGCGCCCGCCTCCTCCTTGCCCTCGCGCACCTTCGCGGCGAGCCGGCCGCGCACCCACATGCGCTCGCGCAGCTCGCCGATGAGGTCGGCGTCCTCCGAGAACCGCTCGGTGAGGATCGCGCGGGCACCCTCCAGGGCGGCCTGCGGATCGGCCACGCCCTTGTCGGCGTCCACGAACGCGGCGGCCGCGGCCAGCGGTTCCACCGTCGGGTCGGTGAGCAGCCCCTCGGCCAGCGGCTCCAGGCCGGCCTCCCGCGCGATCTGCGCCTTGGTCCGCCGCTTCGGCTTGTACGGCAGGTAGATGTCCTCGAGCCGCGCCTTGGTCTCGGCGCTCCGGATCTGTGCCTCCAGCTCCTCGGTGAGCTTGCCCTGCTCGCGCACCGACTCCAGGATCGCCGTCCGACGCTCCTCCAGCTCCCGCAGGTAGCGCAGCCGCTCCTCGAGCGTGCGCAGCTGCGCGTCGTCGAGCATCTCGGTCGCTTCCTTGCGGTAGCGGGCGATGAAGGGCACCGTCGAACCGCCGTCGAGCAGCTCCACGGCAGCCTTGACCTGCCGCTCCCGTACGCCGAGTTCCTCGGCGATCCTGCCTTCGATGGACCCTGGAACCAGGGACCCGGGTGTCGTCACGATCCCGTACCGCCTTCTCACTGAGGTTGCGCGGCAATTGTGGCAGGTGACACCGACAACCGGGCCCCAGGGCGCCGTTCCGCGACACGAAGTCGTACTCCCGTCGCGTTCCCTGTGCCCCATGTGTCTCTCGAACCGGCCGTAACGGCGCTCGGCTCACCCCTTGCCGACCAGATCCGCCGGAAAGGCCCCCGCGGCGAGCGCCGCCCCCGCGAACCCCTTCGCCAGCTCGGTCAGCCGGGTCACTCCGTCGGCCCCCAGATGCTCGTAGGGTGCCCGGTCCAGCCGGTCCGTCTCCGTCTCGATCTCCGCCCGCAGGGCCGTCCCCGCCTCGGTCAGCTCGCCCGCCGCGTCGAGCAGCCCGCGCTCCCGCAGCCGCTCCACCGCGGCGTCCCAGTCGTCCCGGCTCCAGCCGCGTGTGGCGAGCACCCACTTGGGGTTCATGCCCTTGCCGGTCGCGGTGTGCGTCACCACCGCCTGCAGTCCGTCGAGACCGGCCGCGATCAGCACCGCGAGGTGCCCGTCGCCACGGTGCTCGCGCAGCAGTGTGGTCGCGTACCAGTAGGCGAGGTGGGGCTCCTCGGGCACCGGCAGATCCGCGTGCGCCGCGTACAGCGGGCGGCCGGAGCGGGAGCAGGCCTCGGTGGCACGCAGCGCGAGCCGCGCGGCCTCGGCCATTCCGGCGGAGGCCACCGCGTCCGCGCCGAGCAGCCGCCGCATCGAGGCGTCGACGGCACGGGCGCGTGCGGCGAGGACATCGCCGGGTGACGCGGTCTCCCAGACGGCCGGGACATGCCGGGCCACCAGTTCGTACTTGTAGTTGTAGAACGTGGCCGTCACCGTGCCGGGCCCGACCGGCCCCAACGCGGCGGCCCGCACCGCGAAGTTGACGGCCCGCGGGTGGGTGACCCCGAGCGCGGCGAGTTCCTCGGCCAGCTCGGGGCTGAAGAAGTGGGTCGCGTGCAGGGAGTTGAGCAGGGTGTGGCAGCGGCGGCCGGCGCGCGGCTCCAGGGCGGCAGTGGTCATGGCGAGCACGTTACCGACTGGTCGGTACGGACTTCCAGTGCCGCGTCCGTACCAAACGGCACTGGCCGGCCCTCGACGAGCTGCGGAAGTTCGGCGCCGAGCCGACAGGGGAGCGGGTCGTCACCGACGGCAAGTACGTCACCGCGGCCGGCGTCTCCTCCGGCATCGACATGGGGTTCGCCCTGCTCGGCCGGATCGCCGCAGACACCGTCGCCCAGGCCGTGCAACTCGGCATCGAGTACGACCCGCGGCCGCCCTGCGACGCGGGCTCCCCGCAGAAGGCGCCCGCCGGGGTCGTCGAGCTGCTGCGCTCGATGAGCCGGTTCATCCTCGGCCGGGAACAACCCACGTGAACCGCGGCTGACGGCGCTCCAGGAACGCGGCGACGCCCTCGGCGGTGTCGCCGCTGCCGTGAGCCTGCCGCGTCCAGTGGTCGTCGCGGTCGGTACGGCCGTTCGCGAACTCCTTCGCCGCCGCCTGCGTCAGCTGTGAGCGCGCGACCAGGATCCGGGTGAACTCGGCCACCCGCTTGGCCAGCTCGCCGTCCGGCAGTACCTCGTCGACCAGTCCGGTGCGCAACGCCCGCTCCGTGTCGATCAACTCACCGGAGTACAGCAGGTACTTGGTGGCGGCGGGGCCGACCAGGGACACCAGACGGCGGGTGGAGGAGGCCGGGTAGACGATCCCGAGCTTGGCCGGGGTCACCCCGAAGAGCGCGCCCTCCTCGGCGAACCGCAGATCGCAGGCCGCCGCGAGCTGCGAGCCGCCGCCGACACAGTGGCCGCGGACCGCGGCGAGCGTCGGCTTGGGGAACGCGGCGAGAGCCTCCTCGGCGGCGCAGGCGAGGGACTGTGCCTCGGCGGCGGAGCCCTGGAGGGTGGAGATGTCGGCACCGGCGCAGAAGGTTCCGTCCTCGCCGGCCAGCACGAGGGCCCGGACGGCGGGGTCGGCCGACAGTTCGTGCAGGAGCGGTGGCAGGGCTCGCCACATCGCGGCGGTCATCGCGTTGCGTTTGGCGGGGTTGTGGATGACGACGGTGGCCACGGCGTCGGTGACCTGGTGGGAGAGGTGGGGCTCCATACTGCCGGATGCTATCGGCGTGGCGTTGCGCGCCCAGGCGGCGGAGCCGCGGATCGACGGACCCCGCGTCCCCAGTGGTTGCAGTACAACCCTAATAGTGCGCGAAGTCGGCTTTCGTAGGACAGGAGCAGTCCTTCAATTGACGTTGTCATACGCCAACGGTCAGAAGCGTTCGATAGTTGCTGACTTGCGTTCAGGCATCCGGAGCGGAGGGGGTCGTTACCAACACTCGTCGTGTGGTGACAATCGAGCGCGAGGGTGGCGACCGGACGATGGAGAACCACGGGCGTGGGCACGACCCGCGTCCAGAGGGAGGCGGTGCTCCGCCTACGGATCCGCTGCCGTACGAAGGAGTCTGGCGGTTCACCGCCGCCGCCGTGGACGCCTCGGTCCCGCAGGCGCGGCGCGCCGTACGGGACCTGCTCCAGCGCCAGGGCGTCCCGGTCTCGGAGGACCTGGTGTACGGGCTGTTGCTGATCGTCTCCGAACTGGTCACCAACGCGGTCAAGCACGCGGCGCTGTTGTCGCCGGTGCTCGCCGTCGAGGTCGCCGTCGGCGCCGAGTGGGTGCGGGTGTCGGTGGAGGACAACCACCCCTACCGCCCGACCGCCCTGGAGGCCGACCACGGCCAGACCGGCGGCCGGGGGCTGCTGCTGGTGCGGGAGGTGGCCCGGGAGGCGGGCGGAGTCGTGGACGTGGAGCACACGTCGAGCGGCGGCAAGGTGATCTGGGCCGCCCTGCCGCTCAAACCCGCGTCGCTGCCGTGAGGCCGTTCACCAGCCCGCGGACGGGCCGGTCAGCTCCCTGATCGCCGGGCGGGCCGCGTCCAGCACGGTCATGAACCACGACGAGAAGGTGTCCCGGGCGTGCCGCTCGGTCAGCTCGGTGGCCGTCACGAAGGCGGTCTCACCGACCTCCTCCGGGTCCGGCGCCAGCGGTGCCTGCACCAGGCCGACGAACAGGTGGTTGAACTCCTGCTCGACCAGGCCGGAGGCCGGGTCCGGGTGGTTGTAGCGGACCGTGCCCGCCTCGCCGAGCAGGGACGGGGAGACGCCCAGCTCCTCGAAGGTGCGGCGGGCCGCCGCCGCGAAGGGGGCCTCACCGGGGTAGGGATGGCCGCAGCAGGTGTTCGACCACACACCGGGGGAGTGGTACTTGCCCAGCGCCCGCCGTTGGAGCAGGAGTCTGCCCTGTTCGTCGAAGAGGAAGACGGAGAACGCCCGGTGCAACTGCCCGGGTGGCTGATGCGCGGCCAACTTCTCCGCGGTCCCGATGGTCACACCCTTCTCGTCGACGAGTTCAAGCAAGATCGCGTCCGTTGTGCCCTTCGACGTGCTCTGCGTCGCGGTGGCAGGTGTGATCGGCATACCCATCCTTCGCCTCGGTCTTCGCACCAAGTCTGCCGTACGAATCCGACACTCCCGGCACTTCCCGGCACGGGCACGCCGGAAGAGGGACCCGGTAGTTGATCGTGCCCTACGGGTGTGAACGGGAACCGCCCGGGGGTGTCGAACACAAGGACGCCGGGGGAGCTCCGGCCGCCGCGTTCCGCCCCGCCGGCCGGGCGGAGAGCGGCACGATCAGTGGCAGAGCCGGGCCTCGTGCTCCGCGTGGCCGCCCGGCTCCAGCTGGAAGGTGCAGTGCTCCACGTCGAAGTGATGGCCGAGGCAGCCCTGCAGCTCATGCAGCATCTTCTCGTGGCCGATGGCGTTCAGCACGTCCGAGCGGACCACCACGTGCGCCGACAGCACCGGCAGCCCCGAGGTGATCGTCCAGGCGTGCAGATCATGGACGTCCTGTACGCCGTCCAGCGCCAGGATGTGCGACCGCACCTCTGTCATGTTCACGTCCTTGGGGGCCGCCTCCAGCAGGACCTCCAGGGTTTCGCGCAGCAGCTTCACCGTCCTCGGCACGATCATCAGGCCGATGACCAGCGAGGCGATCGGGTCGGCCGCCTGCCATCCGGTGGTCAGGATCACCGCGGCCGAGATCAGCACCGCCAGCGAGCCCAGCGCGTCGGCCGCCACCTCCAGGAAGGCACCGCGCACGTTCAGGCTCTCGTGCCGGCCGCGCACCAGCAGCGTGAGCGAGATCATGTTGGCGACCAGGCCGATCAGACCGAACACGATCATCAGGTCGCCCTCGGTGTCCGCGGGCGTGAGGAACCGCTGGATCGCCTCGTACAGCACATAGCCGCCGACCACGAGCAGCAGCAGACAGTTGGCCAGGGCGGCCAGGATCTCGGCACGGGCGTAGCCGAAGGTGCGGTTGGTGCTCGCCGGGCGGTTCGCGAAGTGGATCGCCAGCAGCGCCATGCCCAGGCCCAGCGCGTCGGTCGCCATGTGGGCCGCGTCCGCGATCAGCGCCAGCGAGTCGGCGAGCAGACCGCCGGCGATCTCGACGACCATCACCCCGAGGGTGATGGCGAGCGCCACCCGCAGCCGTCCGCGATAGGCCGCCGCGGCGGTGCCGGTGGCCGGCGCGTGGGTGTGCGCGTGGCCGTGGTCGTGCCCTGCCCCCATGAGATACGCCTCCTGTGTTCCGCCCGGGATCACAGTGAACTACGGGTGGGGGGTATCCGGCAACGCGGCAGTGAACACCGTTGTCATGTGCCCTGACCTGCGGAAACCAATCCCGGTTCAGGGCACCCTCGGTTACTCCCCATGTCCTCAATGCCCGTTCTGTGAGCGCGGTTTGTGGGTCGGGGGCCGGATCACGGATGATGATCTCGGCAAAGGCCGGGGCAGAGTGGGTCGTCCGTACCGTGAACGGCCGGTGAACAAGCAGTCCTCACCATCCGATAACCTCTGCCGAATGCCACCCGGGGGCCACCAGGCACACCGCCCCACCATGCAGTAGACCGGCGCCCGTGCGCCGGCACCCAGGGAGTGAGTTCGGTTGTCGACCGCCATCGTCACCGGCCAGCCGGTCCCCGGCTCGTCGTTGGAGAGCGATCTGCGGGCGCTCGGCTTCGAGGTGTCCGTGGCCTCGGACAGTGCCGACACCGCGATCCTCCTCGCGGCCGTGCCCGCCGACCGTCGGGTCGCCGTCGTCGACGCCCGGTTCGTCGGCCATGTGCACGCCCTGCGCCTCGGCCTCACCGACCCGCGCTTCCCGCTCGCCGCGATCCCGGGCGCCGTCACCGCCCAGCCGGCCGGCCGTCAGGCCCTGAGCCGGGCGCTGGCCCGGGAGGCCGCCGGCGGCGGCGGCACCGCCCTCGCCGTCGACGGCCTGGTCACCGCCCTGGACACCGACGTGCACCGCCCCGAGCTGGGCAGTCTGGTCGCCGCCGTCCCCGCCGACCCACAGGCCCGCAACGAGGCACGGCAGGCCGTCGCGGCCGTCGACGACGAGGCCGTACGCCTGAAGTCGGCCGTGAAGTCCCGCGACGGCTTCTTCACCACCTTCTTCATCAGCCCGTACTCCCGCTACCTCGCCCGCTGGTGCGCCCAGCGCGGGCTGACTCCCAACCAGGTCACCACCGCCTCCCTGCTCACCGCCCTCGTCGCGGCGGGCTGCGCGGCCACCGGCACCCGTGCCGGGTTCGTCGCGGCGGGCGTCCTGCTCATCGCGTCCTTCGTCCTGGACTGCACGGACGGCCAGCTCGCCCGCTACTCCCTGCAGTACTCCACGCTCGGCGCCTGGCTGGACGCCACCTTCGACCGGGCCAAGGAGTACGCCTACTACGCGGGCCTGGCCCTCGGCGCGGCCCGGGGCGGCGGCCATGACGATGTATGGGCCCTCGCCCTCGGCGCGATGATCCTGCAGACCTGCCGGCACGTGGTGGACTTCTCCTTCAACGAGGCCAACCACGACGCCACGGCCAACACCAGCCCCACCGCGGCCCTCTCCGACAAGCTCGACGGCGTCGGCTGGACGGTCTGGGTGCGCCGGATGATAGTCCTGCCCATCGGCGAACGATGGGCACTGATAGCCGTCCTGACCGCGGTGACGACCCCGCGGATCACCTTCTGTGTGCTGCTGGTCGGCTGCGCCTTCGCGGCGACCTACACCACGGCCGGGCGGGTGCTGCGCTCGCTGACCCGGAGGGCGAGGCGTACCGACCGGGCGGCGGAGGCGCTGGCCGACCTGGCCGACAACGGCCCGCTCGCCGGATTCGTGTCCCGTGCGATGCCCGCCCCGCTCGGCTCCCCGCTCCTGGTGACGCTCGCCGGAGTGGCGGTTCTCACCGTGTCCCTTTTCTCAGGTGTGACCTGGGCACCGGTCGCGGGCGCCGTCGTCTATGCCCTGGCCTCCGGTCAGGCCCTCGCCCGCCCGCTCAAGGGCGCCCTCGACTGGCTGGTCCCGCCCCTCTTCCGGGCCGCCGAATACGGCACCGTCCTCGTCCTCGCAAGCAAATCCGGGATGAACGGAACCCTTCCTGCGGCTTTCGGCCTGGTGGCCGCCGTCGCCTACCATCACTACGACACGGTGTACCGCATCCGCGGCAACGCCGGGGCGCCGCCGGCCTGGCTGGTACGCGCCATCGGGGGGCAGGAGGGGCGAACGCTGCTGGTCACGGTGGGGGCCGCGGTGCTCACCGTCACGCAGTTCGAGGTCGCGCTCACGGTCCTGGCCGTGGCCGTGGCCGGGCTGGTGCTCGTCGAGAGCATCCGCTTCTGGGTGTCCGCAGGGGCGCCCGCCGTACACGATGAAGGAGAACCCGCATGATCGGCCTCGTGCTGGCGGCCGGCGCCGGACGGCGTCTGCGCCCCTACACCGACAGCCTGCCCAAGGCGCTGGTGCCGGTGGGGCCTGCCGGGATAGAGGACTCGATCACGGTGCTCGACCTGACCCTCGGCAACTTCGCCGAGATCGGCCTGACCGAGGTCGCGATCATCGTTGGCTACCGCAAGGAGGCCGTGTACGAGCGCAAGGCGGCCCTGGAGGCGAAGTACGGCCTCAAGCTCACCCTCATCGACAACGACAAGGCCGAGGAGTGGAACAACGCCTACTCCCTGTGGTGCGGCCGTGACGTCCTCAAGGACGGGGTGATCCTCGCCAACGGCGACACCGTGCACCCGGTGTCCGTCGAGAAGACGCTGCTCGCCGCCCGCGGCGACGGCAAGCGGATCATCCTCGCCCTGGACACCGTGAAGTCCCTCGCGGACGAGGAGATGAAGGTCGTCGTCGACGCCGGCCGCGGCATGACGAAGATCACCAAGCTGATGGACCCCGCCGAGGCCACCGGCGAGTACATCGGCGTCACCCTCATCGAGGGCGACGCGGCCCCCGAGCTCGCCGACGCGCTGAAGACGGTCTGGGAGAGCGACCCACAGCAGTTCTACGAGCACGGCTACCAGGAGCTGGTCAACCGCGGCTTCCGGATCGACGTGGCGCCGATCGGCGACGTCCGGTGGGTCGAGATCGACAACCACGACGATCTCGCCCGGGGACGGGAGATCGCGTGCCAGTACTGACCAGGCTGATCCCCTCGCCGGTCGTCGTCGACATCCGTCCGGGTGCCCTCGACGACCTCGCGAGCGTGCTCGCCGACCAACGTATCTCACACTCCGGCCGGCTCGCCGTCGCCGTCAGCGGCGGCTCCGGCAGCAGGCTGCGCGAGCGCATCGCGCCGAGCCTGCCCGGCGCCACCTGGTACGAGGTCGGCGGCGGCACCCTCGACGACGCGATCCGGCTGGCCGGCGAGATCAAGGCCGGCCACTACGACGCGGTCGTCGGCCTCGGCGGCGGCAAGATCATCGACTGTGCCAAGTTCGCGGCCGCGCGCGTGGGCCTGCCCCTGGTCGCCGTCCCGACGAACCTCGCGCACGACGGCCTGTGCTCGCCGGTCGCGACCCTGGACAACGACGCGGGCCGCGGCTCCTACGGCGTGCCGAACCCGATCGCGGTCGTCATCGACCTCGACGTCATCCGCGAGGCCCCGGCACGCTTCGTGCGCTCGGGCATCGGGGACGCCGTCTCCAACATCTCGGCGATCGCGGACTGGGAGCTGTCCCACCGCGTCAACGGCGAGAAGATCGACGGACTGGCGGCCGCCATGGCCCGGCAGGCCGGCGAGGCGGTGCTGCGCCATCCCGGCGGCATTGGGGAGAACGACTTCCTCCAGGTGCTCGCCGAGGCTCTGGTGCTCAGCGGTATCGCCATGTCGGTGTCGGGCGACTCCCGCCCGTCCTCCGGCGCCTGCCACGAGATCAACCACGCCTTCGACCTGCTCTACCCGAGGCGTGCCGCCAGCCATGGCGAGCAGTGCGGGCTCGGCGCGGCCTTCGCGATGTATCTGCGCGGATCCCACGAGGAGTCCGCGTTCATGGCCGATGTGCTGCGCCGGCACGGACTGCCGGTACTGCCGGAGGAGATCGGCTTCACCGTGGACGAGTTCGTCCGGGTCGTCGAGTTCGCCCCGGAGACCCGCCCCGGCCGCTACACCATCCTCGAACACCTCGACCTCAAGACCGACCAGATCAAGGACTCCTACACCGACTATGTCAAGGCCATCGGTAGCTGAACTACGTCCGGTCGTGCACCCCGTCGGGGTCAAGGACCGGCGCAGCGGTGAGCACTGGATGGGGCGCCTCTATATGCGCGAGGTGTCCCTGCGGGTCGACCGCTACCTGGTGAACACCAGGGTCACGCCCAACCAGCTCACTTACCTGATGACCGTCTTCGGTGTGCTCGCTGCCCCGGCCCTGCTGGTGCCGGGGATCACGGGCGCCGTGCTCGGTGTGGTCTGCGTCCAGCTGTACCTGCTGCTGGACTGCGTCGACGGCGAGGTCGCGCGCTGGAAGCAGCAGTACTCGCTGGGCGGGGTCTACCTCGACCGGGTGGGGGCGTACCTGACCGACGCGGCCGTGCTTGTCGGGCTCGGGCTGCGCGCCGCCGACCTGTTCGGCAGCGGCCGGATCGACTGGCTGTGGGCCTTCCTGGGCACCCTGGGCGCGCTCGGCGCGATCCTGATCAAGGCCGAGACCGACCTCGTCGGGGTCGCCCGGCACCAGGCCGGGCTGCCGGTGGTCAAGGAGACCGCCGCCGAGATGCGCTCCTCCGGGATGGCGCTGGCCCGCCGGGCCGCCGCCGCGTTCAAGTTCCACCGGCTGATCCTCGGTATCGAGGCATCCCTGCTGATCCTGGCCCTCGCGATCGTCGACCAGGTCCGCGGCGACCTCTTCTACACCCGGCTCGGCACCGCCGTACTCGCCGGGATCGCGCTGCTGCAGACCCTCCTGCACCTGGTCTCCGTCCTCGCGTCGAGCAGGCTGCGGTGAGCGCCGGGCTGAAGGTCGGTGCGGTCGTCATCACCATGGGCAACCGCCCCGACGAACTGCGGGCCCTCCTCGACTCGGTCGCCAGGCAGGACGGCGACCCGGTCGAGGTGGTCGTCGTCGGCAACGGCTCGCCCGTCCCGGAGGTCCCGGACGGCGTCCGCACCCTGGAGCTGCCCGAGAACCTCGGGATCCCCGGCGGCCGCAACGTCGGCATAGAGGCCTTCGGCCCCAGCGGCCGCGATGTCGACATACTGCTCTTCCTCGACGACGACGGACTGCTCCCCGGGCACGACACCGCCGAGCTGTGCCGGCAGGCCTTCGCCGCCGACCCGAGGCTCGGCATCGTCAGCTTCCGCATCGCCGACCCGGACACCGGCCGGACCCAGCGCCGGCACGTGCCGAGGCTGCGGGCCTCCGACCCGATGCGCTCCTCCCGGGTCACCACCTTCCTCGGCGGCGCCAACGCCGTCCGTACCCAGGTCCTCGCCGAGGTCGGCGGATTGCCGGACGAGTTCTTCTACGCCCATGAGGAGACCGACCTGGCCTGGCGGGCCCTGGACGCCGGCTGGATGATCGACTACCGCTCCGACATGGTGCTGTACCACCCCACGACCGCCCCCTCCCGGCACGCGGTCTACCACCGGATGGTCGCCCGCAACCGGGTGTGGCTGGCTCGCCGCAACCTGCCCGCCCCCCTGGTCCCCGTCTACCTCGGGGTGTGGCTGCTGCTGACCCTGGTGCGCCGCCCCTCGCGCCCGGCCCTGCACGCCTGGTTCGCCGGCTTCCGCGAGGGCTGGACCACCCCGTGCGGACCCCGTCGGCCCATGCGCTGGCGGACCGTGTGGAAGCTCACGCGACTGGGCCGGCCCCCGGTGATCTGAGAAGCTCGAAGGTGCGTGTCGCGCGCGCTCGGCGCGCGGACACCCTCGGGAACGTGTCCCATGGCGGATACGTGTCGCCTCCAGTAGCACAATTCCGTAAGACGAACGTAAGACGAATCCGAGGACGAAGGCTTCCACCCTTGAGTGAGACAACGCACGACGTCGGGATCGCGGTGAACGCGGTGCCGTCGCCCGACGAGGGCCTGACGGCGGCGCAGCTGGCCGCCAAGTACGGGCTCACGGTGAGCGGCGCCCGTCCCTCGCTCGTCGAGTACGTACGCCAGCTCTGGGGACGCCGGCACTTCGTCTTCGCCTTCTCGCAGGCGAAGCTCACCGCCCAGTACAGCCAGGCCAAACTCGGCCAGCTCTGGCAGGTGGCCACGCCCCTGCTGAACGCGGCCGTGTACTACTTCATCTTCGGCGTCGTCCTGCATGCCAGCCGCGGTATGTCCCAGGAGATGTACATCCCGTTCCTGGTCACGGGCGTCTTCACCTTCACCTTCACGCAGAGCTCGATCATGACGGGTGTCCGCGCGATCTCCGGGAACCTCGGCCTGGTGCGCGCGCTGCACTTCCCGCGCGCCGCGCTGCCCGTCTCCTTCGCGCTCCAGCAGCTCCAGCAGCTGCTGTTCTCGATGATCGTCATGGTCGCCGTGGTGATCGGCTTCGGCACCACCCCGGGGCTGTCCTGGCTGCTGGTACTGCCGGTCCTGGCCCTGCTGTTCCTCTTCAACACCGGCCTGGCGCTGATCGTGGCCCGCCTGGGCGCCAAGACGCCGGACCTGGCCCAGCTGATGCCGTTCGTGCTGCGCACCTGGATGTACATGTCCGGTGTCATGTTCTCCATCAGCAAGATGATGGAGCACCGCCCGGAGTGGGCGCGGCTCCTGTTCCAGGTGAACCCCGCGGCTGTCTTCATGGACCTGATGCGCTTCGCGCTCATCGACGGCTACGGTTCCGAGAACCTCCCGCCGCATGTCTGGGCCATCGCGCTGGCCTGGGCCCTGGTCGTCTTCAGCGGCGGTTTCATGTACTTCTGGAAGGCGGAGGAGCGGTACGGCCGTGGCTGAGCTGAACGACGCGGAGCGGAACCAGGGGGATCGGATCCCCACCGTCATCGCGGAGGACGTGCACATCGTCTACCGCGTCAACGGCGCCAAGAGCGGCAAGGGCAACGCGACGGCCGCCCTCAGCCGCATCTTCAGGCGCGGCGAGGAGCGGGGTGTCCGCAAGGTGCACGCCGTCCGCGGTGTCTCCTTCGTCGCCTACCGTGGCGAGGCCGTCGGCCTGATCGGCTCCAACGGCTCCGGCAAGTCCACCCTGCTGCGCGCCATCGCCGGCCTGCTGCCCGCCGAGAAGGGCCGGGTCTACACCAACGGGCAGCCCTCGCTGCTCGGCGTCAACGCGGCCCTGATGAACGACCTCACCGGCGAGCGGAACGTCATCCTCGGCGGGCTCGCGATGGGCATGTCCCGCGAGGAGGTGAGGGATCGCTATCAGGAGATCGTCGACTTCTCCGGCATCAACGACAAGGGCGACTTCATCAGCCTTCCCATGCGCACCTATTCCTCCGGTATGGCGGCGCGGCTGCGGTTCTCCATCGCCGCCGCCAAGGACCACGACGTCCTCATGATCGACGAGGCGCTGGCCACCGGCGACGCGGCCTTCCGCAAGCGGTCCGAGGACCGGATCCGCGAACTGCGCGAGCACGCGGGCACCGTGTTCCTGGTCAGCCACAACAACAAGTCGATCCGCGACACCTGCGACCGGGTCCTGTGGCTGGAGCGCGGTGAGCTGCGCATGGACGGCCCGACCGAAGAGGTGCTCACGGAGTACGAGAAGTTCACGGGCAAGTAGCCCAGTGGACGCCGGGCCCCGTCGGAACCTTTCCGGCGGGGCCCGGCGTCTGCAAAGGAAACGTCAACTCCGGCCCGCCTTAGGAATCTTGAAGCCAATCGGTGTGTTGTTGTGATCTGCGGGACACCCCGACGAACCTCGATGCGTTGTACAACGTAAGCTGTACCGGTCCCGGAAAGCGGCAAGTGGGGCGATAATGCGCGACACCCTCGGCCGGGCCGCCCCGCGGATTGCTGGGCGGCGTGTCCGAAATAGTGTGTATTGGGTCGGCAGTGTAGAACGGGAGATGTGACGGCATTGGCTACGGAAACTCCCCAGCTCAACGCAGGCCGCGCCGTCCCGGCCCCGGGCAGCGAACGGTGACGGCGGCCACCCCGGCGCGTACCGGAGACGCCGAGCGCGGCACCCTGGACAAGGCCGCCGACGAGAACTTCCCGGTGGCCCCGTTCTTCCTGCCGAGGGCATGGCGAGACGACCTGATGGCGGTGTACGGCTTCGCCCGCCTCGTCGACGACATCGGTGACGGCGACCTGGCCCCCGGCGGTGCCGACGCCCGGCTGCTCGGAGTGGGCCCCGAGGAGGCCGAGGACCGCCTGGTCCTGCTCGACGCCTTCGAGGCCGATCTGC
Organism: Streptomyces sp. NPDC096040; assembly: GCF_040303265.1. NCBI lineage: Bacteria > Bacillati > Actinomycetota > Actinomycetes > Kitasatosporales > Streptomycetaceae > Streptomyces > Streptomyces sp. NPDC096040. The sequence continues at coordinate 54,816 of NZ_JBEOTA010000009.1, forward strand.
GGCGCGTGTTCGACGGCACCCCGCACCACCCCCTGCTGCGCCGTCTCAGCGCCACTGTCCGCCGTCACTCACTCACCCCCGAGCCCTTCCTCGGGCTGATCGCCGCCAACCGTCAGGACCAGCTCGTCAGGCGGTACGAGACCTACGGCGACCTCCTCGCCTACTGCGAGCTGTCCGCCAACCCCGTCGGCCGCCTGGTCCTCGCCGTCACCGGCACCTCGACCCCCGAGCGGATCCGGCTCTCGGACGCGATCTGTACCGCACTCCAGATCGTCGAACACCTCCAGGACGTGGCCGAGGACCTCGGCCGCGACCGGATCTATCTGCCCGCCGTGGACATGAAGCGCTTTCATGTCCAGGAGGCGGATCTCGCCAGGAAAACCACGGGCGCATCGGTGCGTGCACTGGTTGCATATGAAGCACAACGCGCCCGCGATCTCCTGAATGAAGGCGCCCCCCTGGTGGGTAGCGTCCACGGCAGGTTGAAGTTGCTGCTCGCGGGGTTCGTGGCGGGGGGAAGGGCGGCGATCGCTGCGATCGCCGCCGCCGAATACGACGTACTTCCCGGCCCGCCCAAGCCCGGCAAGGGCCGGTTGCTGCGTGAGGTGGGCGTGACTCTGCGAGGAGAGGGGTGATCCGGACCGTGGACTCTCCCACACATGTGTCCGCACCGGTACTCGCCGCCTACAGCTACTGCGAGACCGTCACCGGACAGCAGGCACGTAACTTCGCCTACGGCATCAGGCTGCTGCCTGCGCCCAAGCGGCGCGCCATGTCGGCGCTCTACGCGTTCTCCCGGCGCGTCGACGACATCGGCGACGGCGTGCTGGCCGACGACATGAAGGCGGCCCGCCTGGAGGACACCCGGGCGCTGCTCGCCCGGGTCCAGGACGGCGCGGTCGACGAGGACGACACCGACCCGGTCGCGGTCGCCCTCGCCCACGCCGCCCAGGCCTTCCCGATCCCGCTGGGCGGCCTGGACGAGCTGATCGACGGCGTGCTGATGGACGTACGCGGCGAGACCTACGAGACCTGGGACGACCTCAAGGTCTACTGCCGCTGCGTGGCCGGCGCGATTGGCCGGCTCTCGCTCGGTGTGTTCGGCACAGAACCGGGGGCGCGCGGCGCCGAGCGCGCGCCGGAGTATGCCGACACGCTCGGCCTCGCGCTCCAGCTCACCAACATCCTCCGGGACATCCGCGAGGACGCCGAGAACGGCCGTACCTATCTGCCCGTCGACGATCTCGCCAAGTTCGGCTGTGCGGCCGGGTTCCACGGACCGACCCCCCCGGAGGGCTCGGACTTCGCGGGGCTCGTGCACTTCGAAGTACGGCGCGCCCGTGCCCTTTTCGCCGAGGGCTACCGGCTGCTGCCCATGCTCGACCGGCGCAGCGGCGCCTGTGTGGCCGCCATGGCCGGCATCTACCGCCGACTGCTCGACCGTATCGAGCGCGACCCGGAGGCGGTGCTGCGCGGCCGGGTCTCGCTGCCCGGACGCGAGAAGGCGTACGTCGCCGTACGCGGCCTGTCCGGGCTCGACACCCGGCGCCACACCTCCCGCCGGACCGTCAGGAGGCGCGTCTGATGGACAAAGTGGGTCAAGCTGACTCCACCGGAGAGAAACGGCAGGCAACCCTCCGGCGCGGCGCGGCGTCCCTGACTGCGACGGCCCGGTCTGCCCCGTTCCACCGGCACGGCGGGCGGGCAGGGGAGGCTGCACGATGACCGACGGCACGCGATCCGAAGGGACGCACGACGACATCCCGTCCGGGCGCACCGCCGTGGTGATCGGCGGCGGCCTGGCCGGGGTCACGGCCGCGCTGGCGCTCGCCGACGCGGGGGTGCACGTGACGTTGCTCGAAGGCAGGCCGCGCCTCGGCGGGCTCGCCTTCTCCTTCCGGCGCGGCGACCTGACCGTCGACAACGGCCAGCATGTGTACCTGCGTTGCTGCACCGCCTACCGCTGGTTCCTCGACCGTATCGAGGGCGCGGCGCTGGCACCGCTGCAGGACCGGCTCGACGTGCCCGTGCTCGACCTCGCGAAACCGCAGGGGCGCCGGCTCGGCAGACTCCGCCGGGACCCCCTGCCGGTGCCTCTGCACCTGGGGCGCAGCCTCGCCGCCTACCCGCATCTCTCGCTCGCCGAGCGTGCCAGAGTCGGCCAGGCCGCTCTCGCACTCCGGTCGCTCGATCTCGGCGATCCGTCGCTCGACACACAGGACTTCGGCAGCTGGCTGGCTGCCCGAGGCCAGTCGGCTCGGGCCATCGAGGCACTGTGGGACCTGGTGGGGGTCGCCACCCTCAACGCGGTGGCCCAGGACGCCTCCCTGGCGCTCGCCGCGATGGTGTTCAAGACCGGTCTGCTGTCCGACCCGGGCGCGGCCGACATCGGCTGGGCCCATGTGCCGCTGGGCGAACTGCACGACCGGCTGGCCCGCAAGGCGCTCGACTCCGCGGGCGTGCGCACTGAGGTCCGTACACGCGTCACCTCCGTCTCCACCAACGAGAACGGGGGATGGAGCGTTCAGGTTCCCGGCGAGACGCTCAGCGCCGACACCGTGGTGCTCGCCGTGGCCCAGCGCGAGGCCTACGACCTGCTGCCCGAGGGCGCCCTCGACGCCCCGGAAAACCTTCTGGAGATCGGCACCGCGCCGATCCTCAACGTCCATGTGATCTACGACCGTACGGTGCTCACCAAGCCGTTCTTCGCGGCCCTGGGCACCCCGGTCCAGTGGGTGTTCGACCGTACCCACGCCTCCGGGCTGCGCGAGGGCCAGTACCTCGCACTGTCCCAGTCGGCCGCACAGGACGAGATCGACGTACCCGTGGCCGTCCTGCGCGAGCGCTATCTGCCCGAACTGGAACGGCTGTTGCCCGGCGCGCGCGGCGCCGGGGTGAAGGACTTCTTCGTGACCCGGGAGCGCACCGCGACCTTCGCCCCCACCCCCGGCGTCGGGCGGCTGCGGCCCGGCGCCCGCACCAAGGCCCCCGGCCTCTACCTGGCCGGAGCGTGGACCGCCACAGGGTGGCCCGCGACCATGGAGAGTGCGGTCCGCAGCGGTGTGAACGCGGCCGACGCCGCGCTGCACACCCTGGGCCGGCCCCGCCCCCGTCACCTCTTCGAGTTCGAGGAGGCGGCGTGATGCCCGCTCAGCAGGCGGCAGGCCCCCGCACCCCCGGTACCGCAACAAGAGGAGAAACTGTGCCCACTGTGCCCCCGGCCGAGACGGCTGCCGACGCGGTGGACGTGACCGCGCTCCTGGAGCGCGGCCGGACCCTTGCCAACCCGGTACTGAAGGCGGCCGTCGACCGCCTGGCACCCCCCATGGACACCGTGGCCGCCTACCACTTCGGCTGGATCGACGCCGAGGGCAACCCCGCCGACGGCGACGGCGGCAAGGCCGTACGGCCCGCGCTCGCCGTGCTCTCCGCCGAGGTCACCGGTGCCGGCCCCGAGGTCGGCATCCCCGGCGCCGTTGCCGTCGAACTCGTCCACAACTTCTCGCTGCTGCACGACGACCTGATGGACGGCGACGAACAGCGCCGCCACCGCGACACCGTCTGGAAGGTGCACGGCCCTGCCCAGGCCATCCTGGTCGGCGACGCCCTCTTCGCCCTCGCCAACGAGGTGCTGCTGGAACTCGGCACCGTCGAGGCCGGCCGCGCCACCCGCCGGCTCACCACCGCCACCCGTGCCCTGATCGACGGCCAGGCGCAGGACATCTCCTACGAGCACCGCGACCGCGTCAGCGTCGAGGAGTGCCTGGAGATGGAGGGCAACAAGACCGGCGCGCTGCTCGCCGCCTCCAGCTCCATCGGCGCGGTGCTCGGCGGCGCCGACGACCGCACCGCCGACACCCTGGAGAGGTACGGCTATCACCTGGGCCTCGCCTTCCAGGCCGTCGACGACCTCCTCGGCATCTGGGGCGACCCGGAGGCCACCGGCAAGCAGACCTGGAGCGACCTGCGCCAGCGCAAGAAGTCCCTGCCGGTCGTCGCCGCGCTCGCCGCGGGCGGGCCCGCCTCCGAGCGGCTCGGCGAGATCCTCGCCGCCGACGCCAAGAGCAGCGACTTCGAGAACTTCTCCGAGGAGGAGTTCGCCGCCCGCGCCGCCCTCATCGAGGAGGCCGGCGGCCGCGAGTGGACCGCCGAAGAGGCGCGTCGTCAGCACACCATCGCCATCGAAGCCCTCCACGCCGTCGACATGCCCGACCAGGTCCGGGCACGGTTCACGGCGCTGGCCGACTTCGTCGTCGTACGAAAGAGATGATCACTATCGGTCGAATAGCCCTCGCGTAGTCGCCGGCCGGTGCGAGCGCGCAACCAGCACCGGCCGACGGCGGACCCACAGCAGAACGATTTCGCACGACTGCACGAAGGGGAAGCCATGACAGCGACGACCGACGGAAGCACCGGGGCCACCCTGCCGCCCCGCGCTGCCTCGGCCAGCACCGACCTCACCATCCCCGTGGCGGCCGGGGTACAAGAAGCCGCCGAACGCGCCGTGAGGCGTGCCACCGACCATCTGCTCGCCCGGCAGGACGCGCAGGGCTGGTGGAAAGGTGACCTGGAGACCAACGTCACCATGGACGCCGAGGATCTGCTGCTCCGTCAGTTCCTCGGCATCCAGGACGAGTCCACGACGGCCGCCGCCGCACTCTTCATCCGCGGCGAGCAGCGGGAGGACGGCACCTGGGCCACCTTCTACGGCGGCCCGGGCGCACTCTCCGCCACCGTCGAGGCGTACGTCGCCCTGCGGCTGGCCGGGGACGCGCCCGACGCGCCCCACATGGCGAAGGCCTCGGCCTGGATCCGCGAGCGCGGCGGGATCGCCGCCGCCCGGGTCTTCACCCGGATCTGGCTCGCCCTGTTCGGCTGGTGGAAATGGGAGGACCTGCCCGAACTCCCGCCGGAACTCCTGTACTTCCCCAAGTGGTTCCCGCTCAGCATCTACAACTTCGGTCAGTGGGCCCGGCAGACCATCGTGCCGCTCACCGTCGTCTCGGCCAAACGCCCGGTGCGCCCCGCACCCTTCCCGCTGGACGAGCTCCACACCGACCCGGCCAACCCCAACCCGCCCCAGCCGTTGGCTCCGGTGGCCAGTTGGGAGGGTGTCTTCCAGCGGCTCGACAAGGTTGTCCGCGGCTACCGCAAGGTCGCCCTGCGCCGGCTGCGCGGCTCCGCCCTGAACTCCGCCGCCCGCTGGATCGTCGAACGCCAGGAGAACGACGGCGCCTGGGGCGGCATCCAGCCACCGGCCGTGTACTCGGTGATCGCCCTGTACCTGCTCGGCTACGACCTCGAACACCCCGTGATGCGCGCGGGACTTGAGTCGCTGGATCGTTACGCCGTCTGGCGCGAGGACGGCGCCCGGATGATCGAGGCCTGCCAGTCCCCGGTGTGGGACACCTGTCTGGCGGCCATCGCCCTCGCCGACGCAGGCGTGCCCGCCGACCACCCCCAACTGGTCAAGGCCGCCGACTGGATGCTCGGCGAGCAGATCGTGCGGCCCGGCGACTGGGCCGTGAAGCGCCCCAACCTCCCGCCGGGCGGCTGGGCGTTCGAGTTCCACAACGACAACTACCCCGACATCGACGACACCGCCGAGGTCGTCCTCGCGCTGCGCCGGATCAAGCACCACGACCCCGAGCGGATGGAGAAGGCCATCGGGCGCGGGGTGCGCTGGAACCTCGGCATGCAGTCGAAGAACGGCGCCTGGGGCGCCTTCGACGTCGACAACACCAGCCCGTTTCCCAACCGGCTGCCGTTCTGCGACTTCGGCGAGGTCATCGACCCGCCCTCGGCCGACGTCACCGCGCACGTCGTGGAGATGCTCGCCTTCGAGGGCATGTCCCACGACCCGCGCACCCGGCGCGGCATCGAGTGGCTGCTCGCCGAACAGGAGCCGAACGGCTCGTGGTTCGGGCGCTGGGGCGTCAACTACGTCTACGGCACCGGCTCCGTGGTGCCCGCGCTGACCGCGGCCGGGCTGCCCGCCTCGCACCCGGCGATCCGGCGCGCGGTGACCTGGCTGGAGCAGGTCCAGAACGAGGACGGCGGCTGGGGCGAGGACCTGCGCTCCTACAAGTACGCCACTGAGTGGAGCGGACGCGGCGCCTCCACCGCCTCCCAGACGGCCTGGGCGCTGATGGCGCTGCTCGCGGCGGGGGAGAAGGACTCCAAGGCCGTCGAGCAGGGTGTGCGGTGGCTCGCCGAGACCCAGCACGAGGACGGCTCCTGGGACGAGCCCTACTTCACAGGCACCGGCTTCCCCTGGGACTTCTCCATCAACTACCACCTCTACCGGCAGGTCTTCCCGCTCACCGCGCTCGGCCGTTACGTCTACGGCGAGCCCATGCCCGAGGCCGAGAGGAGCTGAATGAGCACCACGCCCGCTCCGGCTCCGCTGCTGATCGCCTGCGCGCTCGGCATCGAGCACCTCGCCCTGCGCGCCGGCGAACGCGGCGGCGCGGGCGGGCCGGTCACCGTGCTGCGCACCGGCATGGGCCCCAGGGCGGCGGAACGGTCCGTCACCCGGGTCCTGGCCGACCCGGCACTGGCCGGTGCCGCCGTCCTGGCCACCGGCTTCTGCGCGGGACTCGCCCCCGGGATGCACCCCGGCGACCTGGTCGTCGCCGAGGAGACCCGGGACCCGCGCGGCAGTGTCCCCTGCGTCGGCACCGAACTCCTCGTGAAAGAACTGGTGCGGGCCGTGCCCGGCCGCACCGTCCACACCGGCCCTGTCACCGGTTCCGATCACGTCGTCCGCGGTCACGAACGGTCTGATCTGCTCGCGACCGGCGCGATCGCGGTCGACATGGAATCGGCGGCCACGCTCCTGAGCGCCGTGCACGCGGGCGAGCGCCCGGTTGCGGCCGTCAGGGTGGTCGTGGACGCTCCTGAACATGAACTCGTCCGGATCGGCACAGTGCGCGGTGGAATATCGGCTTTCCGCGTTCTTCGATCCGTTCTTCCCGCTTTTTTCGAATGGCACCGTTCTTTGCTGCTCCCCCGGAGGTGAGCCAGATGGCCATGCCGCTGCGCCAGACCATCAAGATCGCTACATACCTGGCCGAACAGAAGCTCCGCAAGCGGGACAAGTTCCCGCTGATCGTGGAGCTGGAACCACTGTTCGCCTGCAACCTGAAATGCGAGGGCTGCGGCAAGATCCAGCATCCGGCGGGTGTGCTCAAGCAGCGCATGCCGGTCGCGCAGGCCGTCGGGGCGGTTCTTGAGTCCGGCTCGCCGATGGTGTCCATCGCAGGTGGTGAGCCCCTCATGCACCCCCAGATCGACGAGATCGTCCGGCAGTTGGTGGCTAAGAGGAAGTACGTCTTCCTCTGCACCAACGCGATGCTGTTGCGCAAGAAACTGGACAAGTTCACGCCCTCCCCGTACTTCTCCTTCGCCGTGCACATCGACGGGCTGCGCGAGCGGCACGACGAGTCCGTTGCGAAGGAAGGCGTGTTCGACGAGGCCGTGGCGGCCATCAAGGAGGCCAAGCGGCGCGGCTTCCGGGTGACCACCAACTCGACCTTCTTCAACACCGACACCCCGCAGACCATCATCGAGGTGCTCAACTACCTCAACGACGACCTCAAGGTCGACGAGATGATGATCTCGCCCGCCTACGCCTACGAGAAGGCCCCCGACCAGGAGCACTTCCTCGGCGTGGAGCAGACCCGCGAGCTGTTCAAGAAGGCCTTCGCGGGCGGCAACCGGCGCAAGTGGCGGCTCAACCACTCCCCCCTCTTCCTGGACTTCCTGGAGGGCAAGGTCGACTTCCCGTGCACGGCCTGGGCGATCCCGAACTACTCGCTCTTCGGCTGGCAGCGCCCCTGCTACCTGATGAGCGACGGGTACGTACCGACGTACCGCGAACTCATCGAGGAGACCGACTGGGACAAGTACGGCCGCGGCAAGGACCCGCGCTGCGCCAACTGCATGGCGCACTGCGGCTACGAGCCCACCGCCGTCCTCGCCACCATGGGCTCCCTCAAGGAGTCACTGCGCGCGATGCGCGAGACGGTCAGCGGAAACCGGGAGTGACCGCATGACCGCCATCTCCCTGGGCCTCCCCGAGGTCCCGGCCCGGCCGATCGCCGAGCGGCGCGTGTCGCGGCAGATCCACGTCGGACCGGTGGCCGTCGGGGGCGGTGCCCCGGTGTCGGTGCAGTCGATGACCACGACCCGTACGTCGGACATCGGCGCCACCCTCCAGCAGATCGCCGAACTCACCGCGTCCGGCTGCCAGATCGTCCGCGTCGCCTGCCCCACGCAGGACGACGCGGACGCCCTGGCCACCATCGCCAGGAAGTCCCAGATCCCCGTGATCGCGGACATCCACTTCCAGCCGAAGTACGTGTTCGCGGCGATCGAGGCCGGCTGCGCGGCCGTCCGCGTCAATCCCGGCAACATCAAGCAGTTCGACGACAAGGTGCGGGAGATCGCGCGGACCGCGAAGGACCACGGCACACCGATCCGGATCGGCGTCAACGCCGGCTCGCTCGACCGGCGGCTCCTTGAGAAGTACGGCAAGGCGACCCCGGAGGCGCTCGTGGAGAGCGCTCTCTGGGAGGCCTCGCTCTTCGAGGAGCACGACTTCCGGGACATCAAGATCTCCGTCAAGCACAACGACCCGGTCGTGATGATCGAGGCGTACCGGCAGCTGGCCGCCCAGTGCGACTACCCGCTGCACCTCGGTGTCACGGAGGCCGGCCCGGCCTTTCAGGGCACGATCAAGTCGGCGGTGGCCTTCGGCGCGCTGCTCTCGCAGGGCATCGGCGACACCATCCGGGTGTCGCTGTCGGCCCCGCCCGCCGAGGAGGTCAAGGTGGGCATCCAGATCCTGGAGTCCCTGAACCTCCGGCAGCGGCGCCTGGAGATCGTCTCCTGCCCGTCCTGCGGGCGCGCGCAGGTCGACGTGTACAAGCTGGCGGACGAGGTGACGGCCGGCCTGGAGGGCATGGAGGTGCCGCTGCGCGTCGCCGTCATGGGATGCGTGGTCAACGGCCCCGGCGAGGCACGGGAGGCCGACCTCGGCGTCGCCTCCGGCAACGGCAAGGGCCAGATCTTCGTCAAGGGCGAGGTCATCAAGACCGTCCCCGAGTCGAAGATCGTGGAGACCCTCATCGAGGAAGCGATGAAGATCGCCGAGCAGATGGAGCAGGACGGCGCCGGGTCCGGAGCACCCGCCGTCACCGTGAGCTGAACAGCACGGACCGAGAGGGGGCCGAGCGTGACAATTCTGGAGACCATCCGGGGACCACGCGACCTGAAGGCGCTGTCCGAGGCGGAACTTCATGAACTGTCCGAAGAAATACGCGAGTTCCTGGTGCATGCGGTCGCCAGGACCGGCGGTCACCTCGGCCCCAACCTGGGCGTCGTGGAACTGACCGTGGCACTGCACCGGGTCTTCGAGTCCCCGGTCGACCGCATTCTCTGGGACACCGGTCACCAGAGCTATGTGCACAAGTTGCTGACGGGCCGCCAGGACTTCTCCAAGCTGCGCGGCAAGGGCGGCCTGTCCGGATATCCCTCGCGCGAGGAGTCCGAGCACGACATCATCGAGAACAGCCACGCGTCCACCGCGCTCGGCTGGGCGGACGGCCTCGCCAAGGCCCGCCAGGTGCAGGGGGAGAAGGGCCATGTCGTCGCGGTGATCGGCGACGGCGCGCTGACCGGCGGGATGGCCTGGGAGGCGCTCAACAACATCGCGGCCGCCAAGGACCGGCCGCTGATCATCGTCGTCAACGACAACGAGCGGTCGTACGCCCCCACCATCGGCGGGCTCGCCAACCATCTGGCCACCCTGCGCACCACCGACGGCTACGAGCAGGTGCTGGCCTGGGGCAAGGACGTACTCCTGCGCACCCCGATCGTCGGCAACACCCTCTACGAGTCCCTGCACGGTGCCAAGAAGGGCTTCAAGGACGCCTTCGCCCCGCAGGGCATGTTCGAGGACCTGGGTCTCAAGTACGTCGGTCCGATCGACGGCCATGACCTCAAGGCGGTCGAGTCGGCGCTGCGACGCGCCAAACGCTTCCACGGCCCCGTGCTGGTCCACTGCCTCACCGAGAAGGGCCGCGGCTACGAGCCCGCGCTCGCCCACGAGGAGGACCACTTCCACACCGTCGGCGTGATGGACCCGCTCACCTGCGAGCCGCTCGCGCCGTCCAACGGACCTTCCTGGACCTCGGTGTTCGGTGACGAGATCGTCCGGATCGGCGAGGAACGGGACGACGTCGTGGCGATCACCGCCGCCATGCTGCACCCCGTCGGTCTCGGCAAGTTCGCCGAGCGCTTCCCCGACCGGGTCTGGGACGTCGGCATCGCCGAGCAGCACGCGACCGTCTCGGCGGCCGGCCTCGCGACCGGCGGACTGCACCCGGTCGTCGCCGTCTACGCCACCTTCCTCAACCGCGCCTTCGACCAGCTGCTGATGGACGTGGCGCTGCACCGCTGCGGGGTGACCTTCGTCCTGGACCGGGCGGGCGTCACGGGTGTCGACGGCGCCTCCCACAACGGCATGTGGGACATGTCCGTCCTCCAGGTGGTCCCGGGCCTGCGGATCGCCGCCCCGCGCGACGCGGAACAACTGCGCCTCCAGCTGCGCGAGGCGGTCGCCGTGGACGACGCGCCCACCCTGGTCCGCTTCCCGAAGGAGTCGGTGGGGCCGGAGATCCCGGCCGTCGACCGGATCGGCGGGCTGGACGTGCTGCATCGCGGCGCGGACGCTCAGGTACTGCTGGTCGCGGTCGGCGTGATGGCGCCGGTGTGCCTCCAGGCCGCGGAGCTGCTGGCCGCTCGGGGCATCAGCTGCACGGTCGTGGACCCCCGTTGGGTCAAGCCCGTGGACCCCGCGCTGCCGGTCCTGGCGGCCCAGCACGAGCTGGTGGCCGTCGTCGAGGACAACAGCCGGGCGGCCGGCGTCGGCTCGGCGGTCGCGCTCGCGCTCGGTGACGCCGAAGTGGACGTGCCGGTACGCCGGTTCGGGATTCCGGAGCAGTTTCTGGCGCATGCGAAGCGGGGGGAAGTGCTGGCCGACATCGGGCTGACGCCGGTGGAGATCGCCGGGCGGATCGGGGCGAGCCTCGCGGGGCGGGGGGCCGAAGGCGCCCACGGGGGCACCGGGCGAGGTCGTGTGGCGGGTGCGGCACCGGCTGGGTTGATCGCGCCCCGCGGCGGCAGCCGCACATCGACGCGCCCCGCGCCCCTGCGGGGCGCCGACAAGGAGAAGCAATGAGTACGGAGTTCGACCTCGGCGCGTTGCTGGCCGAGCGCGGAGCCGAGCGCTACGAGCTGCACACCAAGTACCTGAACCACCAGCTCCCGCGCATGCTGCACACCATCGGCTTCGACAAGGTGTACGAGCGCGCCGAGGGCGCCCACTTCTGGGACGCGGACGGCAACGACTACCTGGACATGCTCGCCGGGTTCGGGGTGATGGGCCTGGGCCGCCACCACCCTGTCGTCCGCAAGGCCCTGCACGACGTCCTGGACGCCCAGCTGGCCGACCTCACCCGCTTCGACTGCCAGCCGCTGCCCGGACTGCTCGCCGAACGGCTCCTCATCCACACCCCGCACCTGGACCGGGTGTTCTTCGGCAACAGCGGCACCGAGGCCGTCGAGACGGCCCTGAAGTTCGCCCGCTTCGCCACCGGAAGACCGCGTGTCCTCTACTGCGACCACGCCTTCCACGGCCTGACCACGGGCTCGCTGTCGGTCAACGGCGAGGACGGCTTCCGGGACGGCTTCGCTCCGCTGCTGCCCGACACGGCCGTCCCCCTCGGTGACCTGGACGCGCTCGCGCGGGAGCTGAAGAAGGGCGATGTCGCCGCCCTGATCGTCGAGCCGATCCAGGGCAAGGGCGTGCACGAGGCCCCGCCCGGCTATCTGCGCGGCGCCCAGGAACTGCTGCACAAACACAAGGCGCTGCTGATCGCCGACGAGGTGCAGACCGGCCTCGGCCGCACCGGCGACTTCTACGCCTACCAGCACGAGGACGGCGTCGAGCCGGACCTGGTGTGCGTGGCCAAGGCGTTGTCCGGCGGCTATGTCCCCGTGGGCGCGACCCTCGGCAAGGACTGGATCTTCAAGAAGGTCTACTCGTCCATGGACCGTGTCCTGGTCCACTCGGCGAGCTTCGGCGCGAACGCCCAGGCGATGGCGGCCGGACTGGCCGTTCTCTCCGTCATGGAGAACGACCAGATCGTCGCCAACGCCCGGGCCGTGGGGGAGCAGCTCAAGTCGCGGCTCACCGCGCTGATCGACAAGTACGAGCTGCTCGCCGACGTACGCGGCCGGGGCCTGATGATCGGCATCGAGTTCGGCAGGCCCAGCTCACTGAAGCTGCGCAGCCGCTGGACCATGCTCCAGGCCGCCCGCAAGGGCCTGTTCGCGCAGATGGTCGTCGTACCGCTGCTGCAACGGCACCGGATCCTCACCCAGGTCTCCGGCGACCATCTGGAGGTCATCAAGCTCATCCCACCGCTGATCGTCGACGAGACGGACGTGGACCGCTTCGTGGCGGCCTTCACGGACGTGATGGACGACGCCCACAGCGGCGGCGGCCTGATGTGGGACTTCAGCAAGACCCTCATCAAGCAGGCGGTGGCCAACCGCTGACGCCCAGCGAGGGCCTCCCGCGGGCGGCCCCCGCCTTTTGTCTGAGAGGCAAGGAATTTGCCGCTGAGGCAATAGCCCGGCTCAATAGAGGTATGAACGTCTCAGACCCGGCGCCGCCCGCCGGTCCCGGCGACGACCTGCCCTCCGTCGCCCCGCAGCTGCGCTCCCTGCGCCGCCGCGCCGGCCTCACCCTGGAGGCCGCTGCCCGGGACGCCGGGCTGTCGCCGGCCCACCTCTCCCGGCTGGAGACCGGGCAGCGCCAGCCGTCGCTGCCGATGCTGCTCGCGCTCGCACGTGTCTACGGTACGACGGTTTCCGAGTTGCTCGGCGAGACGGTCGCCGACCGGGACGCGATCGTGCGTGCCGCGGACATGGAGCCGACCAAGGCGGGCGGCTGGACGTACTGGCAGGCCGGGGCGCCCGGCCGGGGCATGCAGGCGCTGCGCGTCCGGGTGCCGTACGGCTCCCAGGGCGACATCGTTCGGGTGCATCCCGGCGAGGAGTGGCTGTACGTCCTGCACGGGCGGCTCCGGCTGCGCCTCGGCGACACCACCCATGTGCTCGCGCCCGGCGACAGCGCGCACTTCGACTCGCTCACCCCGCACCGGCTCGCCGCCGAGGACCACGACGGGGTCGAGCTCCTGTTCGTCCACACCCTGCTGCAGAGTCCCCTGGCCGCGTTGTGCCTGGGGCCGATCACCGGAGAGCTGCCGTGAGCAACATCGAGGAGAAGTTCCCCCGGGCCCTGTGGGTCCGGCTGATCATCTACATCGCCGGCGGGCACGTATTCGCCGCGTTCCTCTACCTGCTGTTCGCCGTCGGCGGCAAGGGCTGAGCACTCCCGTCGCCGCCCGGCCTCAGTCGAGGAGGCGGGCGCGCAGCCGCTCGCGGACCTCCGGGGGGACCTTCAGACCCTGCTCCAGGTACGTGTCGACGTCACCCCACGTCTTCTCGATGCTCTCGAAGGCCGCCGTCAGATACTCCGCGCGGGCGTCGAAGAGCGGGCTCAGCAGCTCCATCACCTCGGGGCTGTACGCGCTGTCCCCGCCGCCGCTGCGCCGCACCTTGTAGCGGCGGTGCTTGGCGTTGGACTCCAGATAGTCGGCGAGAATCGCGTCCCGCTCCACGCCCACCGCGAGGAGCGTCACGGCTATCGAGACGCCCGCCCGGTCCTTGCCGGCCGCGCAGTGCATCAGCGCCGGGACGCTGTCCTCGGCGAGCGCGTGCAGCACGCGCGAGTGCTCGTCGGTACGGTCCCTGACGATCGTGCGGTACGAGTTGACCATCCGGTTCGCGGCCTTGCCATCGCCCAGGAGTCCGCGCAGCTGCTCGATGTCGCCCTCGCGGACCATCGTCCAGAACTCGGCGCCGTGCGCCGGGTCAGTCAGCGGCAGGTTCAGGTTCCGCACGCCGGGCAGCTCGACGTCCGGGCCCTCCAGCTTCTGGTCGGCCGCGTTGCGGAAGTCGAAGATCGTGTGCAGACCGAGGGAGGCGAGGAACTCCGCGTCCTGCTCCGTCGCGTGTGCCAGATGCCCGCTGCGGAACAGCACGCCCTGCCGGACCCGGCGCCCGTCCACGGTCGGCAGGCCACCCACGTCACGGAAGTTGCGCACACCGGCCAGTTCGGGCTCGGTGGACGGGACCTGCTGCGTCACGGGGGCTCCTCCCGGCCGGCCCCGTCGGCGCTCCTCGTCGACGGGCACTGGGTCGACCATACGACATCGGTTTCCGCGGGCAATGAGTTGTCCACAGGCGTTGCTTCAGGGGCCCGTGGCCTTGATGATGTTGGTGCTTGAGCGGATCTGTTGGCACCTGTGTGAGGTTTCTAGTGGTGGACATCGCCGAAAACGGTCGTACCTGGCTCCTGTCGGGCCCCGGCAGCAGCTACGCGCTGCACCTCACGGAGGACGACGAGCTGCTCCACCTGCACTGGGGCCCCAAAATCGGGCTCGCCGACGCCGAGGAGCTCAGCACCCGGGCGCTGCCCCGCTACTGGGCCTTCGAGTCCCCGCTGGACGGCCGTGAGGAGTACCCCGTCGAGGGCGGCCCCCGCTTCGTCCGCCCCGCGCTCTCCGTGCGCACCGAGGAACGCCGCGGCACCGAGTGGACCTTCGAGTCGTACGAGACGGACGGTGGCACCGGGGATGCCGCGAACGGTGAGGGACTCCGGCTTCGCTTCCGGGACGACCGGATCGTCATCACCCTGCACTACCGGATGCGCGGCGATGTCGTCGAGCGCTGGGTGACCGTCGACAACGAGGGTGACGCGCGCGTGGAGCTGCTGCGCGCCGACCCCGCCGCCTGGACGCTCCCCGACCGCGAGGGCTGGCGGCTCTCCCAGCTGCACGGCCGCTGGGCCGCCGAGTCCCGCCTCACCAGCGCTCCGCTCACCTACGGCGAGAAGGTCATCGGCAGCCGCCGCGGCCACACCGGCCACCAGCACCTGCCCTGGGTCGCCCTCGACACCGACGCCACCGAGGAGCGTGGCGAGGTCTGGGGCTGTGCCCTCGGCTGGTCCGGCTCCTGGCGGATCGCCGTCGCCCAACTCCCCGACGCGCGGGTGCAGATCACCGGCGGCGCCGGTTACGACGACTCCGGCCTGCTGATGCTGGCGGAGGGCGAGTCGTACACCAGCCCGGTCTTCGCGGGCCTGTGGACCGACGGCGGCTTCGGCGGGGCGAGCCGCGCCTGGCACGCCTACCAGCGGGCGTACATCATCCCGGACGCAGACCGGGACCGGCCGGTGCTGTTCAACTCCTGGGAGGCCACCACCTTCGACATCTCCGAGGAGCAGCAGGCCACCCTCGCCCGGCGGGCCGCCGCGATCGGCGTCGAACTGTTCGTGGTCGACGACGGCTGGTTCGGCGCCCGCACCAGCGACCGCGCGGGCCTCGGCGACTGGACGCCCAACCCCGACCGCTTCCCGAAGGGGCTCAAGCCCCTCGCGGACTATGTGCACGCCCTCGGCATGCAGTTCGGCATCTGGGTCGAACCCGAGATGGTCAACGCGGACAGCGACCTGTACCGCGCGCACCCCGACTGGGTCCAGTACCAGCAGGGACGGAAGCGGACGGAACTACGCAATCAGCTCGTCCTCAACCTCGCCCGCGAGGACGTCCAGGAGTACCTCTGGGGACAGCTGGACACCCTGCTGTCCAGCGCCCCGATCGACTACGTCAAGTGGGACTTCAACCGCTGCTTCACCGACGCGGGCTGGCCCGGCGAGCCGTATCCGCAGCGCCTGTGGGTCGACCACGTCCGCGGGCTGTACGCCCTGCTCGACCGGCTCCGGGCAGCGCACCCGAACGTCGCCATCGAGTCCTGCTCCGGCGGTGGCGGCCGGATCGACCTCGGCATCATGAGCCGCACCGACGAGGTGTGGACCTCCGACAACACCGACCCGCTGGACCGGCTCGCCATCCAGCACGGCTTCAGCCAGATCCATCCCGCCCGGGTGATGTCCGCCTGGGTCACCGACAGCCCGAACCATCAGCTCAACGGCCGGGTCAGCTCGCTGCGTTTCCGCTTCGTCAGCTCCATGGCGGGGGCGCTCGGCGTCGGCGGCGACCTCTCGCAGTGGACCGAGGAAGAGCTCGCCGAGGCCGGCCGCTGGGTGAAGCTCTACAAGGACATCCGGCCCCTGGTGCAGCGCGGCGACCAGTTCCGGCTGCGGCCGCCGACCGGCGGGCTCAGCGCGGTGCAGTACACGCTCGGCGACGAGACCGTGGTCCTCACCTGGCTCCAGGCGCAGAGCTACGGCGAGCCGATGCCGGCACTGCGACTGCAGGAGCTCGACCCGACAGCGTCGTATGAATGCCGCGAAACGGGCGAAGTGCACCGAGGTGCTGTTCTGTTGCATCACGGGCTGCGCACAGAGCTGCATGGCGACCTGGATGCGGCAGTTCTCCGGCTGCGCCGCATCTGAGTCTTCTGTCCGAATTGGCCCCTTCATTGCAACTCGCCCTGGAATAGAGGGACGTGGCGTGACGTGACGTGCGTGAGGAGCGCCATATTCGTGACCGTCCGTCGCGCGTCATGTCCACGTAATTACCGTGCTTTTCAAGGGGATCAGGAAAGCGAGGAAAGCCGGAATACACGGAGGGTGACCGGGAATTCCCGTAACGGATCAAGCGAAACTCGGACAGGCGGAACCGGTGGCTTGTCCGGGTGCGTCTTGCTCGCTTACGTTCGCCACGCATCCGGGCGGAACGCCGAACCCTGCCACCGCCCGGAGTCCCCACACACACTCACCCGTGCACGGCAGGAGCGGGGGACCCACCAGGTATGACCGCCTGTTCCGGTTCCCGGGACGGCTAGGGGTGCAGCCACGTCTTCCCGCGTGTGCCGGGCAGCTCCAGCCCGGACCCGACAGCTCACCTCGCGGGCGCCGGAGGGGAATGCGTCATGCCCGCGAAGGGTAAGCACCGCCGCCCCAAGACCCAGCGTTTCACCCGCTCCATGGCCGTCGCCGGAACCGGTGGCGCCGCGCTGGCTCTGCCGCTCATGGGGGCCACCGGCGCCCACGCGGCCACCGCGCAGTCCGTTTCCGAAAAGGCCACGCAGTCGCTTCCGACCATCGAGAAGACGGCTGTACGGAAGGCCGCCGTTCAGAAGTCCGCCACCGAGAATTCCACACACCACACCTACACGGTGGTGCCCGGCGACTATCTCTCGAAGATCGCCCGCGAGCAGAACGTCGACGGCGGCTGGCACCGGCTCTACGCCGACAACTGGCAGGCCATCGGCGACAACCCCTCGCTGATCCACCCCGGTCTCAAGCTCACCCTCAGCGGCCGTCACACGACGACGACACGGACCCCGAACTCGGACTCCCGATCCGAGACGCGGTCCCACTCGCGGTCGTCCACCCCCTCCTCGTCCTCGTCGTCGTCCTCGAACTCGGCCTTCCCCTCGGGCACGTCGACAACGACGGCCTCCGGCTTCACCCTCCCGGTCACCGGTGCCACGGTCGGCACCGGCTACCACGTGGCCGGCAGCATGTGGTCCAGCGGTTACCACGCCGGTGTCGACTTCGTCGTCCCGACCGGCACCCCGGTCAAGGCCGTCGGCGCGGGCACGGTCGTCACGGCCGGCTGGGGCGGTTCCTACGGCAACCAGGTCGTCATCAGGCTCGCCGACGGCTACTACGCGCAGTACGGCCACCTCTCCGCGCTCTCCGTCTCGGTCGGCCAGACCGTGACCGCGGGCAAGCAGATCGGCCTCTCCGGTGCCACCGGCAACGTGACCGGCCCGCACCTCCACTTCGAGATCCGGACCACCCCCGACTACGGCTCGGACGTC
Organism: Streptomyces sp. NPDC096040; assembly: GCF_040303265.1. Taxonomy (NCBI): domain Bacteria; kingdom Bacillati; phylum Actinomycetota; class Actinomycetes; order Kitasatosporales; family Streptomycetaceae; genus Streptomyces; species Streptomyces sp. NPDC096040. The sequence goes on from NZ_JBEOTA010000009.1 coordinate 72,744, forward strand.
GACCCGGTCGCCTACCTCCGTTCGAAGGGCCTCGCCGTCGGCTGACCAGGCGCCTTCACCGATCTGACACGCACTCCGAAGGCCGGACCCCCGATCCCCGGGTCCGGCCTTCGGCGCGTTGCTTTCTCGTGGCAGGAGTGCTCGGGTCGTCGACAGCGAAGGCGGGGCGGCGGCACAGCGATCCCGCCGGGTCCAAGCGCTTTCCGCTCATGCGCTCGCCCTCACTCGCGCCCCGACGGAAGGAACCCGCCGTATGACGACCACCCGCCGAGGCTTCGGAGCCCTGGCCGCCGGAGCCGCCCTCGCGGGCTTCGTACCCGCTTGGCATGCGAGCGCCGCGCCCCGGCATCGCCCGGCTGATCGCCCACGACGACTTCCGCCACGGCCTCGGCCAGTGGTTCGTGGAACTGGAGCAGGCCGGCACCGTCGCCGCCTCGCACGGGATCCTGGAGGTCGACGTGCCCGCCGGCGCCACCGTCTGGAGGGGCCGTACGTCCTGGAGTACACCGCCACACCGGTGTCGGCGGGCGGCGCCAACGACCGAGTCTCTGACCTCGACAACTTCTGGAACGCCACCGACGTCCGTTCCCCTCACGACCTCTTCGTCCATCCCGCGCGGTGGCGTGCTCGCCGAGTACGACTACCTGAAGACGTACTACGCCGGCTACGGCGCCGACTACAGCACCACGACCGGGCTCCGCCGTTACGTCGGCGAGCCCGGCGTACGGCCGCTGGTCCACGACCACACCGAACCGCTCCTGGTCGCGAACCGGCCCAACCGTGTGCGAATCGTCTCCGACGGCGCGGCTGTGCAATGGTGGAACAACGGCCGACCGGTGTTCCACCACACCGACCTGGAGCCCCTGCACGCGTGGGTACTTCGCCTTCCGTGCCACCTGGAGTCACTTCAGGTTCAGCGACTTCGACGTCTGGCGATCATCACCTCAACGTCGCTGGTCAGGGCCTTATTCCAACCTTGGTGAAGTATTTAGAAGTGTCTTATCTCACCGCTAGTCAACCCCTTATTACGGTCGCGTAGGTCACAGTCGAAGGTGAATCATGGTCCGATGTGGCAGACGATTCGAAGAGTGACAAGGCATCAGTGATCGGGTCGTACGTGGCGGTGGGGGACAGCTTCACCGAGGGTGTCGGCGACCCCGGCCCCGACGGGGCGTTCGTCGGCTGGGCCGACCGGTTCGCGGTACTGCTGTCGGACCGGCGGCCCGAGGGCGACTTCGAGTACACCAACCTCGCGGTACGCGGGAAACTGCTCGACCAGATCGTGGCGGACCAGGTGCCGCAGGCCCTGGAGCTCGCCCCGGACCTGGTCTCCTTCTGCGCGGGCGGCAACGACATCATCCGCCCCGGCACCGACCCCGACGAGGTGGCCGAGCGGTTCGAGCGGGCCGTGGCCCAACTGACCGAAGCCGCCGGCATGGTACTGGTGACCACCGGCTTCGACACCCGTGGCGTGCCCGTCCTCAAGCATCTGCGCGGCAAGATCGCCACCTACAACGGGCATGTCCGGGCCGTCGCCGACCGGTACGGCTGCCCGGTCCTCGACCTGTGGTCCCTGAAGACCGTGCAGGACCGGCGGGCCTGGGACGGCGACCGGCTGCACCTCTCTCCCGAGGGGCACACGCGCGTGGCCCTGCGGGCCGGTCAGGTGCTCGGCGTCGAGGTGCCGGCCGACCCGGACCAGCCGTGGCCGCCGCTGCCGCCTCGCGGCACCCTGGAGGTCCGCCGCGACGACGTGCACTGGGCCCGCGAGTACCTGGTGCCGTGGATCGGGCGGCGGCTGCGCGGTGAGTCGTCGGGTGACCACGCGACGGCCAAGGGAGCGCTCTCCCCGGACGACATCAAGATGCGGATCGCTTCCGTGGCTTGAGGCGGCGAGAGTGTGTAAGGGGCGGCAACCTCGCGGGCCGCCCCTTACTGCTCCTCGGGCAGCCCCAGTTCGCGCGCCAGCGCCTCGTCGACCCACTCCTGCGCCCGGGAGCGGGGCAGGGCACCCGGGTACGAGGTGAGCTGGACCGCGAGCCCGTCGAGCAGGGCGGTCAGCCGCAGCGCCGCGGCCGTGGGGTCGGGGCACCGGAACTCACCGGCGGCCACCCCTTCTGCGATGACCTCGGCGATCGCCGCCTTCCACTGCTGGTCCAGCTCCTTGGTGACCTCCCGCAGGGCGGGTTCGCGCAGCGCCACCGCCCAGCCCTCGATCCACAGCCGCCAGCCCTTGGCCTGCCCGGTCGGCGCGTACCAGCGCACCGCCGCCCGCAGCCGACGCGACGCCGTCGTGCGGCGGCCCAGCAGCTTGCGCAGATGCGCCAGGTCGTCCTCGGCGGCAAAGGCGAAAGCGGCGGCGACCAGCTTCTCCTTCGTCGAGAAGTGGTACAGCACCAGCGCGTTGCTCACCCCGAGGGTCGAGGCGACATCGGCGATCCGCACCGCCGCCACGCCCCGCGCCTCGATCTGCTCGATGGCGGCCCGCAGCAGTTCCTCCCGCCGCTCGGCCACACTCAACCGCACTCTCGCCACGCGGTCACCCTAATCGGTCGTACCCCCGCGCGCGTTGCCGTCTCAGGCCAGCGGCAGTCGCATGAGCGTGAGGTCCAGCCAACGGCCGAACTTGGTGCCCACCTCCCGGACCGTGCCGGCGTGCTCGAAGCCGAACCGCTGGTGCAGCCGGACCGACGCGGTGTTCTCCGCCTCGATGCCCGCGATCACGACGTGGTGGCCGGCCTCGCGCGCCGCGGCGACGAGCGCGCCCAGCAGTGCCGAGCCGATGCCGAGCCCGTGCCGGCCCTCGCGGACGTAGACCGAGTCCTCCACCGTGTACCGGTAGCCGTCCAGCTCCCGCCACGGGCCGTACACCGCGAACCCGGCCACCTCGCCCGCCACTTCGGCCACGAAAGCCGAGCCGCGCGCCAGATGGGCGGCGAGCCAGGCCGCTCCCTCGACGGGAGACTGCGGGGTCTCGGTCCACAACGCCGTCGAGTGCTCGATCGCGTGGTTGCGGATCGCGCGTACGGCCTCCAGGTCGCCGGGTCGGGCCGGACGGACCGTCACCGCCCCGCCTCTCTCGTATATTGGATTCATGTCCAACATAGTAGATCCGCCGATGGACCCCCTCGTGGCGCGGATCGCGGCCCGTGTCCGCATCGAGCGGGAGCGCCGCCGCTGGACCCTGGCCCAACTCGCGGACGTCTCCGGTGTCTCCCCGGCGATGATCAGCCGGATCGAACGCGGCGAGAGCAGCCCCACCGCGGTCGTCCTCGGCAAGCTGTCCGCCGCGTTCCAGCTGAGCGTCGCCTCCCTGCTCGCCCTCGCCGAAGGCGTGCGGGACGGCGTGGCCGACACCGGGGGAGTGCGGCGCGGCGCCGACGCGGCCGAGTGGCGCGACCCCGGCACCGGCTACCGGCGCCGTCAGATCACCGGACCGCGCTTCCCGGCGGAGATCGCCGAGATCCGCCTGCCCGCCGGAGCCCGGGTGCCCTACCCCGCGGCCGCCTTCGCCTTCGTACGACAGCTCGTCTGGGTCCTCGACGGCCGCCTGACCTTCCACGACGGTGGCACGGTCCACGAACTCGACGCCGGCGACACCCTGGAACTCGGGCCGCCCGCCGAGCGTGTCTTCGCCAACACCACCGACGCCGAGTGCCGCTACGCCGTCGTCCTCACCCGCGACGCACAGCCGTGAGCCGACGGTGGTCTGCGGCTCGGGCGCCGCTGAGCGCCCGTCCTCTCACCGGTACCAGCCGAACCGTTCCGCGATCACCGGCAGCCGGTCGCTCACCAGGGCGTGGGCCGCGGCACGCGGGGTCGTGCCGTCGGACTCGGCCCGATCCAGCATCAGCTCCACCAGGGCCCGCATCGAGCGGCGGGTGTGGGCGAACGCCTCGTCCGCGTCCGGCCCGATGTCGCCGAAAAGGGTCCACCACCACCAGGCGTTGGTACCCGAGTTGACCACCACGTCCGGCAGCACGGTCACCCCGCGCTCCGCGAGCCGCTCCTCCGCCTCGGGCAGCACGGGCATGTTTCCCGCCTCCACGATCCAGCGGGCGGTGACGAGGTGCTCGTTGGCCGCGTCCACGACGTACGACACCGCCGCCGGCACCAGCACCTCCGCATCGGCGGACAGCCAGGCTTCGCCCGGCAGTTCGAGATCCCCGGGGCGCAGCACCGCGCGGTCGACGGTGCCGTACGCGTCCCGCGCGCGCAGCAGCGCTTCGACGTCCAGGCCCGCCGGGTTGGCGATCGTGCCCTTGACATCGGCGACGGCCACCACCGTGAGTCCCGCGCGGGCGAGGAAACGCGCCGTGGCCCCGCCCATCGTGCCAAGCCCCTGCACCGCGACCCGCGTCCCCGCGTACGGCACCCCGGCCCGGTCCAGGGCCGTCAGTGCCGACTCGGCGACTCCGCAGCCGCCGACCAGCTCGTCGAGACCGATCCCGTCCACCTCGATGGCGAAGGCGTCCGCCAGCCGCCGCCGGGCCGCGGCCTCGTCGTCCAGCAGTGGATACACGGCCTGGACCGAGGAGACCAGCCCCGCCTCGACGGCCGCCCGGTCCACCAGATCCTGGGTGAGCCCGAGGTCCTCGCCGGTGGTCCAGAAGCTCTCGACATACGGCCGCATTGCGCGCAGATAGCGGACCAGCAGGGCGTACGACCCCGGGTCCTGCGGATCGCAGTCGATGCCGCCCTTGGCCCCGCCCAGGGGGATGTAGCGGCCCTCGGGGTTGTAGTGCAGGGCCTCCTTCATCGTCATGCCGCGGGCCAGCCCGGTGACCTCCTCCAGGGTGCAGCCCGGCCGCATCCGCAGACCGCCGCTGGCCACCCCCCGAACCAGCCGGTCGACGACCAGGAAACCCTGCCGGCCGGTGATGTGGTCGGTCCAGACGAGAGACATCAGGGGAGCGGCCATAGTGGCTCCTGAGGGGTTGGTGAAGGAGGGTGCTACTGAACAGTGGGTCAGTATTCGGAGGTGGGCGACAGGGTGTCAACGCCGACCACCGGAGGGGCCGACCATAATGGAGCATCCCGGCGACACCACTGGAGGTACCGTGACCCGTTTGCGTTCCCTGAGCTCCGGGCTCCGCGTGCTGCGGCCCGCTGCCTTCGGCGTGGACCCCGGCGGCGAGCGCATGGCCCGCATTCAGGGCTCACCGCACTTCAAGGACGGTGTCTTCCAGAACCCCGGCGGTACCGCCCGCACCCGCCCCTCGGGCTCGATGCTGGACTTCGCGAAGATCTACTTCGAGAAGGAGCAGCGCGTCCGCCGAGCTCCCCGGGGCGCCGTCCCGGTGCACGCCACCACCGTTGCCGACCTCGCCCGGCCCGCCGCCAGTGGGCTGCGGCTGACCTGGATGGGCCACTCCAGCGTGCTCGCGGAGATCGACGGACACCGCGTCCTCTTCGACCCCGTCTGGGGCGAGCGCTGCTCCCCGTTCCCGTTCGCCGGGCCCAAGCGGCTGCACCCGGTGCCGCTGCCGTTGGGCGCGCTCGGCCGGGTCGACGTGGTGGTCATCTCGCACGACCACTACGACCACCTCGACCTGCCCACCATCAAGGCGCTGGCCGGCACGGACACCCTCTTCGCCGTGCCGCTCGGCGTCGGCGCCCACCTCGAACACTGGGGCGTCCCCGCCGACCGGCTGCGCGAGCTGGACTGGCACGAGGAGACCAGGGTCGGCGGCCTCACCCTGACGGCCAATCCCGCCCGCCACTTCTGCGGCCGTGGTCTGCGCAACACCCAGCACACCCTGTGGGCGTCCTGGACCGTCGCGGGCGAGCAGCACCGGATCTACCACAGCGGTGACACCGGTTACTTCGAGGGCTTCAAGGACATCGGCGCCGACCACGGGCCCTTCGACGCGACGATGATCCAGATCGGTGCGTACAGCGAGTTCTGGCCGGACATACACATGACGCCCGAGGAGGGCATGCGGGCCCACCTCGACCTGCAGGGCGGTGCCCCGCACGGGGTGCTGCTGCCGATCCACTGGGGCACCTTCAACCTCGCCCCGCACGCCTGGGCCGAGCCGGGGGAGTGGACGAAGGACGCCGGGGACGGAGCGGGCCAGGCGGTGGCGCTGCCGCGCCCCGGTGAGCCCTTCGAGCCGTCCGGGAAGCTGCCCGCCGACCCGTGGTGGCGCGAGGTGTCGGCGCCGATCGCCCGGCCGTGGCGCCTTGCCGTCCAGCCGCGGAGTGAGGCCGGGCAGGAGAACCTCGGCCTGGTCGGCGAAGCGGTGACGCCGGACGCGGACGACCTGGTGAAGTGAGGGCTCCGCCGTTGTCGCGGTGACGTGTAAGTGCCGTGCGTGCCCCTGCGCAACCCGGGCAGTGGCACGCGCATTGACCATGTCCGCCTGCCAACTCCCGTGTCCTTATCGGAATTTGAACCCGGCCCGGCGCTTCTGCACCGAGGCCGTACGCTCACTGCTGGAGGAGGCCGCGCCGGAACTCCGCGCTCGGCGGCCCGTATCGGCCCGGGTTTCGGTGTCACGCCGTCGGACCGGGTCGCCATCCCCACCCAGCTCCTCGCCGAAGTCACCGCCGGTGCCATCTTCCACGACGGCTTCCGTACGCTCTCCCCGGCCCGGGCCGCCCGCCTGGTCCGCGAACTCATGCGGCTTGCCTGCTGATGGACCGGCGCCACCCGCCGTACGGCAAGTGGCTCGGCAGTGCGCTCGCCCAGGCCCCCGGGGCCGCTCGGCTCGCCCCCGCTCTCGCCGCCAGGCACTGGCATGCGCGCGAGCGGCGGCCGTTCCGCGTGTACGAGATCGTCGCCCATCCGCACAACGAACTCCAGCTCACCGCCCGCGTCGACCCGGCCCCGCCCCTCCCATTCCCGGCCCTGACGGGTGCTGCGCGCCGACCGCTTCGCGCGTGCCCTCGCCGCCCGCACCAAAGGATCCCGGCATGTCGCTGTCCGGGCCCTGCAGCAGGCCGCTCATCCAGTGCGAGCCGAGGGGGGAGGGTCACCGTGAGTGATGTTCTGCGGGGCGGTGACAGGGGTGCGGCAGGTCGCGCGGTCGTCCTGCCGGGGCGGTCGAGGGTGTGCGGACCGATGGTGGAGGAGAGGCGCCGTGTGTCGGTCGTCCGGGCGCCCAACTTCTCCTTACGACCGTTTTTGAGCAGGTCGGATCGGTTGGTGGCCGGTCGGAAGTGAGGCGCCCACGGGGATATCGGTCCTTCGTGCGACAGCTCATACCAGGGCGGGACCATCTCCGGGTGACTTTGTCAACTGCCCACCGCACATGATGCGTTGGCGACTACTGTGAGTGTCCGTCGGGCGTCACGGGGCCGAATTCTTTTGCGGTCCCCTCGGCCGGCACCGCGATGGCGCATACCCGACTCGCGCGAGACGCGCGAGCATTCCAGGCCCGACGGACCAGTACGAGGACGCAGATGTCTCACCTCCGTGCACCGGCCGCCCGTGCCGACCGCCGTGAGGGCGGCCGGCACGGACGTCCGGTCGCCCGACCCGTTCCCGCGCTGCCCGAGACCCACATAAGGCCTCAGCTCATGCGCCTCGCCGTGCTGCCGCCGATCGCGGTGGCGCTCAGCGGCTACGCGGCCGTCCTGTTCACCGTCCGCTCCACCGGAGCCCGGCCCAGCCTCACCCTGCTGGCCGTACTCGCCGGAGCGGTCTCGGTGACGGTCGCGGCCATCGTGATCGCTGCCGTGGCCGCGGGCCGCGCCGCCCGCTCGGTCAGCGACCGCGTCGGCATCCTGCGCCGCAACACCGCCCGCGGCGAGGCCGAACTGCTGGCCCTCGTCGACGCGCTGCGCCGCGGCCAGACCCCGCCCCCGCGCAAGTCGCGCGGTGGACCGCCCGAGGACGCCGACGACTTCGAACTGCTCGCCGCCGACCTGTCCCGCGCGCACGACGGCGCCGTCACCGCCGTCGTGCAGGCGGCCCAGCTCTCCAGCCAGGCCGGCAGCGAACAGAAGCTGGAGGTCTTCGTCAACCTGGCGCGGCGGCTTCAGTCCCTCGTGCACCGAGAAATCTCGATTCTCGACGAACTGGAGAACGAGATCGAGGACCCGGACCTCCTCAAGGGTCTCTTCCACGTCGACCACCTGGCCACCCGCATCCGACGGCACGCCGAGAACCTCGCTGTGCTCGGCGGCGCCGTGTCCCGCCGGCAGTGGAGCAACCCCGTCTCCATGACCGAGGTGCTGCGCTCCGCCATCGCCGAGGTCGAGCAATACTCCCGGGTCAAACTCGTCCCGCCGATCGACGGCGAACTGCGCGGGCACGCCGTCGCCGACGTCATCCACCTCCTCGCCGAACTCGTCGAGAACGCCACGGTGTTCTCCGCCCCGCACACCCAGGTGCTGCTCCGCGCCAACCTCGTCACCTCCGGCCTCGCGGTCGAGGTCGAGGACCGCGGACTCGGCATGCCGGTCGGCGAACAGTCCAAGATGAACGCCCTGCTCGCCGACCCCGACCAGGTCAACGTCGCCAGCCTGCTGGCCGACGGCCGCATCGGCCTCTTCGTCGTCTCCCAGCTCGCCCGCCGCCACGGCATCAACGTCCGCCTCCAGAACAACATCTACGGCGGCGTCCAGGCCGTCCTCGTCGTCCCGCAAGGCCTGCTGGGTACGGCACCGGGCGTACCCGGTGCCGTACCGCAGCCGCGCGACGCCGGCGCCGGGGGCGGCGCACCGGGGGCACCGGGTGGTGCGCCGGGAGCCGGGGCCGCGCGCCCGTCCCGCATCACCGGGACACTGGAGGACATCCGCGGCGCCGCCGCCGGAACCGAAGCGGGAGCCGGGGACCGGGCGGCCGCCCCGAGCGGTTCGCCGGCGGACCGACGGCCCGCGCCGCAGCAGGGACCGGCCGCGGCCGCCGCCGGTGGGCGGCGCAGGCACGCACAGCACGGGAGCGCACCCGCGCCGCTGCCGGTACGCGGCGCCCAGGAGACCCGGCCCAACCCCGCCGAGGCGTTGCCCGGCATCCGACCCGAGGACCGGCCCTCGGTCGCCGAGCACGCCGGCGCCCCGCCCGTCCCGCGTGTCGGCGCCGTGCGCGGCACCATGGGCAAACCCCAACTGCCGCGCCGACGCGCCCAGGAGCACATCGTCCCCCAGCTCCGCGGCGGCCCGGCACCTCGCCAGGACAACGAGGTGCCGGCCGGACACGACCCCGGTCTGATGGCCGCCTTCCAGCGTGGCATCGGCCTCGCCGAGGCCCAGCAGCATCTGGAGGCCACTCAGACGGAGCTGACAGCCACCGAGTCGACGGGCGGGACACATGGAGAACCCTTCTATACCGGGCTGACCAGTGTGGACCTCGCAGACATGGGCGTCGACGACGGATCCGGGTCCGGGTCCGGCGAGGGGTCCGGGAACGTGGCGAGCAGCGCATCCCACGCCACACATGCGGACGCCGCGCACATGGAGTCCAGGCACATGGCTCCGGACCACACAGCCCCGGACCAATCGGCCCTGGACCGAAGGGCGTCGGATCCCATGGGATCGGAACCCATGGCGTCGAGCCCCATGTCGCCCTCGGACCACATGGGCGCGGCCCACACGGCCTCGGACCACATGGGCGCGGCACACATGGCCCCGGACCACATGGACGCTGCACACACGGCCTCGGCGCACACGAGCCGGGCGCACGGGGACCCGGCCGACCCCCAGTCCGCGTCACGGCCCCCGTCGCACTCCCCGGCCCTGCGCCCCGTGCGCACCTCCGAATTCACCACCCGGCCCGACGGGAGCGCACCGGCCGGATGACCAGCACCGTTTTCCCCCCACCCCCACTGCTCCCGTAGACCTTCGTACCCCAAGGAGTCGATCCACCATGGCGAGCGATGCGCCGACCGCCCAGGTATCCGACCTCGACTGGCTGATGAGCGGCCTCGTCCAGCGCGTACCCCACACCACCAGCGCGGTGCTCCTGTCCTGCGACGGACTGGTGAAGTCCGTCCACGGCCTCGACCCGGACAGTGCCGACCACATGGCGGCGCTCGCCTCCGGTCTGTACTCGCTCGGCCGCAGCGCGGGCGTCCGCTTCGGCGACGGCGGGGACGTCCGCCAGGTCGTCGTCGAACTCGACTCGACGCTGCTGTTCGTCACCACCGCCGGCTCCGGCACCTGCCTCGCCGTGCTGGCCGGCCGCGAGGCCGACGCCGCCGTCCTCGGCTACGAGATGGCGATGCTGGTCAAGAGCGTCCGCCCGTACCTCGTCACCGCGCCCCGGCAGCACGCCGTCGAACCCACGGCGATGAGGCCTTGAGGGTGGCGGCAGCCGGCGACGGGCCATGGCTGGACGATGCGGCCGGACGCCTGGTGCGCCCGTTCACGATCAGCAACGGCCGCACCGAGCCGAGCATCGCCTTCGACCTGATGTCGCAGGTGATGGCCACCGGGGCCACCCCCCTCGGCTACCTCGGTCCCGAGCACGCGCAGGCGCTCGACCTGTGTCGAGCACCCGTCTCGGTCGCCGAGATCGCCGCGCACCTCAAGCTGCCCGCCGTGGTCACCAAGGTGCTGCTCTCCGACCTCGTCGACTGCGGGGCGCTCACCGCCAAGCCCCCCGTGTTCCACCACAACCCCACTGACCGGTCTCTTCTGGAGGCAGTGCTCGATGGACTACGACGACAGCTGTGACCCCTTCCCCACCGCGCTGAAAATCCTGGTGGCCGGTGGGTTCGGGGCCGGCAAGACCACCTTCGTGGGCGCGGTCAGCGAGATCGCGCCGCTGTCCACGGAGGAACTCCTCACCACGGTGAGCGCCGCGACCGACAACCTCGACGGTGTCGAGAACAAGGTCGAGACGACCGTGGCCATGGACTTCGGCCGCATCACCCTGGACCCCGAACATGTGCTCTACCTGTTCGGTACGCCCGGGCAGGAGCGGTTCTGGTTCATGTGGGACGAGCTGTCCGAGGGCGCGCTCGGCGCGGTCATCCTCGCCGACACCCGCCGTCTGGAGGACTGCTTCGCGGCCGTCGACTTCTTCGAGGAGCGGGGTCTGGGTTTCATCCTCGCCATCAACGAGTTCGACGGCTCCTACCGCTACGACCCCGAGGAGGTGCGCGCCGCCATCGACCTCGACCCCGAGGTCCCGGTCGTCCGCTGCGACGCCCGTATCTCCAGCTCCGGTGTCCAGACCCTGCTCACCCTCGTCCGCCATCTCATCGCCCACGCTCCGGTCTCCGCGCCGAGCCACGGCGCCCACATGTGACCCCCATACACCCCTCACGGAGCCCATATATGACCCACGTCCACAGCGACGGAGCCCACCCATGAGGTACGACCCGTCGCGCCCGGCCGGTCGTCTGTTGCTCACACCGGAGGACAAGGAGGTGCCCGTACGCACCCGGCGCCTCGGCCAACTGGGACTCGGCGAACATCCCGACCCCGAGCTCGACGCCTACGCGGACCGGCTCGCAGAGGTCGCCGGGACGCCGTACGCCATGGTCAACTTCATCGGTGAGAACCGGCAGTTCTTCGCGGGCCTGCACCTGCCGGCCGTGCCGCCGCCGGTGGTGAAGCCCGACGGCAGCACGCCGGTGCTGGGCCGTGAGCTGGCCCGCGACCATGGTTTCTGCCCCCATGTGGTGGTCCGGCGCAAGGCGTTGGTTCTGGAGGACGTCGGCGACTACCCGCGGTTCGCGGGCAACCCGGTCGTCGACGAGTTCGGCATCCGTTCCTATCTGGGCGCCCCGCTCATCGACAGCACGGGGACGGTGCTCGGTACGGTGTGTGTGGTCGACGTGGAGCCGCGGCCGTGGGGTCGGCCCGGTCTGGAGACCATCAAGTCGTCGGCGGCGGAGCTGGTGGCCCGCATCGAGCGACGCGGGGCGGACGGGCTCCCGCTGCTGTGACCACGGGAACGGATCCGTCACTAGGCGACCGGTCTAGTACCTTCCTACGCTGACGGCATGGGCCGCACCAGTGACGCCAGGCGCAAGATCCTCGACGCCGCCCGCTCGTTGATCGAGAGGTGCGGCTACTCGGCGCTCGGGGTGGCCGAGATCTGCAAGGCGGCCGGGGTGCCGAAGGGCAGTTTCTACTACTTCTTCGAGTCCAAGGAGGCCCTCGCGCTCGCGGTCGTCGACGAGCACTGGGCAGCCCAGAAGCGCGAGTGGACGCATGCCCTGACCGGTGAGGGGGAGCCGCTCCGGCGGTTGCGGCGGCTGTTCGAGGAGACGGAGGCCGGCCAGCGCGCCGTGCAGCAGGGCTGCGGCACGGTGGCGGGCTGTCTGTTCGGGAACCTCACCCTGGAGCTGAGCAACCAGACCGAGGCGGTCCGTGGGCGGCTCCAGGAGATCTTCGACGCACAGGTCGGCATGGTGGAGTCCGTCATCGCCGAGGCCCGCGACCGCGTGAGGTCGGCGTGGCCGACACCCGGGAGGCGGCGCGGGCGGTGGTGGCCCAGCTGGAGGGCCAGGTGATGTTCGCCAAGCTGTACAACGACACCCAGCTGCTGGGCCCGCTGTGGCAGAACTGCCGGGCCCTGCTCGGCGCGGCAGCGGCATGACAGTGGCGTGACAGGCAGGGCCCAGGGATGTGTGGCCTCCGCCCGCTGTCGCAGTCGTACCGGCACTGTGTGGTCCCCGCCCACGTGGTGCGGGAAGCCGATCCGCAGCACGGCGGCGGCCGCGGCGAGGACCACCAGGGCGGCCAGGAGCAGGGCCTGGTGGTAGCCGTGACGCAGCAGCGGGGCGACGACCAGGGGGCCGAGAACCTGGCCGACGGAGTATCCGGTGGTCAGCAGGGCGACGGAGCGTGGGAAGCGCAGATGTGCACAGGGCCGCCCGCGCGTGCATCAGCGGCAGGATCGGGGTGTACACGAAACGGCCGACGCCATGCCCGCGGCGAGCGCGGCGCCGGCCCTGGCGACATGGGTCCAGGGAGACGCGGTGGTCATCGCGTGCCGTCGACGCGGCCGGGGTCGTTGGGGTGGGACTCCAGCGGGGTGACGGTGACCGTCATCCACGGGCGCAGCGGCAGGGTGCCGAGCACCTTCTCGTGGAGTTCCTCCTCGTCGGTGGCGCGCCAGACGCCGATGCTGCGCAGTTCGCCGACGGGGCGCCACAGTCGGGCCAGATGGCCGGTAGCGGCCAGTTCCCTCGCGCGGACCGCCTCCGCGGCCCGCCGCCGGTCGACCTCCTCCTGGCCCGTGCCCTCGGGGACGGTAGTGGTGATCTGGACGAGGAACTCTCGCATGATGTGCTCCCTCCGGTGCCCGTGAGTTCATCATGCGCTTGTCACCAGCATCGATGCCACGACCGGTTCCCTCGCTGCTGAGAGGCGCGGCCTACCAGCGCGCGTTCGCAGAAAATCGGCGGTGCCGCATCGACGCCGGTGAGCGGGGCCACGCGGTGGGGTCAGCCCCGGCCGAAGGCTGGGGGACGTCGGCGAGTGACGACAACGCCGCTGGGGTCCCCCTCTGGGGGAGTGCGTGCCGGACCCCGCGTCTGCGGCATGACCCGCCGGACAGGCCCTGGCGCTGCCGCCGGGCGTCGTACGGGCGTGAAGCGGAGCTGTGGCGGCGGTTAAGAAATCCTCGATGGACCCGAGGCGCCCGAGTACGGCAGATTTCTGTGCGATTCCACCCCCCTCCCCGGCTGCGGGCCGCTTCGGCGTGCCCGCGTCCGGGACCTCACGCACAGGAGCCGTAGCGTTGAAGGCGCTGGTCAAGGAGAAAGCCGAGCCGGGGCTGTGGCTCGCCGACGTGCCGGAGCCCGCGGTCGGACCCGGTGACGTACTGATCAAGGTGCTGCGGACCGGTATCTGCGGCACCGACCTGCACATCCGGGCCTGGGACGGCTGGGCCCAGCAGACGATCACCACCCCCCTGGTGGTCGGACACGAGTTCGTCGGCGAGGTCGTCGGGACCGGCCGCGATGTCGCGGACATCAAGGTCGGTGACCGCGTCAGCGGCGAGGGCCACCTGGTCTGCGGCAAGTGCCGCAACTGCCTGGCCGGGCGGCGCCATCTGTGCCGGGCCACGGTCGGCCTCGGCGTCGGCCGCGACGGCGCGTTCGCCGAGTACGTCGCGCTGCCCGCCGGCAACGTCTGGGTGCACAGGGTCCCCGTCGACCTCGACGTCGCCGCGATCTTCGACCCGTTCGGCAACGCCGTGCACACCGCGCTCTCCTTCCCGCTCGTCGGCGAGGACGTCCTGATCACCGGCGCCGGCCCGATCGGCCTGATGGCCGCCGCGGTGGCCCGGCACGCCGGCGCCCGCAACGTCGTGATCACCGATGTCAGCGAGGAGCGCCTCGACCTCGCCCGCAAGATCGGCGTGAGCCTCGCCCTGAACGTGTCGCAGTCCCGGATCGCCGACGGACAGCGGGAGTTGGGGCTGCGTGAGGGCTTCGACATCGGTCTGGAGATGTCCGGGCGGCCCGAAGCGCTCCAGGACATGATCGCGAACATGACGCACGGCGGCCGTATCGCCATGCTGGGCCTGCCCGCCCAGGAGTTCCCCGTCGACTGGGCCCGGATCGTCACCTCGATGATCACGATCAAGGGCATCTACGGCCGTGAGATGTTCGAGACCTGGTACGCGATGTCGGTCCTCCTGGAGGGAGGACTCGACCTCGCCCCCGTGATCACCGGCCGCTACGGATACCGGGACTTCGAGGCGGCCTTCGCCGACGCCGCGAGCGGCCGCGGCGGCAAGGTCATCCTCGACTGGACCCTCTGACGACAGTCTCTGACGACAATCAAGGATTGATGATGTTCGACTCCGTGCGCGACGACCTGCGCGCCACCCTCGACGAGATCCGCGCCGCCGGTCTGCACAAGCCCGAGCGCGTCATCGGCACCCCGCAGTCCGCGACCGTCAACGTGACCGCGGGCGGCCGCCCCGGCGAGGTCCTCAACTTCTGCGCCAACAACTACCTCGGTCTCGCCGACCATCCCGAGGTGATCGCCGCCGCCCACGAGGCCCTGGACCGCTGGGGCTACGGCATGGCCTCCGTCCGCTTCATCTGCGGCACCCAGGAGGTCCACAAGGAGCTGGAGGCGCGCCTCGCCGCGTTCCTCGGCCAGGAGGACACGATCCTCTACTCCTCCTGCTTCGACGCCAACGGCGGTGTCTTCGAGACCCTCCTCGGCCCGGAGGACGCGGTGATCTCCGACGCCCTCAACCACGCCTCGATCATCGACGGCATCCGCCTCTCCAAGGCCCGCCGTCTCCGCTACGCCAACCGCGATCTGGCTGACCTGGAAAGCCAGTTGAAGGAGGCGCAGAGCGCCCGGCGCCGGCTGGTCGTCACCGACGGCGTCTTCTCCATGGACGGCTACGTGGCACCGCTGCGCGAGATCTGCGACCTCGCCGACCGCTACGACGCGATGGTCATGGTCGACGACTCGCACGCCGTCGGCTTCGTCGGCCCGTCCGGCCGCGGCACCCCCGAACTGCACGGCGTGCTGGACCGTGTCGACATCATCACCGGCACCCTCGGCAAGGCCCTCGGCGGCGCCTCCGGAGGCTATGTCGCCGCCCGCGCCGAGATCGTCGCCCTGCTCCGCCAGCGCTCCCGCCCCTACCTCTTCTCCAACACCCTCGCCCCGGTGATCGCGGCGGCCTCGCTGAAGGTCCTCGACCTGCTGGAGGCCGCGGACGACCTGCGGGTCCGGCTCGCCGAGAACACCGCGCTGTTCCGCCGCCGGATGACCGAGGAGGGCTTCGACATCCTCCCCGGCGACCACGCCATCGCCCCTGTGATGATCGGCGACGCGGGGCGGGCCGCCCGGATGGCCGAGCTGCTGCTGGAGCGGGGCGTGTACGTGATCGGCTTCTCGTATCCGGTGGTGCCGCAGGGCCAGGCCCGGATCCGGGTGCAGCTGTCCGCGGCCCACTCGACGGACGACGTCAACCGCGCGGTGGACGCCTTCGTCGCGGCCCGGGCCGAGCTGGCGGCCTGAGCGGCCTGAGCACCCCGGGCCTATTGCGATAATCGAGCCATGATCGAGGCGCGGCGGCTGCACATCCTCCGAGCGGTGGCCGACCACCGCACGGTGACGGCGGCTGCCGCCGCGCTGTATCTGACCCCGTCGGCCGTCTCGCAGCAGCTGGCGGCCCTGGAGCAGGAGACCGGCCACCGTCTGGTCGAGCGCAGCGCCAAGGGGGTACGACTGACCCCGGCCGGCGAGATCCTGCTCGGCCACACCAACGCGGTCCTTGCCCAGCTGGAGCGGGCCGAGGCCGAACTGGCCGCGTACGGCTCCGGCGAGGCCGGCACGGTCACCGTCGCCGCCTTCGCCACCGGCATCGCACAGGTGGTCGCCCCGGCCGTGGCCCACCTCGCCCGCACCGCCCCCGGCATACGGATCCGGGTCCAGGACGCTGAGGGCGACGCCAGCCTGCCGATGGTGCTGGACCGGCAGGTCGATGTCGCGGTCGCCGTCGAGTACCGCGGGGCCCCGCCCGCCGACGACCCCCGGCTCAGCCATGTGTCCCTGTACGCCGAGCCCTTCGACGCGGTCGTCCCGCTCCACCACCGCCTTGCCGGGGCGAGCGAGGTCCCCCTCGCCGAACTGGCCAAGGACCCCTGGATCGGTCCGTACCCCGGCAACCCCTGCCATGACGTGGTCGTCCTGGCCTGCGAGAGCGCCGGCTTCCAGCCCCGCCTCGAACACTCCTCCGACGACTTCCGGGCCGTGGTGGCCCTGGCCTCGGCCGACGCGGGCGTGGCCCTTGTCCCCCGCTCGGCCCTGCGCGGCATGGACCTGACCGGCGTCGTCGTACGCCCCGTCGACGGCACCGCCCCGACCCGCCGCGTCTTCGCGGCCGTACGACGCGGAGCCGAGGGCCACCCGCTGATCCGCCCGGTGCTGGAGGCGCTGGGCAAGGCGGCACGACTGTGAGCCTTCCCTAACACCGTCGTTTCACATCAGGGATATCGTCCCGTATATGAAACGAGACGCGCCGGACGCGCAGCGAAACGAAAGGGGCGCCCTCGATTCCGTCCCCGATCCCTCCATTCCCGGCCTGGATCCCGCCCCTGACCCCGTCGACGCCCGCCTGGGCAGCCGTCTCGCTGAACTGCGGGCCGAACACGGCTGGTCCCTGGGTGAGTTGGCGGAGCGCAGCGGAGTGAGCAAGTCCACCCTGTCCCGGGCCGAACGGGCCGAGACCAGCCCCACGGCAGCCCTCCTCAACCGGCTCTGCAACGTCTACGGGCGGACCATGTCCCAGCTGCTCAGCGAGGTCGAGGCGGCCCCCGCGCCGGTGCTGCGCGCGGCGGAACAGCAGATCTGGGAGGACCGCGCCTCCGGCTTCGTACGGCGGTCCGTGTCGCCGCCGCACGGGGGACTGCGCGGCGAACTCGTCGAGGGCCGGCTCGACCCGGGCGCGGACATCGCCTACGACCGTCCGCCGGTGCCCGGCCTTGAACAGCACCTCTGGGTGCTCCACGGGAGACTCGCGGTGACCGCGCAGGAGGTCGAACATCTCCTGGACACCGGCGACTGTCTGCGCCTGCGGGTGTGGGGGCCGACGCGGTTCCGGTGCGCCGGGCCGGGGGAGACGCGGTACGTCCTGGCGGTGGTGCGGCCATGACGGCGCTGCGCCTCACGGCGGCCCAACTGACTGCACGCATAGGCGAGTTGGCCGGGCTGCTGGCCGACACCGTGAACGGCGGCGCGTCCGTCGGCTTCCTCGCGCCCTTCGAGCGGGAGCGGGCCCTCGCCTGGTGGCAGGGACGGGTGGACGCCGTGGCCGCCGGGCGGCTCGCCGTCTGGGCGGCGCTGGACGGCGCCGACCGGGTCGTCGGCACGGTCAGCCTGGCCTTCCCCTTCCCCGGCAAGCCGAACAGCCGGCACCGCGCCGAGCTGGTGAAGCTGATGGTCCACCGCGAGGCCCGCGGCCAGGGCATCGGGCGGCGGCTGCTGGCCGTCGCCGAAGAGGCAGCGATCGCCGCCGGCATCACGCTGCTCCATCTCGACACCGAGACGGACAGCCCCGCCGAACACCTCTATCGCTCGGCCGGCTGGACCCGCGCCGGGGTCATCCCCGACTACGCGGCCGACCCCGGCGGGGTGCTACGGCCGACGACCCTCTACTACAAGCACGTCGGTGCTCTGACCAGCTGACTGTCAGTGGCAGGGGCTACGGTTCTGGGCATGCCGGAAGCCGAAGACGTACGCCGTGTCGCGCTGTCCCTGCCGGACACCAGCGAGAAGATCGCCTGGAGCATGCCCACGTTCCGGGTCGCCGGGAAGATGTTCGCCACGCTGCCCGAGAGCGAGACCTCCATCGCCGTGCGCTGTCCCAAGGAGGAGCGCGACGAGCTGGTGCTCGCCGAGCCGGACAAGTTCTGGATCGCCGATCACGAGGCCCAGTTCGCCTGGGTCCGGGTGCGGCTCGCCGCCCTGGAGGGCGAGGCCGAGCTGCGCGACATCCTCGCCGACTCCTGGAGACAGGCGGCCCCGCCCCGCCTCCTGGACTCCTACCCGGAGGTGGGGCTGCCCGGCCCGGACTGAGATCCACCGCACCTGCTCGTACCGCCCCGGCCTCCGGGCCGAGCCGTCACCCCGCCCGGACAAAAGCCGTGCGCGACCACCTGTCCGAGTGCGGTATTGTTTCCTTGCGCGTTTCGACCGGAGAAATCCCAGGTCAAACGGCACCGGGACGTGGCGCAGCTTGGTAGCGCACTTGACTGGGGGTCAAGGGGTCGCAGGTTCAAATCCTGTCGTCCCGACGGTGCGAAGGGTCTTCGCAGGCGGAAGCCTGGGAGGGCCCTTTTTCGCGTGGGCCGCTCCCGGCTTCCGGCCGTCGGCGTGATCGGCTCACTTCCGCCGTTCGAAGAGCCAGTCCCGGATTCCCTCGATGGTGGAGGCGGCCCGCCAGGTGCAGACGTGGTCGTCGACGCTGTTCTCCGCCAGGCCGCGCCACACCACCGTGCCCTTCTTCAGCGCCACGAAATTGACCGGGATGTTCTCGGCCTTCATCGCGGCGGCGTAGGGGGCGAATCCCGCGGGGGTGAGCTGCCCGTTCCCCGGAAGGCTACGTTCCTGCGCCGTACAGCCATTGCCGATCCGGTGGCCGAAGGGCAAGTCCTGACACCCGTCCGCCCCGACCGGTAACAGCGTCGCGGCTCCCGTCTCCGACCGGGGGCCGCGACGGTGCGCCAGTCGGCCGTCGGGGGGAACGCAGGATCTCCCGCAGCCGGCCGGCCGCGGGCGCCCGCCACGGGCCGATGCCGCGGCCCCGGCCTGGCAGCGTCCACAGGCGGATCAGACGGTCCTCGGCGGCCGCTTCCCGCAGGCACTCGGCCTCCTTGGCGTTCAACCCCGCCAGGGCCTCGGGGCTCGTTCCGGACGGCACCTCCACGGCGAACCTGACCAGGTACTCATCGCTGTCCGCCGCGACCGGGACCCCGCCCGGGCCCGGATCTCCACCGTGAAGACATGAGCCTTCGCCATGCACTTCTCGGTCTCCTGGCCGACCGGCCCGCCGGCGGCTGCTGTAGGGGGAGCCGAACCGGCTGGCGGAGGCCGGGCCGGCCGGCGTCTCGAGGGAGGGGCCGCGCCACAGCGAACCGCTGCTCAAGGTGTTCTACAAGCGGCTCACGGAGTTGAGATCCGGGCTTGAGCACGAGGACGGGCCGCTGACCGTCGACGGCCGGATCGCCCTCGAATACGGCCTGCGCGGGCCGAGATGGAACCGCGAGCGGGCCCGCTGGGCCGCCGAACAGCTCGGCTGATCACCGCCGGCGGCACCTCGGCCGTACTCAGCCCACGCACCCGACATGCGCCAGGGCCTGCTTCAGCAGCACCCCGTGACCGCCGGGCATCTCGCTCTGCACGGCCTCGGACACCGCGTCCTGCGGGCTGAACCACACCAGGTCCAGGGCGTCCTGGCGAGGCCGGCAGTCACCGGTCACCGGCACGACGTAGGCCAGCGACACCGCGTGCTGGCGTGGGTCGTGGTACGGCGTGACACCCAGCGTCGGGAAGTACTCGGCCACCGTGAACGGCTGCAGGGAGGCCGGCACCCGGGGCAGCGCGACCGGGCCGAGATCCTTCTCCAGATGGCGCAACAGGGCGTCACGGACCCGCTCGTGGTGCAGGACACGGCCGGAGACGAGGGTCCGGCTGACCGTTCCGTCCGGGCCGATGCGGAGCAGCAGCCCGATGCTGGTGACTTCGCCGCTGTCGTCCACGCGTACGGGCACGGCCTCCACGTACAGGATCGGCATACGGGCGCGAGCCATCTCCAGCTCGTCGGAGGACAGCCATCCGGGCGTGGTTTCGGTCATGTCAGACATTGCTTGATCATACTTTCCGGGTGGGGCACGCGCTCAGTCGCGGCCGGGGTCCGATACGGGAAGTCCGTAGAGGCGACGGGCGTTGTCGCGTCCTGTCCAGGCTGCGATCCTCACTGCGTCGGCCGTGCTCAGTTCGTCGGAGTCCACCCGTTCCTGGAGCAGTCCGGCCAGCCCCTGCCGGAAGGACAAAGCGCCGAGATGGTGGAACTCCGCCACACCATAGGCGTCCGAGCTGTACAGCAGTTTGCGGAACGGGGTGATCTCCGTCGCCTCCGCCAGGACCGCGGCCGCCCGGGCCGGCCCCACATAGTGCAGCGTGAGCCCCACGTCGAGGTGCACATGCTCGAACACCGTGGCCAGATAGGCGGCTTGGCGCTGGTACGGCCAGCAGTGCAGCAGGAGCACCGGGATGGTGCCCGCGGTCAGCCGCAGCCAGTCGGTGAGCAGGGCCGGGTCCGCCAGGTGCAGCCGTAGGTCCGAGTCCCCGAAACCGGCGTGCAGTTGGAGCGGCAGCCCGAGGGCGACGGCGGTCCACAGCAGATGGCGCATCAGCACGGGGTCCGTGAGCTTGCCGCCCCGCGCGAACCAGAGCGCGGCCGCCCGGGTCACCTCGGAGTACGTCGGCCGCGCAGGATCCAGGTCGAAGCCGGTGCGGTAGGCGGCGACCGACTTGACCGCGATCACTCCCGGCCGCCGTACCGCCTCCTCGGCCGCCGCGCGGAAGGCGGCGGCGTACTCGCCGGCGTCGATGCCCCGCGCGGCCACCTCCTCGGCGATGCTCTCCAGCCGTACCACCTCGTAGGCGGCGGCGCCGGACGTGTTCGCGAGGTCGGCGGGCGAGGTGACCGGGTGCGGGGCGTAGCCGGTGTCCACGCAGAAGGTCTCCGCGTGCGCGGCCGTGAGGAAACGGCGGTTGACCTCCTGCCACCCCAGTTCGGCGCGGCGCGCCAGGTAGTCGGCGGCGGGCGCGTGCCGGTCCAGGTCGAGCAGGGGCGCGCAGTGGCGTCGTACGGCCACGCCGACCGGACTGTCGAACGGCGACACGCCCGGCCAGACCGCGCCCTCCGTCAGCAGCGACTCGAACTCCGTCGGGTCGAGGTCGGCGGTGACCGCGCCGTGGCAGTGGTGGTCGACGAGGGGGAGCGCGTCGAGGGCTTCCCGGATCGCTCCCGCCATCAGTACTTCCAGCGGTAGGCAGCCGCCACCCCGGCCTCGTCGAGCCCGGCCACGGCCGCCGTCTCGCCTTCGCGTACGGCGACCACCGCGTCCGCGAGGACCGGGCCGAGGGCCGTGCACACCACCTCGTCCTCGCGGAACGCGTCGACGGCCTGCGCCAGCGAGGTCGGCAGCCGTCGTACCCCCCGGGCCACCGCCTCGTCCGGGATCAGCCGGGCCGGGTCGTCGACGACCTCCTCGGGGAGGGCCGTGCCGGAGGTGATGCCGTCGAGGCCCGCGACGATGGCGCAGCCGAGGGCCAGATACGGGTTGGCGGCCAGGTCGGCCGGCTTGATCTCCAGATTGGCGTCCTGGCTCTGGTGGCCTGCCGTGCCGGTGATGACCCGGACGCCGGTCTCGCGGGTCTCCCGGCCCCAGGCCGTGAACACCCCGGCCCACTGGGAGGGTTTGAGCCGCAGATAGCTGGCCGGGCTCGGCGCGATGACCGCCGTCAGCCCGGGCAGATGGGCCAGCAGCCCGGCCACGAAGGACTCGGCCTCGCGCGTCATGCCGTACCGGCCGCTGCCCCCGGCGTGCAGACTGACCCCGTGGCGCCAGACGGAGAGATGGAGGTGGCCGCCGTTGCCGACGCCCCGCTCGGTGACGGCCGGGGAGAACGAGGCCCGCAGCCCGTGCTTCTGTGAGATCGCGCGGATGGTCTGCCGTACCAGCACGCTCTGGTCGGCCGCCGCCACCGGATCCAGGGCGCCGGTGGACAGCTCGAACTGGCCGGGGGCGTACTCGGGGTGGAACTGGGCGACCGGCACCTCCTGCGCGTCCAGGGCCGCGAGCAGGTCGGCGGCGTAGTCGCTCAGCTCGATCTGCCGGGTGGCGCCGTATGCAGGACCCTGGGTCGCCGGGGCGAACTCGTCGGCCGGGGCGGCGGCCCGGCCGAGCGTCCACTCGATCTCGACGCCCGCCTTGAAGGTGAGGCCGTGCCGGGCCTCGGCGTCGGCGACGGTCCGGCGCAGGAAGGTGCGGCTGCACCCCGGGTGCAGGTCGCCCTCCTGGGTGATCCGGTCGACGGGGGCCCAGGCCCAGCCGGGCTGCCCGGCCAGCACCACCAGGCGGTCCAGATCCGGGTAGAGGCGCAGATCGCCGTCGGGCGAGCCGAGGACGTCGGTGCGGACGATCGCGTCGTTCGCGAGGAAGGTGTCGAACACCGGGGACATGCCGACGCCCCAAGCCACCGCCTGCTGGAGCCGCTGCCAGGGGACCGTCTTCACCCGGCAGATCCCGGCGGTGTCCACGTAGGCCAGCACGATCGCGCGCACGCCCTGCGCGGACAGCTCATGGGCGAGGGCATGCGCCCGGGCGAGATCACCGGGGCGCCCGCCGGGCACGGGGTCGACAAGGGGTGGCATACGACGTCCTCCTCGACGGGCTCGGATGCACACGTCCGGGTCAGGCTTTCACGGCGACCGCGCCGAACTGCGGCACCGGCGCGCCACTGCGAGCACGGCACCAGGCGGGGTGGCGTGGTCGTTCCACGACCGCACCGCCGCGATGTGGCATCCCCCTGGCCGTTTCCGGGTCCGTCAGCCGCATGAGGGACACTGGTGTGCGATTGCCGTCCCCGACCGGAAGCAGGACATGCCCGCCTCGCCCGCGTCCCTTCTCACCACGCCCGGCCTCCCCGCCGGCTCCGCCGACATCCGCCTCGTCGTCACCGACATGGACGGCACCCTCCTCGACGACGAGAAGCGCATCCCCGAGGGACTCTGGCCGATGCTGGCCGAACTGCGCCGCCGCGGTGTGCTGTTCAGCCCGGCGAGCGGCCGCCAGTACGCCACCCTGGCCCGGCAGTTCGCCGAGGTCGCCGACGGCATGGTGTTCATCGCGGAGAACGGCACCTACGTGGTGCGCGACGGCGTCGAGCTCAGCTCGGACGTCCTGGACCCGTCCGTCGCCGACGGCCTCGCCCGGACCGTACGGCGGCTGGTCGCGGACGGTGTCGACGTGGGCGCCGTGGTCTGCGGAAAGCGGTCCGCTTACGTGGAGCGCACGGACGAGGCGTTCCTCGCCGAGGTCCGCCGCTACTACGTCGAGCACCGGATCGTGGACGACCTCACCGCCGTCGACGACGACGTGATCAAGGTCGCGCTCTTCGACTTCGGCCCGGCCGAGCGCACCACCGCCCCGGCACTGGCCGGCTTCGCCGGCACACACCAGGTCGTGGTCTCCGGTGAGCACTGGGTCGACGTGATGAACCGCACCGCCAACAAGGGCACCGCCCTGCGCGGCCTCCAGCGCGAGCTGGGCATCACCCCCGCCCAGACGATGGTCTTCGGCGACTACCTCAACGACCTGGAGATGCTCGACGCCGCCGACTGGTCCTTCGCGATGGCCAACGCCCACCCGGACGTCATCCGCCGGGCCCGCCACCTCGCCCCCTCGAACAACGACAACGGGGTACTGCGCACCGTCGCCCGGATGCTGGGCCTCTGAGCCCGCTCAGGTGTGGCCGTTGCGCCAGGCCCAGGCGGCGATCTCGACCCGGTTCCGGGCCGGCAGCTTCAGCTGCACGCTGGACAGATGCGTCTTGACCGTGGACAGCGAGACGTACAGCTCGGCGGCGATCTCCGCGTTGGTGCGGCCGACCGCCACCAGCCGCACCACGTCCAGCTCACGGTCGGTGAGCGGCTCGGCCGGTGTCTCGGCGGGGGACACCCCGGCGGGCTCCGGGGCCGGGCCGGGTTGCTCGGTGAGGTGCTTGAGCAGGCGGACCGTCACCGAAGGCGAGACCAGCGAGTCACCGGCCGCGGCGGCGCGGACGGCCTCCGCGAGGAGGGTGGGTCCGGAGTCCTTGAGGAGAAACCCGCAGGCGCCGCCGCGCAACGCGCCGTAGACGTACTCGTCGAGATCGAAGGTGGTGACCACGACCACCCGCAGCGGGTCGGGCACATCCGGCCCGGCCAGCAGCCGGGTCGCCGCCAGACCGTCCAGCCTGGGCATCCGGATGTCCAGCAGGCACACGTCCGGGCGCAGTCGCCGGGCCAGCGCCACCGCCTCCTCGCCGTCGGCGGCCTCCGCGACGACCGTGATGTCCGGCTGGGCGTCCAGGAAGAACCTGAAGCCGGTACGGACCATCTCCTGGTCGTCGGCGATGAGGACCCGGATGGGCGGAGCGGAACTGGAGGCGGTCATAAGTCGATGATCCCTCAGTCGGCCGCAGGGGCGGATCCTGCGGTGACCCTCCGCGGCAGCGTCCGGCTCCCGCCGATCGCGGTGAACAGGGCCGGCGCCCCACCCCGTGGCCCAGACCGCGATCTGAACCGCGCCCGAGGCGCTGACGGTGCTGTCGCCGGCCAGGACCAGGAGCGGCAGGAACGTCTCCCGGGCCGGGCCCCGTTCAGGGCCCGTAGCGGTTGCCCGGCAGCCGCGGCAGGCCGTTGGACCCGCCGCCGGTCCAGCACGTTGGCGGCGGCGGTCAGGGGCGCCGAGGCGGTGACGCTCAGGAAGCTCATGGCGAGGGTGGCGGTGCCGAGCCGGTCGGAGACGGTGATGTCCTGCGCGTCGGCGTACGCCCGCGCTGTCGTCGATGCGGCGCATGGTGGGCGTGTTGCGGGACACCGGCCCCACGGCCGACCGTCGCTCGACGCGGCCGGCTTCCGCGTCCAGGCGGCCCTGAACTGTGCCGGCCGCCCTTGCCGCCGTCGCGCCACCGGGCGTCCGGATCCTCCCCGTACGCGGCGGACCTCAGGAACAGCGGCGCCAACTGCTGGCCAGGCTGCCCCACCCGCCGACGCAGGCGGTCACCCGCGTGGCGGCGGCCCTGCGCGCGGCGGCGCTCGACACGGACCTGCCGGACGGGCCCAAGTGAGCCTCCCGGAAGCTCAGTTGTTCTCGGCCGCGAACATCCAGCGCTGCTTCTCCAGGTCGGCTGTGATGGATATCAGCAGGTCCTGGGTGACCGGGTCGGGTTCGTCGGTCGCGGCGATGCGCTCGCGCAGCCGTCCGATCGCCGACTCAAGCGTCCGCACCATCAGGTCGACGACCTCGTCGTCCCGCAGCCAGCCGTCCTTGGCGCCGGGCAGCGAGAAGGCCGCGGCGATCGTCTCCGGGCGGCCGTCCGGTGCCACGCCCAGCGCGGCGGCGCGCTCCGCGACGGTGTCCGAGTAGGAGCGTGCGGTGGCGACCACCTCGTCGAGCTGGAGATGGATCGAACGGAACCGGGGCCCCACGATGTTCCAGTGCGCCTGCTTCCCGATCAGGGACAGCCCGAGCAGATCCACCAAGGTCTCCTGGAGAGCGGTCCCGGTGACCTGGAGCGCTCCCTCGGGCAGCGTGCTCTTCACCACGGTCATGCGCGTGTTTCCCTTCTGTGCTGTGGTCGCAGCTCGGGTGCCCCCGCTGAACAGGCACAAACGGACAGACGCAGGGCCGATCAGCGAGACGGTACTTACCTCATCGGCTTGTCCGGACATAGCATCGGTCACCGCATGAACACCATGACCCTCTGGCACATATCCGGCTGGGAGTTCGCCGCCCTGGCCCTCGCCGCGCTGCTCGTCGGCTTCTCCAAGACCGCCGTCAGCGGGGCCAACACCGTCAGCCTCGCCGTCTTCGCCGCGATCCTCCCGGCCCGCGCCTCCACCGGCGTCCTGCTCCCGATCCTGATCGCGGGCGACGTACTGGCCGTCGCCACCTACCGCAGACACGCCCACTGGCCCACGCTCTGGCGGCTGTTCCCCGCGGTCGCGGCCGGCGTGGTGATCGGGACGCTGTTCCTGGTGTGGGCCGACGACAAGGTGGTACGGACCTCGATCGGCGCGATCCTGCTGCTGATGGCCGCTGTCACCCTGTGGCGACGGCGCAGGGCCGACAGCCCCGACGACCCGGACGCGGTCACCACCCGGGCGGGCCGGGTGAAGGCCCGTTCGTACGGCGTCCTCGGCGGCTTCACCACGATGGTCGCCAACGCGGGCGGCCCGGTGATGTCGATGTACCTGCTGTCGGCGGGCTTCCGGAAGCTCGGCTTCCTGGGCACCTCGGCGTTCTTCTTCCTGATCGTGAACGTCTCCAAGGTCCCCTTCAGCGCCGGCCTCGGTCTGATCGACGGCAACTCGTTGCTGCTCGACGCCGCGCTCGTGGTGTTCGTCGTCCCCGGCGCGCTCCTCGGCAAGTGGGCGGTGGACCGGATCAATCAGCGGCTGTTCGAGCAGCTGGTCATCGCGGCGACGGTCGTCGGCGGTCTCCAGCTGCTCCTTCGCTAGCCGGTCCGGCGGCCCGGGAATGCGACCGCGGGAGGCGTTGTTACAGCCATCGTGATTGACATGCTCGGATCAGTGATCCCGGGTGTGGGCGAAGGGAGAACCTCATGGCACGCAGTACCGCGCGTCCCGTCGTCAGGCTGAAGTCGACGGCCGGGACCGGAGTCACCTATGTGACCCGCAAGAACCGCCGGAACAACCCCGACCGGCTGGTCCTGCGCAAGTACGACCCGGTGGCCGGCGCGCACGTGGACTTCCGCGAAGAGCGCTGAACCGCCGAGTACGACCGGGCCCGAACCCACCGCAAACACCACCGGACCGAGGCCCCAGGAAGGAAAACCCATGAAGCCCCGCATCCATCCCGACTCCCGGCTCGTCGTCTTCCGCGACCGCGCCGCGGACATCGCTTTCCTGACCCGCTCCACCACCGACTCGTCCCGGACGATCGAGTGGGAGGACGGCAACACGTACCCGGTGGTCGACGTCGAGATCTCGTCCGCGTCGCACCCCTTCTACACCGGCAGGGCGCGGGTCCTGGACAGCGCCGGCCGGGTGGAGCGTTTCGAGCGCCGCTACGGCCGTACTGCCGCCGCCCGCGGCTGACCCGGCCCGGCGGCCGACACGAGGAGAACAGAACCATGAAGGTGCGCAAGTCCCTGCGCTCGCTCAAGGCCAAGCCCGGCGCCCAGGTGGTCCGCCGACGCGGCGTGGTCTACGTGATCAACAAGAAGGACCCCCGTTTCAAGGCCCGCCAGGGCTGACGGGAGTCACTTCCCACGACGGCCGCCCGGCCCCTCCGCCGGGCGGCCGTCCCGCGTCCCGGCCGCTCCGCAGGGCCCCGTACGCTCGCCCCATGTCCCCGCACGTCCTGATCCTCGGCGGCACCACCGAGGCCCGCGAACTGGCCGCCGCGCTCGTCGTGCACCCCGGTGTCCTCGTCATCACCTCCCTGGCGGGGCGCGTCGCCCGGCCGGGTGCGCTGGCCGGGGAGGTGCGCGTCGGGGGCTTCGGAGGGGCGGAAGGCCTCGCCGACTGGCTTCGCGAACAGCGCGTGGACGTCCTCGTCGACGCCACCCACCCCTTCGCCTCGACGATCACCGCGAACGCGGCCCTGGCCGCGGCGCGGGCCGGCGTCCCGGCCCTGGTGCTGCGCCGCCCGGGCTGGCGCCCCGGCCCCGGGGACCGCTGGCACCTCGTCGCGTCCCTGGCCGCCGCGGCGGACCTGCTGCCGCGCTTCGGCCCCCGCGTCCTCCTGACCACTGGACGCCTGGGCCTGTCCGCCTTCGCCCACCTGACCGACCGGCACTTCGTCGTCCGCTCGGTGGAGCCGCCCGAGCCCCCCATGCCCCCGCACACCGAAGTGCTGCTGGCCCGCGGACCGTTCACGGTGGCCGACGAGACCGCGCTGCTCCGCGAGAACCTGATCGACGTACTGGTCACGAAGGACAGCGGGGGAGCGGCCACGGCCGCCAAGCTCACGGCCGCACGCGAACTGGGCCTGCCGGTGGTCGTCGTACGCCGCCCACCGCTGCCGGCCGGGGTGACGGCGGTACCCGATGTGGCGGGTGTACTGGAGCGGCTGGGGCTCGGCCCCGCGTGACGATCGAGCCCTGCGGGCCGAAGCCGCACCGAGCCTGACCACGGCGGTCGGGGCCTGGGGCCGGCCGACGGCACGTTGCCTGGCCGCGGGCGCCGAGGCGCGCGTCCGGTTGTCGGGGTGCCGAGGGTGCCGTGGTTGTCGGGGCCTGGGGTGGGCCGATGGCCGGGTGTCTGGCTGAGGGCGCTGAGGCGCGTGTCCGGCTGTCGGCGTGGCTCGCCTGGCCGTGGTTGTCGGCCCGTGGCCAGCCGCCGAGGCTCGCACCCGGTCGCGGAGGCGTGTGTCCGGCTGTCGGGGTGTCGAGGGTGGCCGTGGTTGTCGGGGCCTGGGGTGGGCGACGGCACGTCCGAGGTGCCTGTCCGGCTGTCGGCGTGGCTGGCCCGGGTGTTCGTCGGGGCCTGCGATCGGCCCACGGCACGTTGCCTGGCCGTGGTCACGGGGACCACGGTTGGCCGACGGCACGTCGCCTGACCGTGGTAGCCGAGGCCTGGGCCCGGCCACCGAGGCCTGTGTCCGGCTGTCGGGGTGCTGAATCCGGCCGTGGCCTGGCCGCACCGTCACGGCTCGTGCGCGGAGGTCAGGCTGCCTTGGTGGCGGTCGGTTCCGACTCCGCTGTGTGGTCGGACTACCGTCGCATGCCGGAGTGGCCCACCGGGTACCGCTCAGCCCTCCTTCGGAACCTCCGGGTGGCGGCGCAGCAGATATGTGTCCATGATCCAGCCCTTGCGCTCCCGTGCCTCGGCCCGCAGTCGCTCGATTCGCGGGCCGGCCTCGGCGATCGGGCCGGAGACCAGGATCTCGTCGGGGGTGCCGATATAGGCGCCCCAGTAGATGTCGATGTCCTGGTCCTCGTACTGCCGGAAGGCCTGGTGCGCGTCCAGCATCACCACCACGTCGTCCACACCGTCCGGAAGCCCTTCGGTGAGCCGCCGTCCGGTGGTGATCTGCACCGGCCGGGCCACCCGGTTCAGCCCCGTGCGATGCCGGGCCACCAGCGCCGACACACTGCTGATCCCGGGCACCACGTCGTACTCGAACGCCACCGCGCCGCGGACCAGCACCTCCTCCAGGATCGCCAGCGTGCTGTCGTACAAGGAGGGATCGCCCCACACCAGGAAGGCGCCGGTCTGCTCCGCGCCGAGTTCCTCGCGGATCAGCCGCTCGTAGATGTCCGCGCGGGCGCTGCGCCAGTCCCCGACGGCCGGTGAGTACGCCCCGCCGCTCGCGGCCCGGTCCCGGTCCGGGTCCCGCGCCTCGACCAGGCGGTAGCCGCCGTCCGGTATGTGCGTGTCGAGCATGTCCCGGCGCAGCTGGGTGAGGTCGCTCTTGACCTCGCCCTTGTCGAGAAGGAAGAACACGTCCGTGCTCTTCAGCGCCCGGACCGCCTGGAGGGTGAGCTGGTCGGGGTCGCCCGCGCCGATACCGATGACATGAATCTTTCGCACGCCCCCGAGTCTGCCGCATGCCACTGACAGCGGATCACCCCGGTGCTACCGGGTGCCGCGCAGCCGGGGTGCTTCGTCCCCCGCCTCGACGCTCCCGGCACCGCTCTCCACCCGCCCGGCCAGCTCCCGCGCCCACTCGGCGAGCCCGTCGAGCTCCATGCCGTACGGCCGCCGGACCCCGCTGCCGGCCGCCCACTCCCCGACCGCGCCCGCGCCGCGTCGCAGCAGCCGCGCCCCGCCGGCGACGTTCCCGCGAGCCGTGTGCGTGAGCCCCACGGCCAGCTGGGCCAGCCCCCGCCACAGCGTCCGCTCCTCCTCGGGCCCGGACTTCCAGGCGTCCTCGAACACCTCGTGCGCATGGAAGGGCTTACCGGCGTCCAGCAGCGCCTGCGCCTCGGCGACGGTCTCGTCCGGAGTCCGTACGACCCCCTCGGCCTGCCGCTCGACGCCCGGCGCGCCGTACGGCAGCGGCCGCCCCAGCCCGTCCCGCGGCCGTGCGCTGCGCGCCCGCCCCTCGGCGTCCCGGTCCCGTGCCCCTGCCCCGGTGTTTCCCATACGGCCCATACGATCGATTGTCCCCCTCCCCACGTCCCTCTTTCGGCGCGCCCAGGGACGTGGGGTAAAGTAACGTCCGCGTGATCACGCGGGTCACCGCGAGTGAGCGCACCGGGACGTGGCGCAGCTTGGTAGCGCACTTGACTGGGGGTCAAGGGGTCGCAGGTTCAAATCCTGTCGTCCCGACGGTGCGAAGGGTCTTCGCAGGCGAGAGCCTGTGGGGGCCCTTCGTCTCTGTGGGTCGCTTCCTGTTTCGCCGTGGAGCATGCCGCTCATCCTCACGGCACCTCCTGACCGCGGTACTCGCTCATCGCGTCGATGAGCCAGCGCGCCAGGTAGTCGGCGAACGAGGACCGCGGGAAGAGCCGGTACGTCGGCTCGTCGTCGACCTGCCAGAGCAGGACCGCGACCGGGCCCACCGTGGTCGACACCGCCCGGCCGGGGCCGAAGGCCCGGGGGTGCAGATCGAGCGGGCAGCCCTTCTCCAGCACCTCGCGGGCGGACGGGCCGGTCAGCTCCAGGGTGGTGCGGTTCGCCGAGACGTCCACGACCGAGCCCGGGTCCGCTCCGAGTGCCTCCCGCAACTCGGCGGCCACAGCGGTCGCTTCGGCCTGGGACAGCACGAGCCATTCGTCGGGGCCGAGCCAGACGACCGTGTGAGGGCCGGACGCGGTGGTGTGGCCGCACTGCCGCGGAAGGGCTGCCCCCAGGGTCTTCTCGACGCGGTCGGCCGCTTCGGAAGCGGGGTCGACGCGCAGGTTCACCATGGTGATGAAGGGCCACTCGGCCAGCGCGACTCCCCGAGCGCCGGTGACGGTCGCGGCGCGCATCCGTTCCTCCAGGTGCGCCAGGGGGCTGGTGCGCAGCGCCACCGGGCCGGAGCCGGTCCACTCAGCCATCTCGCTTGGTCCCTTCGGGGTCGTAGAGGACGAAGTCGGTCACCTCGACGGGCACCCGGTCCTCGCCCACCGGGGCGAGCAGGGTCTCGCCGATCCTCGCCCGCCCGTCGGCGACGAGAGCGAGGGCGAAGGGGCGGCCGAGGGCCGGGCTGTGGTAGCTGGAGGTGACATGGCCGAGCATCGGCACGGGCACCGTCTCCAGGGCGGTGTCCGGCGCGATGAGCTGGGTGCCCTCGGGCAGCCGGGTCGTGCGGTCGCTCGGCAGCAGGCCGACCAGTTGCTTGCGGTCGGTGCGGGAGGTGTCGGTGCGGGAATAGGACCGCTTGCCGATGAAGTCCTTCTGCTTCGAGACCACCCAGGACATGCCGGCGTCCTGCGGGGTGACCGTGCCGTCCGTGTCCTGGCCGACGACGATGTAGCCCTTCTCGGCCCGCAGGACGTGCATGGTCTCGGTGCCGTACGGGGTGATGCCGTACGGCCGGCCCACCGCGTACACCTCCTCCCAGACCGCGAGCCCGTACCAGGCGGAGACGTTGATCTCGTAGGCGAGTTCGCCCGAGAAGGAGATCCGGCAGATACGGGCCGGAACGCCGGACGCCAGGGTGGTCTCGCGGAAGGCCATGAACGGGAAGGCCTCGTTCGACAGGTCGACCTCGGGGGCGAGACGGGCGACGACCTCGCGGGACCGGGGGCCGACGACCGCGATCGTCGCCCACTGCTCGGTCACCGAGGTGCAGTGGACGTCGAGTTCGGGCCACTCGGTCTGCAGCCACTCCTCCAGCCAGTCCAGGACACCGGCCGCACCGCCGGTCGTGGTGGTCATGAAGTAACGGTTCTCGTCGAGGCGCAGCGTCACACCGTCGTCGAAGATCATGCCGTCGGGCTTGCACATCACGCCGTAGCGGGCCGTGCCGGGCTTCAGCTTCTTGAAGGCGTTCGTATAGACGCGGTTGAGGAACTCACCCGCGTCCGTGCCCCGGATCTCGATCTTGCCGAGGGTGGAGGCGTCCATGAACGCCACCCCCTCACGCGCGGCACGGCACTCGCGGGCCACGGCCTTGTCCATGTCCTCGCCGGGCCGCGGGTAGTACCGGGGACGCTTCCACTGCCCCACGTCCTCGAACACCGCCCCGTTCGCCACGTGCCAGCCGTGCACGGACGTCGTGCGCTCCGGGTCGAACAGCTCGCCGCGCTCCCGCCCGGCCAGGGCGGCGAACGCCACCGGTGTGTACGGCGCCCGGTAGGCCGTGGTGCCGATCTCCCCCAGGGAACCGCCCAGCGCCTCCGCGATCACACCGATGGCGTTGACGCCGGAGGTCTTGCCCTGGTCGTTCGCCGTGCCGAGCGAGGTGTAGCGCTTGACGTGCTCGACTCCGCGCATGCCGGCGCCGGTGGAGCGCCGGACGTCGGCGACGGTGACATCGCGCTGGAGGTCGACGAAGTGGCTGTCCCAGCTGCCGGGTTCGCCGTCGGACGCGGGGACCACCCACAGTGCGCGCGTGGGGCCCGGGGCCTGGGCAGGGGGCAACGGCGGAACGGGCACCGGGAATCCGGCGTCCGTCGCGGCCCGCGCACCGGCCCGCGCCCCTTCGGCCACACAGCCGTCGAGGTCGTACGTCCCCCGGGCCGCACCGACGACCTGCTGGTCCCGTACCGTGCCGTCGGGCACGAAGGCGACCAGGTCCTCGTCCCAGCGCAGCCGGCCCTGGCGTTGGCTGTGCAGATGCACCACCGGGCTCCAGCCACCCGAGACGGCGAGCAGATCACAGTCGAACGACTCGGCGGCGCCGCTGAGCTGACCGTTCGCGTCGAGGGCCTGGACGGCGACGCCGGTGAGCCGTCGCTCGCCCGCGGTGGAGACCACCGCGCTGCCCGTGAGTACCCGCACACCAGTGGCCACGGCGACCTCGGCAGCCCGCGGGGACAGCTCGGGGCGCGCGTCCACGACCGCGGCGATGTCGGTCCCGGCCGCGTACAGATCGGCCACCGTGTCATAGGCGCTGTCGTTGGTGGTACTCACGACGACCCGTGAACCCGGCACCACGGCATACCGGTTGAGGTATGTGCGCACGGCCCCGGCGAGCATCACCCCGGGCCGGTCGTTGCCGGCGAAGACCAGCGGACGCTCATGGGCACCGGTCGCCAGGACCACCTGGTGGGCCCGGATGTGCCACAGCCGCTGGCGGGAGACACCTTCGGGTGCATCGGGGCCGAGGTGGTCGGTGCGGCGCTGGAGGGCGAGCAGGTAGTTGTCGTCGTAGGAGCCGAACACCGTGGCGCGCTGGAGTACGACGGCCTCGGGGGAGGCGTCGAGTGCCGCGCGCACCTCAGCACCCCTTGAGAACAGCGAACCGCCCGGCTCGGGCTGGTCGTCGACGAGGATCACCCGGGCGCCGGAGCCGGCCGCAGCGGCGGCGGCCGCGAGCCCGGCAGGGCCGGCACCGACGACCAGCACGTCCGTGTGCACGTACTTCTTGTCGTAGACGGCCGAGTCGGGCGTCGGGTCGAGCCGGCCCATCCCGGACAGTGTGGTGGCGGACAGGCCGTCGTACAGCTCGACCGTCGTGGCCGGCAGCATGCCCTCCGAGCATGAACGGCCCACCTGCAAAAGGGCGTTGGGCTCCTCGACCCCTGCGGAGACGATGCCGCGCGGGCGACCGCGGTAGATCGACGGGGCCACCTCGACGAGACCGTTGGCCAGCATCGCCGAGGCGACGGTGTCTCCGGGATGTCCGGTCAGCTCCCTTCCGTCGACGGTGAACCGCAGCACGCGGCCACGGTCGATACGGCCCCTTTGCGGCAGCCGGAATCGCTGGTCGGTCATCGGTCGTTCCCTCCGGCCTGGGGCAGTTCGGGTCGGGGCTCGTCGAGCCGGTAGGCGGCGAGCACCTCGTAAGTGACGGTGTCGCGCAGGACGTTGAACCAGCGGCGGCAGCCGGTGCTGTGCATCCACCGTTCGGCGAAGGGCCCCTTGGGGTTGGCGCGGTAGAAGACGTACTCGGCCCACTGCTGGTCGGTGAGGTCGGCGGGGGACTCGGGGTAGGGGACATGGGCCTGTCCGCCGTAGCGGTACTCGGTCTCGTCACGGGGACCGCACCACGGGCAGCTGATCAGCAGCACGACGTCCTCCTCAGTGGGCCACGGCTGCTGCGCCGTGTTCGTCGATCAACGCGCCCGTCGTGAAGCGTTCGAGGGCGAAGGGGGCGTTCAGCGGGTGCGGTTCGCCGGTGGCGATGGTGTGCGCGAAGGTCCAGCCGGCGGCCGGGGTGGCCTTGAATCCGCCGGTGCCCCAGCCGCAGTTGACGTAGAGGTTCCCGACGGGGGTGGTGCCGATGATCGGGGAGGCGTCCGGGGTGACGTCGACGATGCCGCCCCAGGTCCGCAGCACATGCGCACGGGCGAAGATCGGGAACAGCTCGACGGCGGCGGCCATCTGCTGCTCTATGACGTGGAAGGAGCCGCGCTGCCCGTACCCGTTGTACGAGTCGACGCCGGCACCCATCACCAGCTCGCCCTTGTGGGCCTGGGAGACGTAGACGTGCACGTGGTTCGACATGACGACGGTCGGGTGCACCGGCTCGTGCAGTTCGGAGACGAGGGCCTGGAGCGGGTGGGACTGCACGGGCAAAGGGAAGCCGGCCCGCTCGGCCAGCACGCTGCTGTGCCCGGCGGACGCGAGGCCGACCCGCCCGGCGAGGATGCGGCCGCGGCTGGTCTCGACGCCCACGACCCGGTCGCCGTCCTTGAGGAAACCGGTGACCTCGCAGCCCTGGATCAGGTCGACGCCCAGCTCGTCGGCGCGGCGGGCCAGCGCCCAGGCGACGTGGTCGTGCTTGGCGATGCCGGCCCGGGGCTGGAAGGTGCCGCCGAGGACCGGATAGCGGGTGTGCGGCGAGACGTTGAGGATGGGGCAGACCTCGGCGATCTCGTCCGGTTCGAGCCACTGGGCGTCGACCCCGTTGAGGCGGTTGGCGTTGACGCGGCGCACGCCCTCGCGGACGTCCTGGAGGGTGTGCGCGAGGTTGAGGACGCCGCGCTGGCTGAACAGGAAGTCGTAGTCCAGTTCCTCGGGGAGCCCCTCCCACAGCTTGAGCGCGTACTCGTAGATCGCCGCGCTCTCGTCCCACAGGTAGTTGGAGCGGATGATCGTGGTGTTGCGTGCCATGTTGCCGCCGGCCAGCCAGCCCTTCTCCAGGACGGCCACATCGGTGATGCCGTGGTTCTTGGCGAGGTAGTAGGCGGTGGCCAGGCCGTGGCCGCCCGCGCCGACGATGACGACGTCGTACGAGCGCTTCGGCTCGGGCGTGCGCCACAGGAATTCCGGGTGTTCGGGCAGCGGTTCGGCGGTCATGCCGCGGCTCCCTGGACATAGAGGGGGAAGGCGTCGGCGAGCTTCCGGACCCGGGTGCGCAGTTCGGCGTCGGGCTGTTCGCCCTTCAGGGCCTCGGCGATGATGTCGGCGACCTCCCGGAACTCCGTCGTCCCGAAGCCCCGGGTGGCCAGGGCCGGGGTGCCGATCCGCAGCCCCGAGGACACCATCGGCGGACGTGGGTCGAACGGCACCGCGTTGCGGTTGACGGTGATGCCGACGCGGTGCAGCCGGTCCTCGGCCTGGCGCCCGTCGAGCGCGGAGTCGCGCAGGTCGACGAGGACCAGGTGGACTTCGGTGCCGCCGGTCAGCACGGTGATCCCGGCCTCGGCGACGTCGTCGGCCAGCAGCCGTCCGGCGAGGATGCGTGCGCCGTCCAGGGTGCGCCGCTGGCGCTCCCTGAACTCCTCGCCCGCAGCCACCTTGAAGGCCACCGCCTTCGCCGCGATGACATGCTCCAGCGGGCCGCCCTGCTGGCCCGGGAACACCGCGGAGTTGATCTTCTTGGCCAGGTCGGCACGGCTGAGGATCACACCGCCGCGCGGGCCGCCCAGGGTCTTGTGGGTGGTGGTCGTGACGACGTCGGCGTACGGCACGGGGTTCGGGTGCAGGCCCGCGGCCACCAGCCCGGCGAAGTGCGCCATGTCCACCATCAGATACGCGCCCACGGCGTCGGCGATCCGCCGGAAGGCCGCGAAGTCCAGCTGCCTCGGGTACGCCGACCAGCCGGCGACGATCATCCTTGGCCGGTGCGTGAGGGCGAGTTGTTCGACCTCGTCCATGTCGATGCGCAGGTCGGACTCGCGCACATGGTACGGCACGACGTCGTACAGCTTGCCGGAGTAGTTGAGGCGCATGCCGTGGGTGAGGTGACCGCCGTGCGCCAGATCGAGGCCGAGGATCGTGTCCCCGGGGTCGAGCAGCGCGAACATCGCGGCCGCGTTGGCCTGCGCACCCGAGTGCGGCTGCACGTTCGCGGCCTCGGCGCCGAACAGTTCCTTCACCCGGGCGATGGCCAACCGCTCGATGACGTCGACGTGTTCGCAGCCGCCGTAGTAGCGGCGGCCCGGGTAGCCCTCGGCGTACTTGTTGGTCAGCACCGAGCCCTGGGCCTCCATGACGGCGGCCGGGGCGAAGTTCTCCGAGGCGATCATCTCGAGGGTGGACTGCTGACGGTGCAGCTCGGCGGCCACCGCGGCGGCGATCTCGGGGTCGAGTTCGCCGAGCGGGAGGGCGAGGGGGGAGGCGAGCGTGGTGGTCGACGGGGTCGTTGCCATCTGTGCACCATCCTGGGAGCCAGTTAATGAGCGACTAATGAGCAACTGATATATCAGCCTGTGCGGTAAGGTATGGGAGCTCGCCGGACAGGTCAAGGGGGCATCCATGCAGCAGGCGGCGGCCGATCCCAGAGGCCGGGAGTCCAGGGGCGGGGAGCCCGGGGACGAGGAGCTGTCCCTCGCCGAGCGCGCCTATCGCGCCATCCGCGACCAGCTCGTCATGCTCGACATCCGCCCGGGCGCGCCGATCAACGAGGAGCAGCTGGCGCAGTCCCTCGGCGTCGGACGGACCCCGGTGCGCGAGGCGCTCAAGCGACTCCAGTACGAGCGCCTGATCACGACCTATCCCCGGCGCGGCACCTTCGCCACCGACGTCAACATCACCGACCTGGCCCATATCTCCGAGGTGCGCCTGGAGCTGGAGCCGCTGGCCGCCGCCCAGGCCGCGCGGCGCGCCACGGCCACGGACCGGGCGAGGCTGACCGCTCTGCGGCAGGAGCTGGAGAGCGTGGACTCCGGCGGGCGCGACGCCGCCGAGTTGATGCGCCTGGACCTCCAGGTCCACCGCGCCGTCTACGCGGCCACGCGCAATCCGTACCTGGAGGACACCCTTGTCCGCCACGACAACCTGGCCACCCGTATCTGGTGCCTGTTCGTGGACCGGCTGTCCGACATGGCGGGCCATGTCGACGAGCACGGACCGCTGATCGAGGCGATCGTCGCCGGTGACCCCGACCGGGCGGCACGGCTCGCCCGCAGCCACGTCGAGGGCTTCGAGCGGGCCGTTCGCGCGGCGATCTGAGCGCCGCACGACCGGCGGCTCCCGGTTCCGGCCGTCATGCGGCGCCCCGCGACTCCTGCCGGCGCGGACGGAGTCCTCGGGGAGCTGGGCGATCGCGTACCGGACGCAGCGAGCCGCCGAGTCTGCCGGCGGCCGAGCGGGTGGAGCGGTGCGGCCTACCTGAAGGCGTTGCGCGGCCCGTTCCCCGACGCCGTGCTGGTTCCCGGTGGGTGGCGTCGACGTCACCGCCGCCCGGGCCGCCACGGCCGTCACCGCGAACAGCGTCCGCACGCTGCCCGCGCTGCGTACGACGGTGGTGGAACCTGTCGGAGCGGGCGATGCGTTCGCGGCGGGCTTCCTGGCCGGGCTGCCGCGCGGCGGGACGACGGTCCGTGCCCTGCGGCTCGGCCACATCACCGCGGTCTCCGCGCTCAAGGTGACGGGGGATCACGGGCCCCTGCCCGACACGGCGGAGACCGAGCGACTCCTAGGCCTGCCGGACGCGGACCGGGAGCGATGCGAGGACCGGATCGACCGCGTGTTCGCACAGTAGCCGCCGTCCGGAAAACACGTGGACTCAGTGACCGTCGTCACGGCACACTTCCCTTTCCTGACCTGCCGATTCCAGGCCGCCGCGGAGATGCGGCGGCCGACTCGGCACGCCGTGCGACGACTACACAGGGTTGAGATGACATCCTCTGTCGATTTACCTGCGAACGGTCCGCGCAAGGGCGCCGTCCTGCTCGCACTCCGCTTCTACGGACGGGAACTGGCCCGGCTCAAGTGGCTCACGCTGCCCGCGATGCTACTGCCGGCGCTCGGCAACATCGGAATCAACTACCTGGCACCGCTGGTCGTGGCCAAGCTGGTCGGCCGGATCGCCGACGGCCACGGCCTGAGTCTCGGCACCACACTGCCGTACGTCCTCGCTTTCGCGGGTGTCCTGCTGCTGGCGGAGACGCTCTGGCGGATCGGTCTGCACGCCCTGAACCGCCTGGACGCCCTCGGTATCGAGCAGCTGTACGTCATCGGCATGAACGAACTGTTCGCGAAGGACGCAGCGTTCTTCCACGACAACTTCGCGGGCTCGCTCACCAAGCGGGTGCTGAGCTTCGCCACCCGCTTCGAGGAGTTCGGCGACACGCTCACCTTCAACATCGTGGGCAGCTTCGTGCCGCTGGCGTTCGGGTCGGTGGTGCTGTGGCGCTACCAGCCGCTGCTCGTCGTCGCGCTCCTGGCGATGATCGCGGTGACGGCGGTGTGCGTGCTGCCGCTGATCCGCCGCCGGCAGCGGCTGGTCGACCGGCGGGAGGAGGCGATCGCCCGGGTGTCGGGGCATGTCGCCGACAGCCTGATGAACATGGACACGGTCCGGGCGTTCGCCGCCGAGGAGCGGGAGGCCGCCGAACACCGGTCCCGGGTCGCCGAGTCGCGGCGGCGCACCCTGCGCTCCTGGGACTACGGCAACCTGCGCATCGACACCTTCGTCGCGCCGATGTCCGTCGCGACCAACGCGCTGGGTCTGCTGCTCGCGGTGGCGCTGGCCGGCGGCGGGCACAGCGTGGAGGCGGTCGTGGTCGCCTTCACCTACTACACCAACGCCACCCGGATCATGTTCGAGTTCAACCAGATCTACCGGCGCATGGAGAGCTCCATGACGGAGGCGGCCCAGTTCACCGAACTGCTCCTGGAGCCGCCGACCGTGCTCGATCCGGTGATCCCGGAACCGCTCGCGCCCCGGGCCGCCGATGTCCGCTTCGAGAAGGTCTCCTTCACCCACGCGGGTGCCAAACCGCTTTTCGAAGGGCTTGAGCTGGACGTGCCCAGCGGCTCGAAGTTCGGGTTCGTCGGCCGGTCGGGCGGCGGCAAGACCACGCTCACCCGGCTGCTGCTGCGGATGACCGACATCGACGCCGGACGGATCACGATCGGCGGCCAGGACATCAGCCGGCTGCGCCAGGCCGACCTGCGCAGCCAGATCGCCTACGTACCGCAGGACCCGGCGATGTTCCACCGCACCCTGCGGGACAACATCGCCTTCGCCCGGCCCGACGCCACCGACGCCGAGATCAGGCTCGCCGCCGAGGCGGCCCACGTCACGGAGTTCGCCGACGCGCTGCCGGACGGCTTCGACACGATGGTCGGCGAGCGTGGCGTCAAGCTCTCCGGCGGCCAGCGCCAGCGGGTCGCCCTGGCCCGGGCGATCCTGCGTGACGCCCCGATCCTGCTCCTGGACGAGGCGACCAGCGCGCTGGACTCCGAGAGCGAGATGCTGGTCCAGGAGGCGCTGTGGCGGCTCATGGAGGGGCGTACGGCACTGGTGGTGGCGCACCGGCTGAGCACGGTCGCCTCCATGGACCGGCTCGTGGTCCTGGACCGCGGCCGGATCGTCGAGCAGGGCACGCACCACGAACTGCTGGCCGCCGAGGGCGCATACGCCAAGCTGTGGCAGCACCAGTCGGGCGGTTTCCTCGACGAGGGCCCGGCGCGGGCCGAAGTGCACTGAGCGCTCCGCCGGAGGTGCGGGGGTGTGTCGTCGGCCGTCCGCGGCACCGCCGTGGCCGGCCGCACATCGACACAGCCCAGCGCCCCTTCGGGGGCGCTGCCGAACCGTAGTGGACTTTGCTCGGCCCGACCAGGAGACGCAGGCCGGACACGGGCGGGTGGTAGACAGGTGATCATGAGTGACCTGAACGCCCCCGTCCGCCCGGCCGGTGCCCGATGACCGCCGGAACCGACACCCCCGACCGCCGGGGCCGCACCGGACTCGACCGTACCGGCCTGGACCTGACCGGCAACCCGCGCGTGAGGGTCCGGGAGGTGAAACTGCTGTCCAGCCACTGGTACGTCGAGCGGGCCACCACCTTCGACTACCAGCACGCCGACGGCACCTGGCACACCGAGGAACGCGAGACCCACGACCGCGGCAACGGCGCCACGCTCCTCCTCTACGACGCCGAGCGCGAAACCGTCCTGCTCACCCGCCAGTTCCGCTTCCCCGCGTACGTCAACGGCCACCCCGACGGCATGCTGATCGAGACCCCGGCGGGCCTCCTGGACGCCGAGGACGAGCACCCGGAACACGCGGTCCGCCGCGAGGTCGTCGAGGAGACCGGCCACACGGTCGGCGACGTCCAGCACGTCTTCGACGTCTACATGAGCCCCGGCTCGGTCACCGAACGGATCTCCTTCTACGCGGCCGCCTACACCCCCGCCACCCGCACCCACGAGGGCGGCGGCCTGGACGAGGAGGGCGAGGACATCGAGATCCTCGAACTCCCCTTCCGCCAGGCCCTGCAGATGATCCGCACCGGCGAGATCGCCGACGCCAAGACGATCATGCTGCTCCAGTGGGCGGCACTGGACGGCCCGTTCGCGGCACAGCGCTGACGCGCTCGACGCCCTTGACCTGAAGCGCACTTCAAGCTGAAGACTCCCCACCGTGCACCCGGACGCCCGGGTGCACGGACGGAGGAGACGCCATGAAGTACCGCACCATCGGCACCGACCCAGCGGGCCCGCCTGGACGCGGCTCACTGACCGCGCGGCTCCCGTACGACGGCGA
This sequence comes from Streptomyces sp. NPDC096040, assembly GCF_040303265.1. Lineage (NCBI taxonomy): Bacteria > Bacillati > Actinomycetota > Actinomycetes > Kitasatosporales > Streptomycetaceae > Streptomyces > Streptomyces sp. NPDC096040. The sequence continues at coordinate 113,906 of NZ_JBEOTA010000009.1, forward strand.
TCTCGCCGGGGGCCACGGTGACCGTGCCGCCGGCCGGCTTCCCGGACAGCAGCTCCACCGACCCCGCCGCCACCGCGACCTCGGCGCCCTGTCCGGCGTGGTCGATCACGAACACGTAGTCCGCGTCCGTACCGCGCCGCAGGGTGACCTCCACGCCCGCCGGTGCGGTGCGGCCCGCGGCCACGCCCGCTTGCGTACGGATCCGGTCGAGCAGCCCCGCGAGGGTCTCCGCGTCGGGCAGGGTCGCCAGGTACCAGGCACTGCCCGTGCCGTACGCGTGCCGTGTCACCGCGGGGACACCCGACAGCGGGCCGTCGGCGTACGACATGACCACCTCGGCGCCCTCCGGCCGCACCCGCTCCGACCAGAGCGAGCCCGAGCCGCCCTCGCTCAGCCGCACCCGCTCATCCGGCAGCAGCGGGAACAGCTCGTCCGTGCGGACGCCCAGCACGTCCCGGAACGCGCCCGGGTAACCGCCCAGCCGGACATGGCTGTTCTCGTCCACCATGCCGCTGTGGAAGCCGACGGCGAGGGTGCCGCCCGCCTCGGCGAAGGACGTCAGGTTGGCCGCGCCCGCGTCGTCCACCAGGTACAGGCTCGGCGCCAGGACCACCCGGTAGGCCGACAGATCGGCGTCCGGGCGGACGAAGTCCACGGCCACCCCCGCCCGCCACAGCGGCTCGTACCAGGCGCGGACGACGTCCAGGTAGCGCAGTTCGCCGCTCGGCTGGGAGGGGAACTCCACCGCCCAGCGGGCGTCCCAGTCCCAGACGACGGCCACCTCGGCGGTGCCGGTGCTGCCCCGCACCTCCGCCAACGCCCGCAGATCCGCGCCCAGTCGGACCACGTCCCGCCAGATCTGGCTGTCGGTCCCGGCATGGGGCAGCATCGCCGAGTGCCACTGCTCGGCGCCCGCCTTCGCCGCCCGCCACTGGAAGTAGCAGATGCCGTCCGCGCCGTGCGCCACATGCGCGAGCGCGTTGCGGCGCAATTCACCAGGGCTCTTGGCCCGGTTGACGGGCTGCCAGTTCACCGCACCCGTCGAGTGCTCCATCAGCAGCCAGGGCCCGCCCGCCAGCGACCGCATCACGTCACCGCTGAGCGCGATGTCGATCTCCGACTCCGGGTCTGCGGACATCAGATAGTGGTCGTTGGCCACCACGTCCAGCTCCGGTGCCCAGCGCCAGTAGTCGAGGGCGTCGAAGTTGTGCATCACCATGAAGTTGGTGGTGGCGGGGATCGACGGGGCCGCCTCCCGGAGCACGTCCCGCTCCGCCGTGTACAGCGACAGCAGCTCGTCCGAGCAGAACCGGCGCCAGTCCAGCTGGTGCGTCGGGTTGGGTACGGCACCGGTCGCGCGCGGCGGCAGGATCTCGTCCCAGTCGTAGTACCACTGGCTCCAGAAGGTGGTGCCCCAGGCGGCGTTGAGGGCGGCCAGGTCGTCGGCGTACTTCGCGCGCAGCCAGCGGCGGAAGGACTCCGCGCTGGTGTCGCAGTAGCAGGCCGCGTTGTGGCAGCCGTACTCGTTGTGGACGTGCCACATCTTCACGGCCGGGTGGCTCGCGTACCGCTCGGCGATGGCGCCCGCGATCCTGAGCGCGGCCTCGCGGTAGGCGGGGCTGCTCGGGCAGAACGTCTGCCGGCTGCCGTACGACAGGGTGCGGCCGTCGTGGTCCACCGGGAGCGCCTCGGGGTGGGCGCGGAAGAACCAGGCCGGCGGGGCGGCCGTCGGGGTGGCGAGGTCGGCGGCGATGCCGTTCTCGTGGAGGAGATCGAGGATCCTGTCCATCCGTGAGAAGTCGTGGACACCCTCGGACGGCTCCATCAGCGCCCACGAGAAGATGCCGACGCTCACCATGTTCACACCCGCCTCGCGCATCAGACGGACGTCCTCGGCCCACACCTCCTCGGGCCACTGCTCGGGGTTGTAGTCGCCGCCGTAGGCGATGCCCGGGACGGAGAGGGTGCGGTCGGTCATCGGTGAACTCCGGTTGCTCCGGTGAGAAGGCGGCGGGTCGTCTCCACGCCCCACGGGTCGAGGGAGAGCAGCCGGTCGCTGGAGGCGACCAGGCCGCCGACGGCCTCCACATGGGTCGCCCAGCGGGCGCGGGTCTCCACGGCGGGGCGGGCCATCAGACAGTCGGGGTCGTTGATCCAGAGCCGGCCGTGCTGCCACTGGCGGCCGACGCCGGCGAACTCGGCCGGGTCCTGGCCCGGCTGGCTGTAGTCATCGGCCTCGGGGCGGCGGTGCGGGGCCGTGTCGGGGCTGACCCGCATCGCGTCGAACAGGCCGATGGAGGGCAGGATCGGCGCCCCGCAGCCGAGGAGGTAGGCGTCCGCGCCGATCGCCTCGCGGATCAGGGCGATACCGAGGCGGTACGCCGTGAGCGGGTCCGCGCCCGAGTGCCGTACGCCGTCCATCGCGCCCGCGTAGAGGAAGTCGACCTTGAAGTAGTCGTAGCCCTCGGCGCGCAGCGTCGCGAAGACGTCGGTGAGGTAGGCCGCGGCGGCCGGGTGGGTGGTGTCCAGGACGTACAGGTCGTGGCCCCAGTTGCGGCCCGCGTGCAGCGGGTTGCCGTCGGGGTCGCGGACCAGCCAGTCCGGGTACGTCTCGGCGAGGGCGCTCGCCGGGTCGACCAGGAAGGGCGCCGTCCAGATGCCCGCCCGGCGGCCGCGGGCGCGGATGGCGTCCGCGATGCCCCGCCGGGAGCGGAAGCGGCCGGAGAGGTTCAGCCAGTCGCCCAGGGAGCTCTGGTAGCCGTCGTCGATCTGCACCACGTCGATCGGCAGGTCGAGGGTGTCCATCGCCCGCAGGTTCTCGTGGACGTCGTCCTCGGTGACGGCCGTGAAGTACTCGTACCAGGAGCACCAGACGGTGGGTGCCGGGCGGGGGGCCGGCAGGGCCAGGGAGTCCGCCCACCCGGCCAGCGCGGACTGGATGTCCGCGCCGGTCCACTCCTTGACCGGGCCGTCCGCCTCGACCTCGGCGGAGCCGCCCGCGACGGTCAGCCGGACCGACGGCACCTCGTGCAGCGGGTCCGTCCCGGCCCAGAGCCGGACCGGGGAGCCGTCGCCCGGGTCGAGCGCCAGCAGGCCCTCGCCCTGGAAGGCCCCGGCGGGCACACTGCGGCCGGGGCGGTAGCAGACGGTCGCCCAGTTGTCGTTCGTCGGGCGGTACGGGGCCGCGTCGAGGGCGTAGGCGCCGCTGGGCGACCAGGACTGCCAGCCCTCCTCGTGGACACGGGCGGTGCGCGCGTCCACGGGCACGGAGGCGACCGGGGTGAACGGGTTGTGCACGGGGTTCTCTTTCAGAGGGGGGCCGGATCAGCCCTTGGCGGAGCCCAGGGTCAGGCCGCTGACGAACTGGCGCTGGAGCGCGAAGTACACCACCAGCGTCGGGATCGCGGTGAGCAGGGAACCGGCGGCGACCAGGTTGGGGTCGGTGAAGTACTGGCCGGAGAGGTTGTTCAGCGCCGAGGTGATCGGCATGTTCTCTCCGGTCGAGATCAGCACCAGGGCCCAGAAGAAGTCGTTGTAGATCCAGATCGACAACAGGGTCGCCAGGGCCGCCATCGCCGGCCGGCACAGCGGCAGCGTGATCTGCCAGTACAGCCGCCACACCGACGCGCCGTCGACCAGCGCGGCCTCGGTCAGCTCGTGCGGCAGCGAGCGCATGTAGTTGGACAGCACGAACGCGCAGAACCCGGACTGGAACGCCACATGGATCAGCACCAGGCCGAGCGCCGAGTCGTACAGCTTGCCGCTCGCGGTGATGCCCGGCAGGTTCGTCAGCAGGTACATCCGGTACAGCGGGGTGATGATGACCTGCTGCGGCAGCAGGTTGCCCGCCGTGAACACCAGCAGCAGCGCCAGGTTGACCCGGAAGTCGAAGCGGCTGACGTAGAACGCGACCATCGACGACAGGAACAGCGTGAGCAGCACGGCCGGGACCGCGATGATCAGCGTGTTCATGAAGTAGTGGGTCATGTCCGACTGCGTGAACGCGTTCTTGAAGTTGTCGAAGTTCAGCGTGTGCGGCCAGGACAGATAGCCCCGCGCGCTGGTCTCGCTGTAGGGGCGCATGGCCGAGAAGACCGCCCACAGCAGCGGGGCGAGCCAGGCCAGGGCCGCACCGGCCAGGAACACGTGCAGCAGGATGCGGGCGGGGCGGATCGGGGTGCGCTGCTTGCCCAGCGCGCTCACGGTGCTCATGCGCGCCGCTCCTTCCGGAAGGTCGCGATCAGATACGGGATGATCACGATCAGCGAGATGAACAGCAGGACCACCGCGATCGCGGAGCCGTAACCGATGCGGCTCGACTCGCCGATGATGTTGTTGGTCACCAGGATGGAGAGCAACTCGGTGCCCTGGGCGCCCTTGTTGAAGACGAAGACCAGGTCGAAGGCGCGCAGCGCCTCGATGATGGTCACGACCAGGACGACGGTGTTGGTCGGGCGCAGCGTCGGGAAGATGACGTTCTTGAACGTCTGCCACTCGTTGGCGCCGTCCAGGGCCGAGGCCTCCCGCAGCGACGGGTCGACGCTCTTGAGGCCGGCCAGGTAGAGGATCATCATGTAGCCGGCGTGCCGCCAGGACGCGGCGATCAGCACGGCCCACAGGTTGAGCTTCGGGTCACCGATCCAGTCGATGTAGTGGCCGGGTTTGTTGGCGCCGATGATGCTGTTGATCAGACCCGTGTCCGGGTTGTAGATCAGCTGCCACACAAAGCCGATGCAGGCCATCGAGATGACGACCGGCAGGAAGAACGCCGTCTGGTAGACCCGGCTGAACCGGATCTTCTTGTCCAGCTGCACGGCCAGGAAGAGGCCGAACGGGGTCGGGATCAGGATGAGTACGACGAACCAGATGACGTTGTGCTGGACGGCGGGCCAGAACTGCGGGTTGTCGGTGAAGAGCTGTTTGAAGTTGTCGAGTCCGACCCATTTGATGGAGTCGAAGCCGATGCCGTCCCAGGTGGTGAAGGCGAGGAGGATCGAGGCGAGGGCGGTAACCCAGACGAGGACCACATGCAGAATCGTCGGCACGCCCGCCATGAAGGCGAGCGTGATCCGGTCGCGGCGGGTCAGCAGGCGCTTGTGCCCCTGCGGGACCCGCTTCTTTTCGGACGCGCGCCCCGGAGGCGGCACGGCGGCCGCCTCCGGGGACTTCGTGGGGGATTCAGTCGTCATTCAGCAGCTCACTCGGACGCGAAGATCGTCTTCTTCTGCCGCTCGATTGACGAGAGCAGGCTGTCGACCCCCTTGGGGTTCTGCAGGAACTTCTGCAGGCCGGGCTGCATCACCGTGGAGGTGAAGTCCGGGCGGGAGTCGCGGTCCATGAACTGGGTGAGGCTCTTGGCGCCGCTGATCATCGTGTACGCCTTCTTCTGCAGCGCGGTGTACGACGAGGTGTCGGCCTTGCTGGAGGCGGCCACCACGCTGTTGTCGGCCTTGAGGTAGATCGACTCGGCCTCGGGGGTGCCGAGGTACTCCATCAGCTTCACGACGCCGGCGTGGTTCTTCGGGGACTTGCTGACCATGAAGCCGTCGGTGGGCGCCTCGACGGTGTCCTGGCCGTACGCGGAGTTGAGCTCCGGGAAGGCGAAGAAGTCGAGGTCGTCCAGGTCGGCCTTGTTGGTGAACTGCTGGCCCACGAAGGAACCGAGGACGTACATGCCGGCCTTCTTGGAGACCAGGGTCTGGGCGGCGTCCTGCCAGGTGCGGCCCATGAAGCCGTCCTGGTGGTAGGGGAGGATCTCGGCCCAGTGGTCGAAGACGGCCTTCACCTTGGGGTCGGTCCACGCCTCCTTGCCCGCCATCAGGGACTTGTGGAAGTCGTAGCCGTTGAGGCGGAAGTTGATCTGGTCGAAGGTGCCCATCGCCGGCCAGGCGTCCTTGTCGCCGAAGGCGATCGGGACCAGGCCGTCGCCCTTCATCTTCTTGCACAGGGCGACGAACGCCTCCCAGGTGGTGGGGACTTCGTAGCCCTTCGCCTGGAACACGCTCTTGCGGTAGAAGATCGCCCACGGGTACGTGTACAGCGGGACGAAGTAGTACTTGCCGTCCTCGCCCTTGCTGAGCTGCTTCATCGCGTCAGGGAAGTTGTCCCCGATCTTCGCCCACACGTCGTCGATCGGCGAGGCCAGGTTCTTGGCCGCGAAGAACTGCATGCGGTACCCGGCGAACCAGGTGAACACGTCGTCCGGCGTGCCCTGCAGATAGGAGTTGATCTGCTCCTGGAAGGTGTTGTGGTCCTTCGTGTTCACGTCGACCTTGACGCCGGACTGCTTGGTGAAGGCCGCGTAGATCTCCGCGAAGGCCTTCTTCGGCACAGCGTCGGACGAGTTGGAGCCGAGGCTGACGGTCTTCGGGTCGGAGGAGGACCCGCTGCCGCCGCAGGCGGACAGCAGGGGTATGCCGGCACCGGCGAGGAGGGCGGCCGAACCGGCGCCTCGCAGAACGTTTCGGCGGCTCGGACCCGGCACGTGAAGACCGGACGGGGAGATGCGCATGGCGGCTCCTGAGTAACAGGGTTCGGCAAGGGGAAGAGTTGATCTTCGAAAGGTCCCGAAACCGATCAGAAACCAACTCGGCCGAACATCGTGGGCGCAATAACAGCCGCTTGTCCGCTCATGCGTCAATAGCCTGCGTCTCTCTCGCCCGTCTCTTGCCCGAAACGTAATCGACATGGTCGCCTGCCGGTTTGTTGAACGGAGCCGTACGACGGAGCCCCCGGGGGTCGAACTCCGTGGGGGCTCGTGTGCGGGCATGTTGGTTTCCCGTGGCAGGACCAGCGGTTAAACCGGCCGCGGCCGTACCGCCACACAGCGTTCCACGCCCGTCCTACGGCCGTACGAGCAGCTGGAAGTCGAAGGCGTACCGGGAGGCCCGGTAGACATGGCTGCCGTACTCCACCGGCCGCCCGGTGTCGTCGTAGGCCGTGCGCCGCATGGTGAGCAGGGCGGCGCCCTCCTTCTCGTCGAGGCGGGCGGCCTCCTCTGCGGTCGCGCTGCGGGCGCCCACCGTCTGGTGAGCGCTGTGCAGGGTGATGCCCGCCGTGCGCATCATCCGGTACAGGCCGGTCGACTCCAGGCGTTCCGTGTCCAGTTCGAGCAGGGTGGCGGGCAGGAAGTTGCAGAGGAACGCCACCGGCTGGCCGTGCGTACAGCGCAGCCGCTCCAGGACGACCACCTCCGCGCCCTCCGCGATGCCGAGCTGGGCGGCCACCTCGCCGGTCGCCGGGATCCGCTCGTTGCGCAGCACCCGGGTGGTCGGGCCCTGCCCGGCCGACTCCAGGTCGTCGTAGAGGCTGCTCAGCTCCAGCGGCCGCTTCACCTGGCTGTGCACCACCTGGGTGCCCACGCCCCGGCGGCGCACCAACAGCCCCTTGTCGACGAGGGACTGGATCGCCTGCCGGACCGTGGGCCGGGACAGGCCCAGCCGCACCGAGAGGTCGATCTCGTTGCCCAGGAGGTTCCCCGGGGCGAGGGCGCCGTGCTCTATGGCTCCCTCCAGCTGCTGGGCGAGCTGGTAGTAGAGCGGCACCGGACTGCCGCGGTCCAGCGCGAAGTCCAGGGAGTCGAGTGCCGAGACGGTCGCGGCGCGGGCGGAATCACCGGTTCGGGCCACCGGGACACCTCCTTCCGGGGTTCGTGGGGTCACAGGTGCCGACGGCGCTCGGCGCGCCGCCGGTCGTAGTCCTCGCGGGCCCGTACGGCGGCCTCGCGGGCGGCGGTCTCGGCGACCGGCACGTCCCACCAGGCCTCGGCCGGGGGAGCGGTGGGCGCGGGATCCGTCTCGACGTACACGCACGTCGGCCGGTCGCTCGCCCGGGCCGCCGAGAGGGCCTCGCGCAGCTCCCGCACCGTCTTGGCGCGCAGCACCTCCATGCCGAGGCTGGCCGCGTTGGCGGCGAGGTCGACCGGCAGCGGGGCGCCGCCGAAGGTGCCGTCGGCCAGGCGGTAGCGGTAGGCGGTGCCGAACCGCTCGCCACCCACCGACTCGGAGAGGCCGCCGATGGAGGCGTACCCGTGGTTCTGGATCAGCACCAGGTTGACGGGCAGGCCCTCCTGGACGGCGGTGACGATCTCGGTCGGATTCATCAGATAGGTGCCGTCGCCGACCAGGGACCAGACCACCCTGTCCGGGGCGGCCTGCTGGACGCCGATGCCGGCCGGGATCTCGTAGCCCATGCAGGAGTAGCCGTACTCCAGGTGGTATTGGCGCGGCGAGCGGGCCCGCCAGAGCTTGTGCAGGTCGCCCGGGAGCGAGCCGGCCGCGTTGATGACAACGTCGTCATCCCCGACCACGGCGTCCAGGGCGCCGAGCACCTGCGTCTGGGTCGGCACGGCGTCCTCGTCGTCCGCGCGGTAGGCGGCCTCGACGACGGCCTCCCAACGCTCCTTGCCGGCCCGGTACTCCGCCTCGTAGGCCGCGGCCACGCGATGCCCGGCGAGGGCATGGGTGAGGGCGCCAAGGCCCGCCAGCGCGTCGCAGACGAGGGTGCGGGCGGCCAGCTTGTGGGCGTCGAAGCCGGTGATGTTCAGGTTGAGGAAGCGGACGTCCGGGTTCTGGAAGAGGGTGCCGGAGGCCGTGGTGAAGTCCGTGTACCGGGTACCGACGCCGATGACCAGGTCGGCGGTGCGGGCCAGGTCGTCGGCGACGGCGGTCCCGGTGTGGCCGATACCGCCCAGGTTGGCCGGGTGGTCGTGGCGCAGCGAGCCCTTGCCGGCCTGGGTGGAGGCGACGGGGATGCCGGTGGCCTCCACAAGGGCCCTCAGGGCGTCCTCGGCCCGGCTGTGGTGGATGCCGCCGCCCGCCACGATCAGGGGGCGCCGAGCGGCCCGTACGGCGGTCACGGCGTCCGCCAGCTCGACCGGGTCCGGGGCCGGCCGGCGGACCCGCCAGACGCGCTCGGCGAAGAACTCCTCGGGCCAGTCGTACGCCTCCGCCTGGACGTCCTGGGGGAGGGCGAGGGTGACCGCGCCGGTCTCGGCCGGGTCGGCGAGCACCCGCATGGCGTTCAGCGCGGACGGGATCAGCGCCTCGGGGCGGGTGATCCGGTCGAAGTAGCGGGAGACCGGGCGCAGCGTGTCGTTGACGGAGACGTCGAACTCGGCCGGGTGCTCCAGTTGTTGCAGCAGCGGGTCGGGCGCGTGGCTCGCGAAGTAGTCGCCGGGGAGCAGCAGCACCGGCAGCCGGTTGATGGTGGCGAGGGCGGCGCCGGTCACCAGGTTGGTGGCGCCCGGGCCGATGGACGTGGTCACCGCCTGCGCGGAGAGCCGGTCCAGCTGGCGGGCGTGACCGACGGCCGCGTGCACCATCGCCTGCTCGTTTCGGCCCTGGTGGTACGGCATGACGTCGCCGTACTCCAGGAGCGCCTGGCCGATCCCGGCCACGTTGCCGTGGCCGAAGATGCCCCAGGTGCCGGCGATCAGCCGGTGCCGGACGCCGTCGCGCTCGGTGTACTGGGCGGACAGGAACCGCACCAGCGCCTGGGCGACGGTCAGGCAGGTGGTCGGCTGGCTCATGGGGACCTCATTCGGACGGGATGGTGTACAGGGGTACGCCAGGCGGGAGCGGGTAGGGATCGCGAGGCTCCCAGGGTGGGGCGGGATGCCTCTCAGGTGTAGATCGGGACAGGTGGAGCTGTCAATGGTTTGTACTTACATTCGGACCTGAGTGTGAAATGATGTCTTAACAAAGTATTGACAGCGGGCCGCGCAGGGACTTGTATCCCGTCCCAACGCACAGCGCCGACCCGGACCAGTACTTTCCGGGCCGGGTCCGGGATCCTCACGGATCCCCTTCCTCTCCCGTCGCACAGTGAGGTGCAGGCAAGATGGACCGCTCATCCCGTATCCGTCCGCGGAGACTCGCCCCCTTCGTGGCCGTGGCCGCGGCGGCCGCCCTGACCCTCGCCGGCTGCTCCAGCAGCTCCGGAGGAAAGAAGTCGGAGGAGGGCGGCGGGTCCGCCGCCGCCGGCAAGGCGAGCACCCCCCGCATGACGGTCGCGCTGGTCACCCACCAGTCGCCGGGCGACACCTTCTGGGACATCGTCCGCAAGGGTGCCGAGGCGGCCGCGGCCAAGGACAACGTCAAACTCGTCTACTCGGCCGACCCGAACGCCGGCAACCAGGCCAACCTGGTGCAGAACGCGATCGACCAGAAGGTCGACGGGATCGCCGTCACCCTCGCCAAGCCGGACGCCCTCAAGGCCGTCATCGGCAAGGCGACCGCGGCGAAGATCCCGGTCGTCGGGCTCAACTCCGGTGTGAGCGACTGGAAGAAGCTCGGCCTGCTGGAGTTCTTCGGCCAGGACGAGACGGTGGCGGGCGAGGCGCTCGGCAACCGGCTGAACACGGAAGGCGCCAAGAAGGTCGTCTGTGTCATCCAGGAGCAGGGCAACGTCGGCCTCACCCAGCGGTGCGACGGGGTGAAGAAGACGTTCTCGGGGACGACGGAGACCCTGTACGTCAACGGCACGGACCCGACGGCGGTCAGGTCGACGATCACCGCCAAGCTCAAGACGGACAGCTCCGTCGACCATGTGGTCACGCTCGGCGCCCCCATCGCGCTGATCGCCGTGCAGTCGCTGTCCGACGCGGGCAGCAAGGCGCAGATCGCGACCTTCGACCTCAACAAGGACCTGACCGGCGCCATCAGCAAGGGGACCATCGAGTTCGCCGTGGACCAGCAGCCCTATCTGCAGGGCTACCTGGCGGTCGACTCGCTGTGGCTCTACAAGAACAACGGCAACTACATGGGCGGCGGTGAGCAGCCGGTGCTGACCGGGCCGGCCTTCGTGGACAAGTCCAACGTCGACAAGGTCGCCCAGTTCGCCGCGAAGGGCACTCGGTGATCGGTATGAGCCACCAGGTACAGCCGGCGGTGACCACACCGCCGCCGGCCTCCGGCCCCCAGGAGAAGGACGGCCGTACCGCACAACGCCCCCTGGCGCTGCGGGTGCTCGCCCGTCCGGACGTGGGCGTGTTCCTCGGCGCCGTCGCGGTGTACGTCTTCTTCCTGATCGCGGCGCCGCCGGTGCGGGAAGCCAGCTCGATGGCGAACATCCTGTACCAGTCGTCCACCATCGGGATCATGGCCCTGCCGGTGGCCCTGCTGATGATCGGCGGCGAGTTCGACCTCTCCGCCGGTGTCGCGGTGGTCACCTCGGCGCTGACCGCGAGCATGCTGAGCTACCAGCTGACGCTGAACGTGTGGGCGGGCGTGATCGTCGCGCTCGTCGTGTCGCTCGCCATCGGCGCCTTCAACGGCTGGATGGTGGTCAGGACGGGGCTGCCCAGCTTCCTGGTCACCCTGGGCACCTTCCTGATCCTCCAGGGCGTCAACCTCGCGGTCACGAAGCTGGTCACCGGCAACGTCGCCACCGACGACATCAGCAACATGGACGGCTTCGACCAGGTCAGGAGCATCTTCGCCTCCTCCTTCCACATCGGCGGCGTCGAAGTGAAAATCACCATCGTGTGGTGGCTGGTCTTCGCGGCGATCGCCACCTGGGTGCTGCTGCGCACCAGGTACGGCAACTGGATCTTCGCGGTGGGCGGCAACAAGGAGAGCGCCCGCGCGGTCGGCGTCCCCGTGACCTTCACCAAGATCTCGCTGTTCATGCTGGTCGGCTTCGGCGCCTGGTTCGTCGGGATGCACCAGCTGTTCTCGTTCAACACCGTGCAGTCCGGCGAGGGCGTCGGCCAGGAGCTGATCTACATCTCCGCCGCGGTCATCGGCGGTTGCCTCCTGACGGGCGGTGCGGGCTCGGCGATCGGCCCGGTCTTCGGCGCCTTCATGTTCGGCATGGTGCAGCAGGGCATCGTCTACGCCGGCTGGAACCCCGACTGGTTCAAGGCCTTCCTCGGCGTCATGCTGCTCGGCGCCGTCCTGATCAACCTGTGGGTCCAGCGCACCGCGACCAGGAGGTGACCCGATGACAGACAACGGAACCGGAACCCACGGCGCCTTCCTCCAGGACACGGCACCCGCCGAAGGCGCCCCGATCGTCGAACTGCGCGGCGCGGGCAAGTCCTACGGCAACATCCGCGCCCTGCACGGCGTCGACCTCAAGGTCTTCCCCGACCAGGTCACCTGCGTCCTCGGCGACAACGGCGCAGGCAAGTCCACCCTCATCAAGATCATCTCGGGGCTGCACCAGCACACCGAGGGCGACTTCCTCGTCGACGGCGAGCCGGTGCGTTTCACCACCCCGCGCGAGGCCCTCGACAAGGGCATCGCCACCGTCTACCAGGACCTCGCCACCGTCCCCCTGATGCCGGTGTGGCGGAACTTCTTCCTCGGCTCCGAGATGACCAAGGGCCCCTGGCCGGTACGGCGTCTCGACATCGCCAGGATGAAGGAGACCGCCGACCGCGAACTGCGCAACATGGGCATCGTCCTGGACGACCTCGACCAGCCCATCGGCACCCTCTCCGGTGGCCAGCGCCAGTGCGTGGCCATCGCCCGCGCCGTCTACTTCGGCGCCCGGGTGCTGATCCTCGACGAGCCCACCGCCGCCCTCGGCGTCAAGCAGTCCGGTGTGGTCCTCAAGTACATCGCCGCCGCCCGCGACCGCGGCCTCGGCGTCATCTTCATCACCCACAACCCCCACCACGCCTACATGGTCGGTGACCACTTCAGCGTCCTGCGCCTCGGGACCCTCGAACTCTCCGCCGAACGCAGCGAGATCACCCTCGAAGAGCTCACCAACCACATGGCGGGCGGCGCCGAACTCGCCGCCCTCAAGCACGAACTGTCCCAGGTCCGCGGAGTCGACACCGAGGAACTCCCGGAAGAGGAGGACCTCACCGCCCCCGCGGTGACCGGTCCGGAAGGAAAGTCCTGAGCATGGCGAACGCCCTCGACCGCATCCGTGTCGGCTCGGCCCCCGACTCCTGGGGCGTCTGGTTCCCCGACGACCCCCGGCAGGTCCCCTGGGAACGCTTCCTCGACGAGGTCGCCGAGGCCGGGTACTCCTGGATCGAACTCGGCCCCTACGGCTACCTTCCCACCGACCCGGCCCGCCTCACCGACGAGATCGGCCGGCGGAACCTGAAGGTCTCGGCCGGCACGGTCTTCACCGGCCTGCACCGCGGCCCCGCCGTCTGGGACGCCACCTGGGAGCACGTCAGCCAGGTCGCCGCGCTCACCCAGGCGATGGACGCGAAGCACCTGGTGGTCATCCCGTCCTTCTGGCGCGACGACAAGACCGCCGAGATCCTGGAGCCGCACGAGCTGACCGGCGAGCAGTGGGCCCACCTCACCAAGGGCATGGAACGGCTCGGCCACGAGGTGAGGGAGACGTACGGCCTGGACATCGTCGTCCATCCGCACGCCGACACCCACATCGACACCGAGGAGCACGTGGAGCGCTTCCTCGACTCGACCGACACGGACCTGGTCAACCTCTGCCTGGACACCGGCCACTACGCCTACTGCGGCGGCGACAGCGTCAAGCTGATCGAGACCTACGGCGAGCGGATCGGCTACCTCCACCTCAAGCAGGTGGACCCGGCGATCCTGGCCGACGTCCAGGCCAAGGGCACCCCGTTCGGCCCGGCCGTGGCCCAGGGCGTGATGTGCGAACCGCCCACCGGGGTACCGGAGCTGGGCCCGGTGATGGAGGCGGCGCAGCGGCTGGGCGTCGATCTGTTCGCCATCGTCGAGCAGGACATGTACCCCTGCGAGCCGGACAAGCCGCTGCCCATCGCGGTGCGCACCCGGAAGTTCCTGCGGTCCTGCGGCGCCTGAGCCCGGGAACACACGCCGGAACCCGGACGTTCTTCCTGACGACGGGACGAAAGCGAACTCCACCGTCGTGGCGGAGCGTCGCCGCGGCGGAGGAAACGGGCCATGGGGGCGAGGATGACACACGAAGAGCACGCTGAGCCGGTCGTCGACGGTGCTGCCGCGGTGTTGCGGCAGCACCGTTTCGGGGTGTTGCCGGAGCGGATCCGCCCGGAGGACATGGTCGAGACCAGGCCGGCGATCCAGCATGACCCGGACCGGGACGCCTACGACCCGGACGAGTTCGCGGTCCGCTACGGCCTCTGAGCCGGCGGGAGGTCCATCGCGCCGCGGGCGGGCAGGCTCTCGGCGCGGTCCCGCACCGTCTGCCGGGCCGGGCGCGGCTGCCGGCCGAGCAGCCGCGCCGCCTTCTCGGTGCTGTGCCGGTTGCGCCGGCCCGGTGCCGGGGTGCTCTCCCGTGGCGCGGGGCCCCGGAAACGGGCCGCGAGACGCATCGCGAAGTCCGGCAGCCGACGCGTCGGCACCCGCCGTCCGCGCTCGCCGAGGTCTTCTGTGCACGCACCGGTACCCCGCTCGACGTCGGCGCGGCGGACGGCACGCTCAAGCAAGGACATCGACCCGGAGGACGTACTCCTCCAGCTCGGCGTCAGGGGAAATGACGAAGGGGCGGGCCGGGACCGTGCTCCGGTCCCTCTGCCCGCCCCGCCGCCGTGCCCGGTGTCAGGCGCCGCGTACCTCCGCGATCGTCACCGGACGGTGCTCGTGCAGGGACAGCGTGCAGGCCTCCGCGATCCAGCCGGCCTCCAGGGCGTCCTCGACCGTGCACGGGGAGGGCCGGGTGCCGGCCACGACCTCGGCGAACGCGGCGAGTTCGGCGCGGTAGGCCGCGGTGAAGCGGTCCATGAAGAAGTCGTGCGGGGTGCCCGCCGGGAAGGTCACCCCGGGCTCGACCGAACGCAGCGGGAGCTTGTCCTCCAGGCCGACGGCGATCGAGTCCGCGAAGCCGTGCAGCTCCATACGGACGTCGTAACCCCGTGCGTTGTGGCGGGAGTTGGAGACCACCGCGATGGTGCCGTCGTCCAGGGTGAGGATCGCGCCGGTGGTGTCGGCGTCACCCGCCTCCTTGATGTAGTCGGCACCCCGGTTGCCGCCGACCGCGTACACCTCGGTGACCTCACGGCCGGTCACCCAGCGGATGATGTCGAAGTCGTGGACCGAACAGTCCCGGAAGATGCCGCCGGACACCGCGACGTAGGCGGCGGGCGGCGGGGCCGGGTCCAGGGTGGTGGAGCGGACGGTGTGCAACTTGCCCAGCTCCCCGGCCTGGACGGCGGCACGCGCGGCGACGAACCCGGCGTCGAAACGGCGGTTGTAGCCGATCTGGATCGGTACGTCCTTGCCCTGGACGGCCTTGAGTACCTCGACACCGTCACTCATGTGCTTGGCGACGGGCTTCTCGCAGAAAACGGGGATGCCGGCCTCGACGGCAGCGAGGATCAGGGCCGGGTGGGCGTCAGTGGCGGCGGCGATCACCACGCCGTCGATGCCCGCGGCAAGCACGGCCTCGGGCGAGTCCGCCACCTCGCCGCCGAACTTCTCCGCGGCTGCCTTGGCGGCGTCCGCGAAGGGATCGGCAAGAACGAGCGACTCGACCGCGTCGAGCCCCGAGAGGGTCTCGGCATGAAAGGCACCGATACGACCGAGCCCGAGAATTCCAATACGCATGGGCGTCTTACTCCTTGGTGTGTATGCGCCCCCTCAGGGGCGCGGGGAACTGCGCGATCAGCCACAACGCAGCCGCAGACGACCCGCGGCCCGGGGCGGCAACCCCTTTAGTCGAGCCCACCCAGCACGTTCTGGTCCCAGTCGATCACCGACCCGGTCACCACCCCCGACCGCTCCGACAACAGCAGCACCACGAAATCCGCGATCTCGTCCGGTTGGCCGAGCTTCCCCATCGGCAACTTGGACGCGGCCTCTGCCAGCCACCCGTCCCCCGCCCCGTGGAACGCCCGCTGCGTCGCGTCCTCGCCCTCCGTCGCCGTCCAGCCGATGTTCAGGCCGTTGATCCGGACCCGGTCCCAGCGGTGGGCGTGCGCCGCATTGCGGGTCAGGCCGATCAGGCCGGCCTTCGCGGCGACGTACGGCGCGAGATACGGCTGCCCGCCGTGCGCGGACGACGTGATGATGTTGACGACCGTGCCGGGCGCCTTGCGCGCGACCATGTCGGCGACCGCCGCCTGCATCGCGAAGAACGGCCCCTTGAGGTTGATCGCGATGTGCTGGTCGAACAGCTCGGGCGTGGTGTCCAGCAGGGTGCCCCGGGAGGTGAGTCCCGCCGAGTTGACCAGGCAGTCGATCCGGCCGTACGCCTCGATCACCTCACCCACCGAGGCCTTGGCCTGCCCGGCGTCCGAGAGGTCGGCCCGCACGTACAGCGCCTTGCCGCCGGCGGCGGACAGTTCGGCCACCAGGGCCTCGCCGGGCCCGGGGCGGCGGCCGGTGACGGCGACCGTGGCGCCCTCCCGGACCGCGGCCCGCGCGATGGCCGCGCCGACGCCCTGGCTGCCGCCGTTGACGAGGACGATCTTGTCGTCGAGAAGTCCCATCGAATCCTTGGCCTTTCAGCTCTCACGCCGGGCCGCGGCGGCCCGCAGCTCGTCCCGCAGCACCCGGGTCGCCCATCCCTCGCGCAGCGCCCGCCGCACCAGGTCCGCCTGCGAGGGCGGGGCCATGCCGTCGACCGGCGGATCGCTGTCGAGGTTGGTCGGGAACGGGTAGCCCTCGGCGCTCGCGGCGATGACGTGCTCCAGCCAGGCCTCGGCGACTCCCTCCGTCAGGCGCCGGCGCAGCACCGGGTAGACCGCGTTGGTCACCGCCTCCCGGTCCACCGTCTCCATGGCCCGCCCGAAGGCCGAGGACACCTGGAGCAGGTTGGCCATCCGGCGCACGTCGGGGGTCCGGTTGGTGCCGGCCGCGTGGAACACCGCCGGGTTGAAGAACGCCGCGTCGCCCTTTGCGAGGGGCAACTGCACGTGGTGGGCCTTGAAGTAGTCCTGGAACTCCGGCCGCCGCCAGGCCAGATAGCCCGGCTCGTACGTCTGCGAGTACGGCAGGTACATCGTCGGCCCGGACTCCACCGGCATGTCGCAGTGCGCGACCGCGCCCTGGAGTGTGAGCACCGGGGAGAGGCGGTGTACGTGCGCCGGGTAGGCCTCGGCCTGCTCGTCGGAGAGGAAACCGAGGTGGTAGTCGCGGTGCGCGGTCTGCGCCATGCCGCCCGGGTTGACCACGTTGATCTGCGACGTGATCTGGTAGCCGGGGCCCAGCCAGGCCCGGAAGACCAGGGCCAGGACGTCGTTGGCGTAGTAGTCGGCGAACACCTCGGGGTCGTACAGCGCCGTCTTCTCCAGCGCGTTCCACACCCGTTCGTTGGCGCCCGGCTTCGCGAAGTGGTCGCCCGCCCCGGCTCCCGACTCGTTCTGCTCAGAGATCAGCGCGTCGAACACCGCCGTGGCCCGGTCGACGACCTTCGGATCGGGGAACGCGCCCTTGAGGACGACGACGCCCGGGCCGTCGGTGAGGGCGCGCACGAGTTCGGTCCGCACCGCGTGGGGCGCGTCGGCGGTGCGCAGCCGCTCGCTGTCGTAGACGAGCACGTTGCGCTCGACGGCCGAGGCGTACGGATAGCCGGCCGGGTCGGTGCTCCGCTCGACCAGCGCGCGGAAGGTGTCGAGGTCGCAGTCCTGCTGCGAGAGCCAGGCGCGGCCCTGTTCGGCGGCGAGGGACATCGGTGTCCTTCTTTCGGTCATGGCCACGGGCACGGCCACGATCAGGGCCGTGGGAGCGGCGGGGCTCTGTCATTCTTGTCAGTACAAACCCCTCGAACAACCAGCAGTGAGCCATCAAAAACCCCTCAAGGAGCCAGGCCGTGGGCCACCCCTTCCCCATCCGTGAAATCGCACGTCAGGCAGGGCTCAGCGAGGCCACCGTGGACCGGGTGCTGAACGGCAGGGGAGGGGTGCGGGAGAGCACCGTGCGGGAGGTGCGGCAGGCCATCGCCGATCTGGACCGGCAGCGCACCCAGGTCCGGCTGGTGGGCCGTACCTTCATGGTCGACATCGTGATGCAGGCGCCCGAGCGGTTCACCACGGCCGTGCGCGGCGCGCTGGAGGCCGAGCTGCCCTCGCTGCACCCGGCGGTGGTGCGCTCCCGGTTCCACTTCCGGGAGACCGGTCCGGTGGCGGAGCTGGTGAGGACGCTCGACCGGATCGCCCGCCGGGGCTCGCAGGGTGTGATCCTCAAGGCGCCGGACGTCCCCGAGATCACCGCCGCCGTGGGGTGCCTCGGGGCGGCGGGGATACCGGTCGTCACCCTGGTCACCGACCTGCCCGCCAGCGGCCGGCTCGCCTATGTCGGCAGTGACAACCGGGCGGCCGGCGCCACCGCCGCCTATCTCATGGGCCAGTGGCTCGGCGACCGGCCCGGCAATGTCCTCACCAGCCTCAGCAGCGGCTTCTTCCGCAACGAGGAGGAGCGTGAGATGGGCTTCCGCAGCGTCATGCGGGCCGCCCATCCCGAGCGGACTTTGGTGGAGATCGCGGAGGGGCAGGGGCTGGACGCCACCCAGTACGACCTGGTCCGCGCCGCCCTGGAACACGACCCGGAGATCCGCGCGGTCTACTCGATCGGCGGCGGCAACAACGCGACCCTGCGTGCCTTCGCCGACGTGGGCCGGGAGTGCGCCGTGTTCATCGCCCACGACCTCGACCACGACAACACCCACCTGCTGCGCGCGCACCGCCTGTCCGCCGTCCTCCACCACGACCTGCGGCAGGACATGCGCGAGGCCTGCCATCTGGTGATGCGCGCCCAGGGCGCCCTGCCGCCGGCGGGCCCGACCCTGCCGTCGGCGATCCAGGTGGTCACGCCCTACAACATGCCCGCCTCCACGACCCGCTGAGCGCGCTCACAGATTGATCGCGTACGCCTTGCGCAGCGTCTCGTGCACCGTCCACGTCGTACGGTCGCCCTCGCGCAGTACGGCCATGTCCCCGGGGCCCACCGTGAACGTCGCCCCGCCCTCGACCTCGATCGTCGCCGAGCCACTGACCACCACGAACAGCTCGTCCGCCTCGGTGTCGGTGACCACGCCCGGGGTGATCTGCCAGATCCCCCGGACCTGCCTGCCGTCGGCCGACTCCCAGACCACCTTCCCGGTGACCTCGGGCGTGCCGGAGACGATCTGCGCCGGATCCAGCGGGTCGGGTTCGAGTTCGGCGTCGGGGATGTGCAGGGCGAAGCTGTGCGTCGTCATACGGCGACCCTAGCGAGCCCACCGGCACCCTGGGCGTGGACAGGGTGTGGGGCATCGGGCCTGGTGGAAGGACACTTCGTCGGGCTGCCCGGACTGGCGGGAGCGGCGCGCCGGGGTGATCGTGGAGAACATGGCCGACTCCACGGCGGCGGTGGCGGAGCCGCACACGAACGACACCCGCGAGGCCATCCTGTTCGGCGGGGTCTACGGCTCAGTGCTGGCCTCCTCGATGGTCGCCGCGCTCAGCCAGTACGGCCACACCTCCGCCGCCGGCCGCCGCTACGACGCCCTCTGGGTCCTGGTCACCGCCTGCGCCTCCGCACTGGCCCACGGCTACGCCCACTACATCGCCGAGCGGGCCCCGCACCAGCGCTGGGACGCGCTGCGCACCGTGGCCGACGAGTGGCCGCTGGTCACGGCCGTCCTGCCCACGGTCTTCCTGCTCGCGGGCGCCGGCTGGGGCTGGTGGCCGGCCAAGGGCGTGGAGTACCCGGCGTTCGTCCTGAACATCGTGATCCTGTTCGGTCTGGGCCTCGTCACTGCCCGCTGGTCGGCGCGGAGTTGGCCCGCGGCCGTGCTCATCGGCATGCTCGACGCCTTGCTCGGGGTGATCGTGGTGGTGGCCAACGCGCTCATCAAGTAGATCCGGAAACGATCCGGTTCATTGAACGGTAAACGGTTTACGATCACTCAAGGTCACTGTTCCCCCGGGCAAGGAGCCGGTATGACAACCGAAGACGCGGTCACCACCGAGGCCGTCGACAGTCTGCGGGGCACCGACGACCCCCGGCTGCGCGAGCTGCTCGCCGCGCTGATCCGTCATCTGCACGCCTTCGCGCGCGAGACCCGGCTGACCCAGCGCGAGTGGGAGGCGGCGGTCGCGTTCCTCACCGCGACCGGGCAGACCTGCACGGACACGCGGCAGGAGTTCATCCTGCTCTCCGATGTGCTGGGCCTGTCGATGCTGGTCGAGACGATCAACGGGCACAGCGACCCCGGCAGCACCGAGTCGACGGTCCTTGGCCCCTTCCACATGACCGAGTCCCCGGTCCGGGAGCTGGGCGCGGACATCGACCTGGTCGGCACCGGCGAACCCTGCGTGGTAAGCGGTGTGGTCCGGTCCGCCGACGGCACCCCGCTGCCCGGCGCCGTCCTGGACGTCTGGCAGGCCGACCCGCACGGCTTCTACGACGTGCAGCGGCCCGACGTCCAGCCGCCCGGCAACGGCCGGGGCCTGTTCACGGCCGACGGCGAGGGCCGCTTCCGGTTCCGGACCTGCGTGCCCAGCGCGTACCCGATCCCGACCGACGGCCCGGTGGGCGCCCTGCTGAAGGCCACCGGACGGCACCCCTACCGCCCCGCCCACATCCACTTCATCGTCTCGGCCGAGGGACACGCTCCGGTCACCACGCACATCTTCGTCGCCGGCGGTGCGTACCTGGATTCCGACGCGGTGTTCGCGGTCAAGGAGAGCCTGGTCAAGGACTTCACCCCGACCGACGACCCGGCGCTGGCAGGGGAGTTCGGCGTGCCGAACCCGTTCCGGCACGCCCGGTTCGACCTCGTACTGGAGCGCTCGTGAACCCCCTGGACTTCGTGTACGAGACCCGGCCCGTGCGGGTGGTGTTCCGGCGCGGCGCCGCGCTCACCGCGCCCGCCGAGGAGGCTCGGCACCTCGGTCTGCGGCGGCTGTTGGTGCTCAGCGGAGAGCGGGGTGCCGAGACCGCGCGGGCCGTCGCCGACTCGCTCGGGCTCGCCTGCGCCGGCCTGCACACCGGGGCCCGGATGCATGTGCCCGTGGAAGTCGCGGCCCGGGGCGTCGCGGCGGCCCGGGCCGCGGGCGCCGACGGCTGTGTGGCCGTCGGCGGCGGCTCCGCCATCGGCCTCGGCAAGGCCATCGCCCTGCGCACCGGCCTTCCGCTGATCGCCGTGCCCTCGACCTACGCGGGCTCCGAGATGACCCCGGTCTGGGGCCTCACCGAGCACGGCGTCAAACGCACCGGCCGCGACCCCGTCGTCCTGCCGCGCAGTGTCGTCTACGACCCCGAGCTCACCCTCTCCCTGCCCGTCCCGCTCTCGGTGACCAGCGGGATCAACGCCCTCGCCCACGCCGTGGAGGCGCTGTACGCGCCGGACGGCTCGCCGCTGGTCGCGCTGATGGCCGAGGAGGGCGTACGGGCGCTGGCGGGCGCTCTGCCCGCGATCGCCGCCGCCCCCGACTCGGTACCGGCCCGCTCCCGCGCCCTGTACGGCGCCTGGCTGTGCGGGGCCTGTCTGGGCGCCACCACCATGGGCCTGCATCACAAGCTGTGCCATGTCCTCGGCGGCACTTTCGGACTCCCGCACGCCGAGACACACACCGTCGTGCTGCCGTACGCCTTCGCCTTCAACGCGCCCGCCGTACCGGAGGCGGCCGCCGCCGTGGCCCGGGCGCTGGGGGCGGACGACGCGCCGGCCGCCCTGCGGGAGCTGGCGGGCCGACTCGGCGCACCCCGTTCCCTCGCCGAACTCGGTCTGCGGGAAGCCGACTTGGCGGTGGCAGCCGGACAGGTCGCGGGGCAGCCGTACGCCAACCCGAGGCCGGTCACGGCCGACGACGCCCTGAGCGTGCTGCGGGCGGCGTACGAGGGCGGCTCACCGCGCACATAAGGGCCTAGCGGCCCGCTCTCACCCCGTCCAGGGCGATCCCGAGGACGCGGTCGCGCTGGGCGTCGTCCTCGAAGGCCGTCGCCGTGACCCCGGAGACCAGCCGGAGCAGATCGCCGATCTCCATGTCGGTGCGGGCCGCGCCCGCCTTCTGCGCCCGCTCCAGCAGCGGGCCGCCGGCCGCGAACATCGACTCGCGGCAGGTCTGGAAGATCTCCGACTCGCCGTCGAGGGCCTCACGCACCGCCCGCTTGGTCGCCGCGTAGCCCACGAAGCGGTTCAGCCAGGCCGCCAGTGCCTCCCACGGCTCCAGCCTCTCGGACAGTTCCACGGCGGCCTGGCACAGGGCGTTGACCTCGTCCGCGTAGACGCTCTCGAAGAGTTCGCGACGGGTGGGGAAGTTCCGGTAGAGGGTGCCGATCCCCACCCCGGCGCGGCGGGCGACGTCCTCCAGGGAGACGTCCGCGCCCCGCTCGGCGAACGCCTCGCGGGCGGCCGTGATCAGTGCGTCGTAGTTGCGGGCCGCGTCCTTCCGGTGCGGCCGCCGGGACGCGACGATCTCACTGACGGCGAACGGGCTGTCCGTCATTGCTGCCTCCCGTGGGACACGGATGAACCGGAGGGGTTCCTCGACTTCGGTTGAAACGGAGGGTTGCCTCCATTAGAGTGGAGGGGTACCTCCACTTTAGCAGTGGGGAGCGGTATGCCATGGCCGGACGCGGCCCGGTGCCCGCACCCGCGCACGCTCACAGGCATTCCCCTGACATTTCCCTCCGTTCCGATGTCGGAGAGGCTCCTTCATGCCCCGGAAGTCCACCCGCCTCACCTTCGCGGTCCTCGCGACCGGTGCCGGCGTGTTCTCCATGCTCCAGTCGCTGGTCGCCCCGGCTCTGCCGACCGTCCAGCACGCCCTGCACACCTCGCAGTCCAACGCGACCTGGGTGATGACTGCCTATCTGCTGTCCGCCTCCGTCTTCACCCCGATACTCGGCCGGGTCGGCGACCTGACCGGCAAGAAGCGCACCCTCGTCGCCGTCCTCCTGGCCGTCCTGGCCGGCTGTCTGCTCGCCGCCCTCGCACCGAACATCGGCGTCCTGGTCGTCGCCCGCGTCGTCCAGGGCGTCGGCGGGGCCCTGTTCCCGCTCTCCTTCGGCGTCATCCGGGACGAGTTCGCCCCGCGCGAGGTCAGCGGCAGCATCAGCAACCTGTCCGCGGTGATCGCGGCCGGCGGCGGCGTCGGCATCGTGGCCGCGGGCCCCATCGTCTCGGCTCTTGACTACCGCTGGCTGTTCTGGATCCCGGTCGCGGTGGTCGCCGTGACCGTCCTCATCGCCGCACGCTATGTCCCCGAGTCCCCCAAGAGGGCCGAGGGCAGCGTCGGTTGGCTCGGTGCCGGGCTGCTCTCCGCCTGGCTGGTGGCGCTGCTGCTGCCGCTGAGTCAGGCCGGGCAGTGGGGCTGGGGCTCGGCCAAGGTGCTCGGTCTGTTCGGCGTGGCCGTCGTGCTGTTCGCGGTGTGGCTGCTCGCCGAGGCCCGCTCCCGCACCCCGCTGATCGACCTGCGCGTCATGCGACTGCCCGTCGTCTGGACCACCAACGCCGCCGCGCTGCTGTTCGGCGCGGGCATGTACGCGCTCTGGTCCTTCCTGCCCGGCTTCGTCCAGACACCGTCCGCCGCCGGATACGGTTTCGGCGCCGGCGTCACGGCCTCCGGGCTGCTGATGGTTCCGATGCTGATCGCGATGTTCCTCTCGGGCATCCTCAGCGGCCGGCTGGAGCCCCTGGTGGGCGCCAAGGCGCTCCTCACCGCCGGTGCGGCCTTCGGCGCCCTCGCGCTCGGCCTGCTCACCCTGTGGCACACCGAACAGTGGCAGATCGCCGTCGTCTCCGGCCTGTTCGGTCTCGGCATCGGCCTGGCCTTCGCCTCGATGGCCAACCTCGTCGTGGGCAGCGTGCCGCCCGAGCAGACCGGCGCCGCGACCGGTATGAACGCCAACATCCGCACCATCGGCGGCTCCATCGGCGCCGCGCTCACCAGCGTCCTGGTCACCGGCCGGCTCCAGCCCTCCGGGCTGCCGTACGCCTCGGGCTACACCCACGCGTGGGCCCTGCTCACCCTGTTCTGCCTGACCGCCGCCGGGGCCGCGCTCCTCGTCCCGGTCCGCCGCGCACAGCGCGTCACCGCACCGGTCACGGAACGGGCGGCAGCAGCACCGGCACGCGTGCGGTAGTGTTGACCTGCGTGATCACGCGGCACACACCGCGTGACTCCGCAGCGGGACGTGGCGCAGCTTGGTAGCGCACTTGACTGGGGGTCAAGGGGTCGCAGGTTCAAATCCTGTCGTCCCGACTCGTATGAGTCGCAGGTCAGGGCCGGTTTCGGAGGCATCCGAAACCGGCCCTTGATCATTCTTGGGGACCAGTTGGGACCGGCGTCCTTGACCGCGTCAGCGAGTCATGATGATCGGGCCTGGCAGCGAGCGCGGTGCGCGGAGCGTACTGAGGTGTGCGCTTCGCGAATCTCCAGCGGCCCAAGAACGGCGGGCCGTGGGTCGGCAAGGCCGGACGGCGCGTGCTGAAGTAGCCGCCGCTTCCCGAACCGCATCGCGTGATCGCGACGTCAACGCAACTGACACTATTCACTGTTACTCGGGACTTCCGACGGTTCGATCGGGAACTCCACGCCGACCTGGCCAATCCCAGGCTGGTCCGGGCCCAGCAGGCCGCCCGGACGCTGGGAGAGGCCCGTGGCTGGAGCCGCTGGATCACCAGCGACGTGAACCGAGCCCTGGTCATCGTGCTGTCCGGCTTCCGCGAAGGTGAGTCGATCCGATACTCCGAGCTCTTCGCGGCCCTACGAGTCCGTGGGCTTCCCGTCGTGCGGACCGTCGAAGTCCTCGACCTTCTCGGCCTGTTCGCCGACGACCGGGCCCCCGTCGTCGACCGGTGGTTGGAGCGAAAACTCGACGGGATGCCCCCGGGCATCCGTCGCGCCGTCGAAGCCTGGGTTCGCACTCTCCTTGACGGTGGCCCGCGGTCCGAGCCCCGCTCCCGGCATATGACATGGGCCTACCTGGGTGAGATCCAGCCGGTGCTGCTGGAGTGGTCCAGCCGTTACGACCACCTGCGGGAAGTCACCCGGGAGGACATCACCGCCACCCGGGATGCCGTCACTGGCAAACAGCGCGAAACCCGGATTGTCGCCCTGCGGTCACTTTTCCAGCATGCGAAGAAGAACGGTCAGATCTTCCGCAACCCCACGATCCGCATCCATGTCCCCCGCCAGAGCGGTGGCGTTGTCCAGCCTCTCGACCAGGCGGACATCGACGAGGCAATCGGCACAGCGAGCACTCCAGACATCCGGCTCATCATCGCCTTGGCCGCCGCCCACGCAGCACGACCGAAGACGATCCGGACGATGCAGCTGGACGACGTGGACCTGGGCAACCGGTGCATCACTGTCGGCGGCCACGTCCGCCCCCTCGGCGACCTCACGCGCCGTGCCGTGCTGGACTGGCTCGACTACCGCCGCAACCGCTGGCCGAATACAGCCAGCCCGCACCTGCTGATCACCCAGAAGACCGCCGTCGAGCTCGGCCGGCCGGCAAGCTCTGGACCACCCGGGCCACCCGCAACCTCACCGCCACTCTCGAACGACTCCGTGCCGACCGCCAGCTCGAAGAAGCCCTCACTCACGGCGCCGACCCACTCCACCTCGCCCTCGTCTTCGGCATCGATGAGAAGACCGCCATCCGCTACGCAGACTCAGCACGCGCGCTTCTGGGAGAGGCTGCCGAGCAGGTATCGCAGTGAAACCGGCTCGCTTTGCTCAACCTGGTGACGAGATCATGGACAGATGACGTCGACCGAACCAGCAGCCCGCGAGCTTCAGGACCGTGCCGTTCTCTGGAGCATGGGCGAGATCCATGCAACCGATGTCGTCACTGGCGCCTGTGATGCGCTCGTCGCTGGCCTCGACAGTCCCGCCCTGCGGATGCTGGCCGCGTGCACACGCGCGGAGGCAGATTACGACGTCCCCGATCTCCTTCCCCCAGCACTCCATGAATTGGGCCTCACCTTCTACCCAGCGGGCAGCGTTGCCGGACAGGAAGCCGCCGCACGAGCACTCGCCGCCCGGACGCTGGCCGGCGAGCTGACACCACGCGAGCTGGCCTTCCGGATCCACCAGCGCTTCGGGCACAAACTGCCCTTGGTCGAACAACTTGCCAACCTGGACGACGAGTACGACATCCTCGAATACGGCGACAGGACACCGGCACAGGTCGACGCCGAAGTTCTGGCCGAAGCTCTTCGGCTCACTCGGCACCCTCGTGCTGCACCCGAACCCACGGATCCACTGACCTGAAGCACATCGGTGGACCGGTGGGTTCACACTGAAGAGACTTCGGTTTCCGTGAACCCACGCGACTCCCGGCCCTTGTCTCGTATAGCTACGGTGAACGGACATGTAGCGCAGGGTGATACTCGAAGCTGGAACTCGGGGGAGGACCAACGATGCGGCTCTGGCCGAAGCTCGTTGAAGTCCTGCTTTTCGTCGGTGAGCCCGGCGAGCGTTGCGGTCAGTGTGGCGTTGGCGCGAAAGCCGGCCCAGGTCCACCATCGGACGTCGTCGCCGATGCGTGTGATGACGGTGCCGCCGGGGTGGGTGGTGTCGATGGCGGATTCGCGGAGCTGTGCGAGATAGGTGACGGCGCGCTCGGTGAGCTGGACCGGAGGGTCCTGTCCGAGTACGACATTGCGCATGGCTCGGACGAGTTCGTAGGACGCCCCGTCGAGTACGCTGCCGTACCAGCGAGCCTTGCCGCCGCCATCGGCAGATCCGCGTCGCCGGCCAGGTCGTCCCGGCCGGCGACCGCATCGTCATGCTCCTCGCAGTCGGCAACCGTGACCCGCGCCGCTTCACCGCCCCGGACCGCTTCTGGCCGGAACGACCGCACAACGCGCGCCTCTCCTTCGGCGGCGGCGTGCACCACTGCCTCGGCGCGGCACTGGCCCGCATGGAGGGCGAAGCCGCGCTGACTGCGGTCGCGACCCGGCCGGCCGACCCGCGCCTGGTCGCCCACCCCCCTCCCTACCGGCAGAGGGGGCCCGAGGAACTCCGGGTCGCCTGCGATCGCAGCTGTCCGAAGTGTGGAACTCCCGTGCCGGGGACTTCCCGTGCCGCCGCGTCGAGAGGGGCTCGCGTCCCGTTCAGTCGGCCTTCGGTCCGGGCGCTCCCGCCCGCAGTCCGTCCATGACCAGGTCGAAGAGGCGGGCGGCTCGCGCTTCCCAGTCGCCAAGCGGGTCGATCGTGAACAGGCCGTTGATGGCGAGGAAGAAGTCGTCCGCGGTGACACCGGTGCGGATGGTGCCGGCCTTCTCGGCGGCGCGGAGCAGGAGGTCGGACGCGGCGGTCACCGGGGTGTGCTCGGGCTTCGCCGCCGCGCCGGGCGCGCACGTGGCCTGGCGGATCGCGTCGGCCAGGCCGGCCTTGGCCATGGCGAACCGGGCGAGCCGGTCCATCCACTCGCGAAGGGCCCGGTCCGGTTCCCGCGTCTCGAGCAGGTGGACCGCCCAGTCGGCGACCTGCTGCATCTCGTGGCGGTAGATCTCCAGGACGAGCGCCTCGCGGTTGGGGAAGTTGCGGTAGAAGGTGCCCTGGCCGACGCCCGCCTTCTTGGCGATCGCGCTGAGCGGGGTGTCGGCGCAGCGGGTCAGTTCGGCCAGTGCCACTTCCAGGATGCGTTCGCGGTTGCGCTGCGCGTCGGAGCGCAGCGGTGCGTCCTTCTTCTCCGGCACTCGGACCCTCCTCGCGGGCTCGTGGAGGCGCCCGGCCTTGCTAAGCGGACAGCTGTCCGGTACGTTTCCTGGTAACGGACAGCTGTCCGGTTGGACCCATCATAGCCATGGCCGACCCGATCCAGCCATGTACTGAGCTGCCTTTTTGCCTCCCGGCGCATCCAAGTTTCCCTTACGCCTGCGTGCCGGACCGCCTTCTCGGCGCGTTCCGGATCTGTGAAAGAAGGCTGATCATGGCCCCAGCCACCTCGTCGACGCACAGTGCCATCACCCTGAACATCAACGGCGAGAAACACTCCCTTGCCGTCGACCACCGCACCACCCTGCTCGACGCCCTGCGTGAGCGGCTTGCTCTCACAGGCACCAAGAAGGGCTGTGACCAGGGGCAGTGCGGCGCCTGCACGGTTCTGGTCGACGGCCGCCGCGCCGTTTCCTGTCTGCAACTGGCGGTGGCCGTCGAGGGGCGGGAGATCACCACTGTCGAAGGCCTGGCCGACGGCGAACGGCTGCACCCTGTGCAGCAGGCCTTCCTCGACCTCGACGGCTATCAGTGCGGTTACTGCACACCTGGCCAGATCTGTTCGGCCGTCGCGGTGATCGAGGAGCACGCGGCCGGCTGGCCGAGCGCCGTCACCGGCGACGTACGGCCCGAGGCGGGACCGCCGCCGTTGACCGCCGAGGAGATCCGTGAGCGGATGAGCGGCAACCTGTGCCGCTGCGGCGCGTATGTGTCGATCGTCCAGGCGGTCGCCCAGGCGGCCGCGGCCGAGACGAAGGCCACGGAGGCGGCGGCATGAGGGAGTTCGGCTATCAGCGGGTGCACGACGTCTCCGGCGCGGTCGGATTGCTGGACGCCGATCCGGACGCGAGGTTCCTCGGCGGCGGCACCAACCTCGTCGACCTGATGAGGACCGGCGTCGAGCGGCCCGCCCGCCTCGTCGACATACGCGAACTGCCGCTGGACCGCATCGAGTCGACGCCCGACGGCGGCCTGCGGATCGGCGCCACCGTCACCAACAGCGACCTCGCCGCCCACCCCGAAGTCCGCCGCCGCTACCCGGCGTTGACGCAGGCGGTGCTGGCCGGCGCCTCCGGGCAGCTGCGCAACATGGCCACGGTCGGCGGGAATCTGCTCCAGCGCACCCGCTGCGGCTACTTCGCCGACGTGACCCAGCCGTGCAACAAGCGCAACCCCGGCAGCGGTTGCCCCGCCATCGCCGGCGAGCACCACAACGCCGCGATCCTCGGCGCCTCCGACCACTGTGTTGCCGTACACCCGTCGGACATGGGCGTGGCGCTCACCGCCTTCGACGCCGTCGTGTCGTACCAAACGGCCGACGGGCCCGGGGAGTTGCCGCTCGCGGAGTTCTATCTGCCGGTCGGTGACACCCCGCACCGGGAGACCGCCCTGCCGCAGGGCGCGCTGATCACCGGCGTCACCCTGCCGCCCGCACCGGTCGCCGCCACCTCGCGCTACCGGAAGGTGCGGGAGCGGGCCTCGTACGCGTTCGCGATCGGGTCCGTCGCCGCCGCGCTGGACGTCGAGGCAGGAAACGTACGGGAGGTGCGGCTCGCCCTCGGAGCGGTCGCGTCGCGGCCCTGGCGGGCCCGGGAGGCCGAGCGGGTGCTCACGGGCGCACCGGCCGATGCCCGCACCTTCGCCGCCGCCGCGGACGCCGAACTGGCCGCGGCCCGGCCCCTGCCGCACAACGGATACAAGGTGACCCTCATGCGCAACCTCGTGGTGGCCGTGCTGACCGAACTCGCCGAGGAGGCCGCCCGATGACCACCGTCACCCCCCTGAAGGGCTCCGTCGGCACCGCGCACTCCCGCGTGGAGGGACGCGACAAGGTCACCGGCGCCGCCCGTTACGCGGGAGAGATCCCCTTCGCTGAACTCGCCCACGGCTGGCTGGTGTTGTCCACGGTCGCCCGCGGCCGCATCCGCGCGATGGAGACCGACGCCGTCCTGGCCATGCCCGGTGTCCTCACCGTCCTGCACCACGGGAACGCCCCGCACCTCGACACCGACTACGACGGGCTCCTGGGGAACAAGCCCGACCCGTCCATCGCGCTCTTCCAGCATGACCGGGTGCCGCACGCGGGCTGGCCCGTGGCGCTGGTCGTCGCCGAGACGTCCGAGCAGGCGAGGGAGGCCGCGGAGTCGCTCGTGGTGCACTACGACCAGGAGCCGCACGACATCGCGTTCTCCGGCGGGCACCCGGGCGCGTACCCGGCGGCGGGCGCGCCCCACGCCGCGGCCATGACCGCGAAGGGCGACCTGGAGGCCGAACTCGACCGGTCCGCCGTCGTCGTGGACGCCGAGTACACCACGCCCGAGGAACACCACAACCCGATGGAGCCCCACGCGGCGACCGCCCACTGGGACGGCGGCCGCCTCGAAGTCGTCGACTCCAACCAGGGCGCCACCTGGGTGAAGGGCGAACTCGCGAACCTGTTCTCGCTCGACCCGGCAGCCGTGCGCGTGCGCTCCGAACACATCGGCGGCGGCTTCGGCTCCAAGGGCGTGCGCGCCCACCAGGTGGCCGCCGTCATGGCCACGACCCTCCTCCAGCGCCCCGTACGCGTCGTGCTGACCCGCCGTCAGATGTTCTCCCTGGTCGGCTACCGCAGCCCCACGGCACAGCGCGTCCGGCTCGGCGCCGACTCCGACGGACGGCTGCGCGCCCTGGAGCACCGGTCGCTGAACCTCTCCTCGACGGTGCACGAGTTCCTGGAGCCCAGCACCATGCCGGCTCGGGTGCTGTACGACGCCCCGGCCCACCACACGGCCCACCGGATCGTACGGCTCGACGTGCCGACCCCGACCTGGATGCGCGCGCCGGGCGAAGCACCGGGGTCGTTCGCGCTGGAGTCGGCGCTCGACGAACTGGCCGAGAAGTGCGGCGTCGACCCGATCGAGCTGCGCGTCCGCAACGAGCCCGAGACCGGGCCCGTATCGGGGCTGCCGTTCGCCGGCCGCCGTCTGATCGCCTGCTTCCGGGAGGGCGCCCGAAGGTTCGGCTGGGCCGACCGCGATCCGCGTCCCGGCCTGCGCCGCGACGGCCGCTGGCTGCTCGGCACCGGAACGGCGGCGGCCACGTTCCACGCGGGAGCCGTTCCGTCCACGGCCGCGGTGACCGCGGAGGCCGACGGCGGATTCACCGTCCGCATCTCCGCGGCGGACATCGGCACCGGCGCGCGTACGGCCCTCACCCTGATCGCGGCCGACGCGCTGGAGGTGACGCCGGACCGCGTCCGTGTCCTGATCGGAGACAGCGACTTCGGTCCTGCGATGATCGCGGGCGGCTCGATGGGCACCAGCTCCTGGGCCTGGGCGGTCACCGCGGCGGCGGAGGAACTGCGCGAGCGACTCGCCCTGGGCGGCGGCATCCCTGCGGACGGCATCACCGTCCGCTCGGACACCGCGGCGGCCATCGCGGCACTGCCGCAGAAGGAACGGCACTCCTACGGCGCCCACTTCGCCGAGGTCGCCGTCGATGTCGCGACCGGCGAGGTGCGGGTCCGCCGGATGCTCGGCATCTTCGCGGCGGGCCGGATCGTCAACCCGCTGACCGCCCGCAACCAGTTCGTCGGCGGCATGATCTGGGGCATCTCCATGGCCCTGCACGAGGAGGCGGTCCGGGACCGGGCCTCGGGCGCCCACATCGGCGCCGACCTCGCGGGCTACCACTTCGCGGCCAACGCCGACGTCCCGCTCATCGAGGCGGACTGGCTGGGCGAGGACCCGGACGAGGACGACCCCGTCGTCATCAAGGGCATCGGCGAGATCGGCATCGTGGGCGCCGCGGCGGCCATCGGCAACGCGGTCTGGCACGCGACCGGCGTACGCCATCGCAGCCTGCCCATCCGCCCCGACCGCGTCCTGCAGGCAGGTCGAGATGCTTGACCTCGCCGCTGAGTTGAGCGAGTGGGCGCAGGAGGGCCGCGACTTCGCCGTCGCCACGGTGGTGTCCGTCGGCGGCAGCGCGCCGCGCCCTCCCGGCGCCGCCCTCGCGGTCGACAGCGCCGGTACGGTCATCGGCTCGGTCTCCGGCGGCTGCGTCGAGGGGGCCGTTTACGACCTGTGCATGCAGGCCCTCGAGAACGGCGAGCCGGTCCTCGAAACCTTCGGCTACAGCGACGAGGACGCTTTCGCGGTGGGCCTGACATGCGGCGGGGTGATCGAGATCCTGGTCGCTCCGGTGCCGCGGGACGGAGTCGACAGGGACGTGTACGTGTCGGCGTTGTCGGCCGCGGCGAAGGAGGAGCCGACAGCACTGTCCAGGGTGATCCGTGGACCGGCCGAACTTGTCGGCACACCTGTGCACGCACCCGCACAGGGGCGCGGGGCCGTGACATCTGCGGCTCCGCCGCGCGGGCGCGACCAGCCACATCCGGCCCGCACCCTACCCACGACCTTCCCCGTTGATCACATCACCGCCGAGGCCCTGGCCACGCTGACCGCCGGAGGCACCCGCACCGTCGAGATGTCCGAGGACGGCTCCCACTGCCCCGGCGGCCTCACCCTGTTCATCGAGACCCGTGTCCCCCCACCGCGCATGATCGTCTTCGGTGCGATCGACTTCGCCGCCGCACTCGTGCGCGCCGGAAAGCTCCTCGGCTACCACGTGACCGTGTGCGACGCCCGCCCCGTCTTCGCCACCCGGGCCCGTTTCCCCGATGCGGACGAGGTCGTGGTCGACTGGCCGGACCGCTACCTCCGGAGTACGGAGACCGACGCGCGCACGGTCCTGTGCGTGCTGACCCACGACGCCAAGTTCGACGTACCCCTGCTGGAGGCGGCCCTACGGATGCCGGTCGCCTACGTCGGCGCGATGGGCTCCCGCCGTACACACGCCGACCGGGAGCGAAGGCTGCGTGAAGTCGGCCTGGGCGAGGTGGAGTTGGCCCGACTCCGGTCGCCCATCGGCCTCGACCTCGGCGCCCGTACGCCCGAGGAGACGGCGCTGTCCATCGCGGCGGAGATCGTCGCGATCCGGCGAGGCGGGACGGGCGCCCCGCTGACCGGCTCGGGCACGCCGATTCACCGTCGCACGCCGCCCACCGACTCAGCGACTGGAGGCCAGGGGGTCGCAGGTTCATCTCCTGTCGTCGTGCCTTTTCGAAGTCATCTGCCCCAGATCTTCCGGTACGCCTCCCGGTAGCCCGACGGGTCCCAGGCCGAGGCCCCTTCGCTGTCGGCCGCCGTGGAGACATGGACCGGCGCGACGTAACCGCTGGCCGGAAGGCCCGAGAAGGCGCGGTTGAACTCGTCGGCGATCTGCCAGCCCTGCGACGACAACGGCTCGGGGACGGTGGCCGCCTGGTACCGCTCGCTGTTGATGCGCCGGAAGGCGGACGGGTCGCCGTCACCGGCGCCGATGTTGAAGGGCGGCCCTGCGCCCCTCTCCCCGGCCGCGCGGAAGGCGGGGGCGGCGTCGGCGAAGTAAAGGTCGCTGATCGCGACGGAGTAGCTCCACCGGCTCCCGAAGCGGGCGAGGAGGGTGGAGACCTCCCTGGGGGTACGGCTGCTGGTGTCCGGGATCGGGATGTTCTCGTACGACAGCAGCCGCACGCCCGCACAGGCGGCCAGCCCCTTTCTGATCAGCTCGGACTTGTGGCGGGCGAACGGGATCGAGGCGTCGGTGAAGAGGACGACCCCGGCGTTGCCCCGGGAGTGTGCGATGACCCACTGCGCGCTGATCGCGGCGACGTCGTCGACGTCGGTGGTGACGTTGGTGAAGAGCTTGGGTCGCACGCTGGGCCCGGGGGAGGTGACCGCGTGCCAGCCGATGAGCGGGATGCCCGCCGCGGTGGCCCGCGCCACCTGCTGCGAGGTCGAGTCGGGGTCGAAACCGCCGATGACGATGCCCGACGGCCTGAGGCCACGGCCTCGCTCAGTGCCGCCTGGATGCCGGCGGGGGTGCCCTCGCCGTCGATCACCCGGACCTTCCAGCCGATGACGCTCGCGGCCTCCCGAAGGCGCTTCGCGACGCCCGCGACTCCGGGGTTGGTCATGGTCTGCGCGACATACACGACGGTCTTGCCGGGCACCGCCGCGGGGCCGCTGGTGGGCCCGTTCCAGGGGACGTCGGTCCTCTCCGCCCGGGTGACGGCGGCCTGGGCCCGTCCCTGGACGGCGGGGCAGCCGCTCGGGCCGGTGGCGGAGACCGCTGGCCGCCCGACGAGCCCCGCTCACAGCACGCGAGGGCGGTTGCCGTCGCCAGCAGGGCGATGGAGACACATCGCGTCGGGGAGGGTTTGTGATTGCGGCGCACGGAAGCTCCTCGCGGAGGAGAAGGACGCGGGGGACTCATGGCGTGGGGCCCGCCGTGTCACCGTCCCGAGCCGGGGAGGGGGCGGCGGACGCGTCGGTTCCGGTTCAGCGGCGCCACGAGCAGCAGGAACTCATACCGCCCGGCCTCCCCCGTGGCGGCGGAGAGGGCATCCAGATCGAGGTTGTCCAGCAGCGGAACGCCCATCGCGGCCAGGGCCAGGGCATGGACCGGCGAGTGCACACCCTCGACGGGTGAGGGCCGTACGTCATTGTCACCGTCACCGCCGAGCAGCGCGATCCCGCGCTCAGCCAGCAGCGGTACGGCGTCCACATGGAAGCCCGCGCTCGCCGTGTCCGGGTCCCAGGCGCCCAGCTCCGTGCGGCGGCGGACGTGCCCGGACCGCAGCAGCACGGCGTCACCCTCGCCGATCGTCACCCCGAGCGCCCGCTCCGCGGCGGTGATGTCCTCTGCGTGCACCGCTTGTCCCGGCTCCGGCCAGCGGATCCCGAAGACGGCGGGGAGGTCGAGAAGCACGCCCCTGGTGACGAGGGGGCCGAGCGCCGACACCGCTCCGAAGCGGGCGCCCGCGGTGCCGACGACGTCGGCGGCCGTCCGGCCGTCGTAGAGCTGGCCCCGGTAGGCGATATGGCACAGGGCGTCGAGATGGGAGACGCCCTTGCCGTGGTAGTCGGCGGCGATGAAGTCCTTGTGCGCGGTGGGCTCCGGGCTCTCCACGTCACCGAGATCGGTCATGTGGTGCAGCGCGGGCCTGTGGTTGTCGGGGCCGGCCCGGGTGTTCCACGGCAGCGCCAACGGGACGACCACCCCGGACCGCACTTCGGCCGTGGCCCGCCGTACCTGGTCCGCGGTCACCCGGTTCCAGGCGCCGCGGTCGGCGGGCTCCCAGCGGCCCCAGGTACGGACCGCCTCGAAGAGCGTGTCGAATCCCCGCCGGGAGACGGCGGGCCCGTTGCCGGTGACGGCTGATCCGGGACCGGGCGGCTTGGAAGGCATCGGTACTCACCGCTCTCCGGGCGTGACGCGCAGGAGTGTGGCACTTGTGATCGACTCCAGCTTCGCACAGGGGCCTGCGCAAGGAGGCCCAGGTGTGAGCCCCCTAGGTATGGGGCGACCATGGATGGAGACAGCACGCCCGCCGATGTGGCACGAGCCAGAGCACCGGGCGGGAGGGAAGATGAGGGATGGGCACGACGGACTCCTCCCGAGCAGTCGCCGGCCGGACGGCGGCCGATCCCGCCGCGCCGCCCAGCGGTCTGCTGGATCTGCTCAGCGTCGCGGCGGTGGTGCTGAACGCGCAGGGTCAGGTGGTCTTCTGGAGCCCGAAGGCCGAGGAACTGTTCGGCCACAGCGCGGCGGAGGCGCTGGGGCAGTACGCGGCTCAGCTGATGGTCCACGAGGAGCACCGGGACGAGGTCATCGAGCTCTTCGCCCACGTCATGGAATCCGGCCACGACTGGGCCGGCGCCTTTCCGGTCCGGCACAAGGACGGCAGCACCCGCCTGGTGGAGTTCCGCAACATGAGGCTGCTGGACGACCTCGGCGACGTCTACGCCCTCGGCCTCGCCGCCGACCAGGCCACGGTGGAGCGGGTCGAGCGGGATGCCGCCCTGGCCATGCGTCTGGTGTCCCAGTCCCCGATCGGACTGGCCATTCTGGACACGGACCTGCGGTACCTGGCCATGAATCCGGCCCTGGAACGCATCACGGGCCAATCCGCCGCCGAGCGTCTCGGACGGCCGGCCGGCGAGGTCCTGACCTACCTGAACACAGACCCCGAGGCGCGTCTGCGCCGTGTCCTGGAGACGGGCGAGTCGGTCGTGGACCGGCACATCGTCTGCCGTCCGCCCGGCGACCCCGACCATGATCACGCCTGGTCCGTCTCCTACTACCGGCTGGAGGACTCCGGCGGGCGGGTGCTGGGCCTGGCCTATTCCGTCATCGACGTCACTGAGCGGCATCGGGCGGCCGCCGAGGCGGCACAGGCCCGGCAGCGGCTGGCGTTGATCGCCCAGGCTTCCGCCTGCGTGGGTACCACCCTCGATCTGGAGACGACAGCGTGCGAGCTGGCCGACGTCGTCGTACCGGCCCTGGCCGACGTGGCCGCGGTGGACGTACTCGACAGCGCGCTCGACGGCCGGACCGCGCCGGACGACGGCCCGGCCCGCTTCCGCGCCCTCGCCGTCAGCGCGGCCCACGCCGCCGAGGCGGCCCGCGCGGCCGACCCGCCAGGGGAACTCGCCTCCTACGACAGCGACCGCCTGATGACCCAGTGCGTGCGCAACCGTCAACCGGTTCTGCTGCCCCACACCAGCCGCCGGGACCTCGAGCGCATCGCCCGGCATGGTGAGGCCGCCTCCCTCCTGGCGGCGGCCGGGGTGCACTCCTACCTGGCCGTACCGCTGCTGGCCCGGGGCGAAGTCCTCGGCGCCCTCGCCCTCACCCGCACCCGCAACCCCGCGCCCTTCGACGACGACGATGTGTTCCTCGCCTGTGAGCTGGCGGCCCGGGCCGCGGTCTGCATCGACAACGCCCGTGGCTACCAGGCCCAGCGCCATATGGCCCTCACTCTCCAGCGCAGTCTGCTCCCCCAGCTCGCGACGCACCTGCCGGGCCTGGAGATCGCCTGCCGCTACCAGCCCGCCGGCGCCACGAGCGAGATCGGCGGCGACTGGTACGACGCCATACCCCTGCAGGGTGACAAGACCGCCCTCGTCGTCGGGGACGTCATGGGCAGCGGCATCAACGCCGCCGCCACCATGGGCCAACTCCGCAGCGCCGCCCGCGCCTTCGCCGAACTCGATCTCACCCCGGAGGAGGCCCTCTACCACCTCGATCACCTGACCGAAGGAGTGGAGCAGGCCATCACCACCTGCCTCTACTGCGTCTGTGACCCGCACCAGGGCCAGTGCCGGATGTGCCTCGCCGGCCACCTGCCCCCGGCCCTGCTGCGGGCCGGCCACCCGGCGCGGCTGCTGGACCTGCCCTCAGGCGTACCGCTGGGCGTCGGCGGGGTGCCCTTCGAGGCCGCCACCATCGCCTTCCGTCCCGGCGACGAACTGGTCCTCTACACCGACGGCCTGGTCGAGACCCGGAGCGAATCCATCGACGCCCGCCTGGAGACCCTGCTCGACGCCCTCACCGCGACCCGCGGCCACGATCCGGAAGAGACCTGCGAACGCATCCTGGAGATGCTCCGGCCGCCCGGCGGCGAGGACGACGTCGCTCTGCTCATCGCCCGAGCCCGGCCGCTGCGCCCAACGAGACCCGATGCCGGATGGACGATGGACAAGCGGTCTCGGGGACAATCATCGCCATGAACGACCACATGGGCGATGCCGAGAACCGGCTGGCCAGGATCGAGCGGCTGCTGGAGGGCGGCGAGCGCCAAGTGGTGCCCGCCTGGCGCAGAGCCACGCAGGGCGAACCACGGTGGGCCGTGACCGCCGTGATCCTGGTGGCCGTCGCGCTCCAGCTGATGCTGCCGCACCGGCTCGCCCTCCAGCCGTACTGGGCCCTGCCGGCGCTGGAACTGGTGCTGCTGGCCGGCCTGATCGCCGGCAACCCCCGGCGGGTCGAGCCCCGCACCCGGTGGCTGCGTCTGCTCGGCCTGGCCCTGATGTGTGCGATCAGCCTCGCCAACGGCTGGGCGGCGGTCCGGCTGGTGGCGGGCCTGGTGAACGGCACCGAGGGCAAGGACGCCGGACCGCTGCTGCTGACCGGTGGCGGCATCTGGCTGACGAACGTCATCGTATTCGCACTCTGGTACTGGGAGTATGACCGCGGCGGACCGATGGCGCGGGTCCGCGGCCACCACCAGTACGCGGACTTCCTCTTCGTGCAGATGCAGAGCCCCGAGACCGCGCCGCCGGACTGGGAGCCGACCTTCCTGGACTACCTCTACCTGTCCTTCACCAACTCCACCGCCTTCAGCCCGACCGACGTGATGCCGCTGACGCGCTGGGCCAAGATGCTGATGATGCTGCAGTCCTCCGTCTCCCTGGTGACGGTGGTCCTGGTGGTGGCGCGGGCCGTGAACATCCTGCACTGACGGCCGGGCTGCCCTAGGTTCGTCGGTATGAGCGAAGACTCCCTGCGCCTGGTGACGGTCGAGCGCATCGGCACCGGCCGCTTCACCGCGACGAACGCACGCGGCGGCACGATCAGTTTCGGCACCGGTGACGGCACGGCATTCACCCCGGTGGAACTCCTGCTCGCCGCGATCGGTGGCTGCACCGCGGCCGACGTCGATCTCGCCACCAGCCGCCACGCGGAGCCGACCGCCTTCACCGTGACCGTCAGCGGCCAGAAGGTCGGCGACGAGACCGGCAACCGGATGACGGACCTCGCGGTCGGCTTCTCCGTCACCTTCCCGGACGGTGCGTCGGGCGATCGCGCCCGCGCCATCCTGCCCCGGGCGGTCGCCGTCTCCCACGACCGGCTGTGCACCGTCAGCCGCACGATCGAGGCCGGAACGCCCGTGACCGTCTCGGTCGAGGACGACTGATGTGAGTGGGCGGTGTGCCGGTCGTTCGTCATGTCCGGGGCGGCGAACCGGAGGTCAGGGTGCCGTGCTTAGGTGGGGAGGTGAATCGTTTCCCTCTCCTCGGCCGGGCCGCCCGATGAGCACCGCTGAGGCGTTCCCGGTCGGTGCCTCGACCACGCTCGCCGAACTCGCCCGAGACCCGCACCCGCGTCTGGCACGGCTGCGCGCCCATGAACCGGTCTCCTGGCTGCCCGAGTTGAACGGCTGGCTGGTCACCCGCCGCGACCTCGCTCTCGACGTGATGCGGGACTCCGCCACCTTCACCGTCGACGACCCGCGCTTCTCCACCGCCCAGGTCGTCGGGCCCAGCATGCTGTCCCTGGACGGTGCAGCACACACCCGCCACCGTGAGCCCTTCGCCGCTCCCTTCCGGCCCCGCGCGGTGTACGACGGCTTCGCCCCGTTCATCGAGCGGGAGACCGACCGCCTCATCACCGCACTGGAACCGTCGGGTGCCACCGAACTGCGCCGCGCCTTCGCCGGACCGCTCGCCGTCGCCGTCGTCACCGAGGCGCTCGGCTTGGTCGGGGCGACCACGGACACCGTGCTGGCCTGGTACGACGTGATCGTACGGTCCGTCTCGGACATCACCGAAGGACTGGAAGCAGGCTCGGCGGGTGCCGCCGCCTACGCAGAGCTGCGGGCCGCTGTCGAGGCCACGGTCGCCGACCGGCACGCGTCCTCGCTCCTCGTCTCCGCCGCCGGGCGGCTGGAGTCGCCCGAAGTGGCCTCCAACGCGGCGGTCCTGATGTTCGGCGGTATCGAGACCACCGAGGCGATGATCGTCAACGCGCTGCTCCACCTGCTCGGAGACCCGGGCCAACTCGCCCTGGTACAGGCCGATTCGAGCCTGCTGGACGGTGCGGTCGAGGAGTCGCTGCGCCTTGAGCCCGGTGCGGCGGTGGTGGACCGCTACGCCACCCGCGACATCGTCCTCGGCCCGGCCGCCATCCGGCGCGGTGACCTGGTCACCGTCTCCTTGACCGGCGCCAACCGTGACCCGGCGGTCTTCCCCGACCCGGACCGTTTCGACGTCCGCCGGGACAACGCCCGCCTCCAACTGGCCTTCGCTCACGGCCCGCACCACTGCCTCGCCGCGCACCTCGCCCGGCTGGAGACCCGTATCGCCCTCCAGCGCCTGCTCGAACGCCTCCCCGCGCTGCGCCTCGACCCGGAGCGGCCCGCCTCGCCGTACGGCCTGGTGTTCCGCAAGCCCCCCAGCCTGCATGTGCTGTGGTGACGGGCCCGCCTGACTTTCGAGGCCCCTCCGGCCTTAGTACACCGCCTCCAGGATCCCGAGGATCTGCTCCTCGGTCGGCTGCCGGGGCGCGTTTTTGGTGACCGCGTCCGCGAGGGCGCCCGCGGCGATGGGGCGCAGTAGGTGCGGGCTGACGCCGAGGTCGCGCAGCGGCTGCTTGATGCCGAGCGCGCCGGAGACCTCGCGGACGGCGTCGATCGCGGCGCGGGCCCAGTCGCCGTCGGCGGGCGGGGCGAGGCGCAGCGCGCGGGCCGTCTGCTCGTAGGCCTCCCCGGCCGCCGGGGCGCTGAACTCCAGGACCTCCTCCAGGACGGCGGCGAGCGCGACACCGTGCGGGGTGCCGGTGTGGGCGGTCAGCGCGTGCCCGATGCCGTGGACGAGACCGAGCCCGGAGATGGTCAGCGCCTGGCCCGCCAGATGGGCGCCCAGCATCAGCTGGGCACGGGCCTCCAGGTCCGAGCCGTCCCGGTGCGCGGCCGGCAGCCAGCGGCCGACCATGGCCACCGCCTGCGTCGCGTACGCCACCGAGACCGGGTGCCGATGGGCCTCGACCGCTTCGGCGTGGAGTTCGTGCTGCTCGTCGGTGCGGGGGTGCTCGCGGTCGGCGGCCTGGTCTCCCAGTTCCTCGCGCCGGAGACCACGGACCTGGACCTCGCGAAGGCGGCCCGCACCGCGCGCGGTCCGGTGAGCGGCTGACGTTCTCCCGACGCCGGGAAGGCCCCGCAGGCACGAACCTGCGGGGCCTCTCGGCTGTCTCAGACCGCCGCCAGGTCGAACTGCTCGGCATCGACACCGCCGCGCTAGACCGTCGGCGGCCCGGCCAAGGCCGTGAAGACCGGTGCGCCCGTGCTCGTCCTGGGCACGGTGGACAGCGCGACCATCACGGCGACCCAGGTCGTCGTGCAGCGCCACGGCGACGGCGGGATGGCGGCCGCCGAGGCGGCCGGGTAGATCCCCTTCCAGCGGGGGACCCCGTCACCGGACAAGTCGGTCGGACAGATCCGCAGCACCGGGAGTCCCTGGTGGCCCGCTCCGAAGCCCGCGTCACCACCGACCGCCCCGCCCGCTACGCCAAGCAGCTCGCCTCACACCTCGGCCGCCGCTCCCAGGCCAACTGGGACGAGGAGACCGGCACCGGCGGGATCGTCTTCCAGAACGGCGGCACCGGCACCCTCACCGCCACCGAGGGCGCCCTGCTGCTCACCGTGGAGACGGACCCCGAGAACCTCGACCTCCTGGAGGGCGTCGTCGGCCGCCATCTGGTCCGCTTCGGCAACCGCGACGAACTACTCGTCGAGTGGCACCGGGACAACGGCGAGCCGGGCACCACCCAGCGCGACTCCGAGGACCCCCTGCCGCACTGAACTTCTAGTCGAACTGGCTCGGCAGCGGTGCCGGGGTCTTGCCGGACAGGACGTCCTTGAGGCGCTGGGCGCCGTTCCGCACGGCCAGGGCGGTGCTGTCGTGGTCGACGCCGGACAGGCTGCCGTTGGTGACCGCCGCGCCGGAGGCGCCGATGCGCAGCACCGCCACATCCGTCGTGTAGGTGGCGGGCTGGCCCTCGGCGGTGCCCTTGACGGTCACCGTCAGGGCCTCGCGCGCGTCGCCCGACTTCGGCATCTGCGCCGATGCGACCTGCACCGTGCGCTTGCCGCCGTCTTTGCCGGTGGCCGTGAACTGGTTGCACTTCTCGGGCAGGGTCTTCAGCCAGGCCAGCGTGGCGTCCATGGAGGCCGAGCCGTAGTCGCCGACCTGGTACAGCATCCGGGCGTCCTCCGAGGTGAATCCGCTCAGCCCGGAGGCGCCGGTGGCGCGGCCGAGGAGGCTGTCGGAGTAGAGGCCGTCCAGGAGGCGCTGGCAGTCGGCGGCGTCGGACTTGGCGGTCAGGAAGTCGGCCACGTCGACCTTGCCGACCACCATCGTGTTGCGCCAGGTCGCCGCGTCGGTGGCCAGCTGCCAGTTGTCCTCGATGTCGGCCGCAGTGATCAGCGCGGCCTGCGCGCCCGCTCCGGTCAGGGCGGGGGTCGCCGACGCGGACGCGGGGGGGCGCTCCCCGGCTGGCGAGATGGATACGGCCTCGGGGCCGCCGCTCTCGTCCGTACAGGCCGCCGTGGCGAGCAGGGTCCCCGCCGCCAGGGCCGAGGCGAGAACACGCACGGGTCGGGACGGACGGATCATCGCGACTGCCTCCTCGGGAACGCGGTACGTCACTCCGCGGGGCAGCGGTGCTGCGTCACTCCGCGGACAACGGCGGTACGTCCCTCCACGCCACCATCCGGCACGGTCGCCGACCACCCGCGCGTGCCATCCGGGTGAGCGTCATGATCCGGGAGCCGTGATCCGCACCTTCCGGCTGCCGCAGCGCGGGCACACCGCGTCCGTGAGCGGCGACCGCACGGCCCGCCCGGCCTCGTCGACGTACTCCTGGGTGCTCTGCAGGTCCGGGTCGGCGATCGGGTCGGTGAAGAACACCGCCTGGAAGGTCGCCTCCCAGACCTCGCCACACCGCCCGCAGGTGAAGGCGAAGGTCTCGGGTACGGCGCCGGGTACGGGCCCGGGGCCGGGGGGTTCGCACATCGCATCCGGCTCCTGTCGCTCGGCCTGCGTCTCCAGCGGACAGCCGCTTGCCGCCGGCGGCAAACCGGGGCCGGGTGTCCCAGGCGTGGACGCCCCCTTGACGGCACGCGGAGGCCGATCGACACTCCAGATGGGAATCCTAGTGAAAAGGTAGGGAAAGATGGGTCGCCTGCGCACGGTCACCGGCAGACAGCGCCGCGGGAGCCGTACGCCCTTCTCCGCCCCGCTGCTCACCTCCCGCCTGCACATCGATCTGCTGCGCGTGTGCAGCGCCATCAGCCGCACCGGCTGAGCACCCGCTGCCGGCCGTACCCGCCGTATCAGCCGAGCGCCCGCCGGCGGCCGCACCCGCCGAGCGCCCGCCCACCGACGAACGCTTCCGCCGCGCGTACGTCCGCGCGCCGTATCCCGGGGAGACGCATGTCCATCACTCCGCTCGCCGCCCTTCCCTCCGCCCACCCCACGCCCGGCTTCAGGGGCCGCATCGGCCGGGACGCATCCAGCGGCCACTACGCCGTGCCGCGCCGCTACCGGCTCCACCTCGCCACCGCCTGTCCCGACGGCCTCCGCATCGCCGTCGGGCACAGCCTCCTCGGCCTGTACGACTGTTGTCCGGTCACCTACCTGCCCGCCGTCCCGGACTGTCCCGACGGCAGCCACACGGCGCTGCGCCCGCTTTACGAGGCCAGCGCCCACCGCTACTCGGGGCCGGCCCTCGCGCCCGTGCTCAGCGACGACTGGTCCGGCCGTATCGTCAGCACCCACAGCCGGCACATCCTGCGCGACCTGGACCGCCACTTCGGCGACGGTGCCGCCCGGCTGTACCCGTGCGGGGCCGAGGCCGAGATCGAGGAGGTCGAGCTGCTCTGTACGGAGGGCGTCGAGCAGGCCGCCCAGCGCGTCGGCAGCGCGGACGGCGACCCGGAGGCGCTGGACACGCTGCTCGCCACCCTGGGCGAACTGGAGCGCCGGCTGGCCGGGGCGGAGTTTCTGCTCGGCGAGCAACTCACCGCTGCCGACGTGGAGTTGTGGGTCGCCCTGGTGCAGCTGGACACCGTGCACCGCAACCACCTGGACGCCTCCGCCGTGCACCGCATCGCCGGCCACCCGGTGCTGTGGGCCTACGCCCGTCGGCT
The DNA here is from genome assembly GCF_040303265.1 of Streptomyces sp. NPDC096040. Classification (NCBI taxonomy): domain Bacteria; kingdom Bacillati; phylum Actinomycetota; class Actinomycetes; order Kitasatosporales; family Streptomycetaceae; genus Streptomyces; species Streptomyces sp. NPDC096040. Next base: position 157,237 of record NZ_JBEOTA010000009.1, read on the forward strand.
GGCCGCGCACCCGGCCTTCGGCGCCCACCTCGACCTCGACGGCATCACCCGCCGCCACCACGGCCATTGTCAGGGCCTGGAAGCCGCAGGCGCGGCCGTCCAGATCCTGGACTGGGCCGGCCATGCGGCGGACACCTCCCGCAGGTGAGAGCGGCCCGAACCGTTCCGTCATGCGGACAGGCGTTGACAGCCGTTCGGGCAACTGACTTACTTGCGGCACAGATTGGTCAAGAGCGTCAGCATCGAGCCCTGGCTTGCTGACCGGCAACCCTCGCATCGCGGTGGGGTGCCCCAGGTGACGACCCGACCGGATGACGACGTTCGGTAAGCGCGAGGCCCCCAGGGGCCGCCACAACAGCGACAGGTGACGGACATGTACGCAGCTTCCAGGACGGCCGAGGGCCGCACCCAGGACTGCGTACAGCCGTACCCGAGCCCGCTCGTCGCCGACCGCGCCGTCGACCTGCTCCGTGTCAACAGCGCCTTGTGTAGCCCGTGTACCGCACCGGGCTGTCCCCGCTGCCAGGTCTGACCAGGCCTTTCCGCCTCGCCCGCAGCGCGGCTCCCGCAGCCTCGCGTCCCAGCGTCCTCGACGAGACACCGGCCGCCCCGGTGTGCAGCCGTCCGCCCCGCCCCGTGTCCCGCGCGCCCCCGCGCACCCGTGCCGTGCCCGAACGCGGCCCGGTGCCGCGGCAACCGGCCGTGTGATCCGGGGTGTCCGACTCCGCCGGAGCCCATCATGAGTGAACCCCCAGGCGCCCTGTCCCTGGCCGAGGCGCCGTCGCCCACTGACGTACCGTCAAAGTCTGTCAAAAATCAGCGAGTTCAGCCTTTGCGCCGCCCCGGACGGTGGATCGCCACCGCCGTCGTCCTGGTGGTCGTCGCGCAGTTCGTCCACGGACTGACCGCCAACCCCTTCTACCAGTGGGACCGCTTCCGCTACTGGTTCCTGCGCCCCACCATCCTCGACGGACTCGTCGTCACCCTCGAAGTGGCCGCGCTCAGCGCCGTCCTCGGCCTGCTCGGCGGTATCGTGCTCGCCCTCGCCCGGCTCTCCGGCAGCCCCGTGCTGCGGGCGGTGAGCTGGACCTACACCTGGCTGTTCCGCTCGGTGCCGCTGATCGTCCTGCTGATCTTCCTCTACAACTTCTCCGCCCTCTACAGGACACTGAGCCTGGGCGTGCCCTTCGGCCCGTCCTTCGTCACCTTCGACGAGTCGAAGCTGGCCACCGACCTGGCGATCGCCGTGATCGGTCTCAGCCTCAACGAGGCGGCCTACGCGGCCGAGGTGGTGCGCGGCGGCATCCTCTCCGTCGACCAGGGCCAGCACGAGGCGGCCGCCGCGCTCGGCCTGCCCAAGGGCTACCAGTTCACCCGGATCGTCTTCCCGCAGGCCCTGCGCTCCATCGTGCCGAACTACGTCAACCAGCTCATCGGCCTGATCAAGAGCACGTCCCTGGTGTTCTACGTCTCGCTGCTCGACCTCTTCGGCTCGGTGCAGTCCATGGGCAGCACCTACCCCGGCGACATCGTGCCGCTGCTGCTCGTCGCCACCGTCTGGTACCTGATCCTGACCAGCGCCGTCTCCGTCGTCCAGTACTACGTCGAGCGGTACTTCGCCCGCGGCGCCACCCGCACGCTGCCGCCGACCCCCCTGCAGAGACTCCGCACCGGCCTGGCCGGCCTGCGGAAACGGGCACGCCGGGAGGCCGCCGTATGACCACCGCACCGGACATCGCCCCGGCCGCCCTGGAGATCCACGACGTCCACAAGTCGTACGGCCCCCACCACGTCCTCGACGGCATCGACCTGACCGTCCGCCCCGGCGAGGTCACCGTAGTCCTCGGCCCGTCCGGGTCCGGCAAGTCCACGCTGCTCCGGGTCGTCAACCACCTGGAGAAGCCCGAGTCCGGCTACGTCAGCGTCGGCGGCGAGCTGATCGGGGTCAAACGGCACGGCGACGGGCTCAAGGAGCTCAGCGAACGCGCCATCCTGGCCCAGCGCAGCCGGATCGGCTTCGTCTTCCAGAATTTCAACCTGTTCCCGCACCTGACGGTCCTCGACAATGTCGCGGCCGCCCCTGTCGCCACCGGAAAGCTGACCAGGCCCGAGGCCCAGCGGCTGGCCAAGGAACTCCTCGAACGGGTCGGCCTCGGCGAGCGCGTCGGCGCCTATCCACGGCAGCTGTCGGGCGGCCAGCAGCAGCGCGTCGCCATCGCCCGCGCCCTCGCGCTGCGCCCCGGCATCATCCTCTTCGACGAACCGACCTCCGCGCTCGACCCCGAGCTGGTCGGCGAAGTCCTCGCCGTCATCAAGGACCTGGCGTCCAGCGGCACCACCCTGGTGATCGTCACCCACGAGATCGGCTTCGCCCGTGAGGTCGCCGACCGGATCGTCTTCATCGACGCCGGAAGGATCGTCGAACAGGGCCCGCCCGCCGAGATCCTCGACAATCCGCGGCACGAACGGACCCGGGACTTCCTGCGCAAGGTCCTGTGAAGCAGACCCCTTTCACCTTTCACCGAAACACGAAGGACAGCCATGCCCACGCTCCTCTCCCGACGCAGCCTGATCCGCGGCCTCGCCTCGGCGACCGCCGTCGCGACCCTCGCCACCGGGCTCGCCGCCTGCGGGGGCGACAGCGACGCGGCCACCACGACCGGCAGCGCCAACAACGGCGAGGTCGTCATCGGACAGGTCTCCAACGGCGCCGCCCAGCAGACCACCGTGAAGGTCTCCGAGGTCAAGTCCATCAGCGCCGAACTGCCCGCCGCCGTCCGCAAGAGCGGCAGACTCGTCATGGGCGAGGGCGCCCTGCCCGCCGGATTCCCGCCGCTGGCCTACGTGGGCAGCGACCAGAAGACCCTCACCGGCTCCGAACCCGACCTCGGCCGCCTGGTCGCCGCGGTCCTCGGCCTCACCCCCCAGGTGAAGAACTTCACCTGGGAGAACATGTTCGTCGGCATCGACAGCGGCAAGGTGGACGTCGCCTTCTCCAACGTCACCGACACCGAGGAGCGCAAGAAGAAGTACGAGTTCGCCTCCTACCGGCAGGACAACCTCGCCTTCACCGTGCCGAAGAAGAGCACCTGGAACTTCGACGACAACTACGAGAACCTCGCCGGGAAGACCGTCTCCGTCAGCGCCGGCACCAACCAGGAGAAGATCCTCCTGGAGTGGAAGGCCAAGCTGGCCAAGGAGGGCAAGAACCTCACGGTCAAGTACTACCAGGACAGCAACAGCGTCTACCTGGCCCTCGCCAGTGGCAAGATCGACGCCTATCTCGGCCCCAACCCCGGCATCGCCTACCACAACCGCCAGGTCGCCGACACGCCCAACGCCACCCGCACCGCCGGCACCTACTCCGGCGCGGGCGGAAGCCTCCAGGGCCTGATCGCGGCCACCGCCAAGAAGGACAGCGGACTCGCCAAGCCGCTCGCCGACGCGATCAACCACCTGATCGAGAACGGCCAGTACGCCAAGTGGCTGGCCGCCTACAACCTCTCCAACGAGGCCGTCACCAGGTCCGAGGTCAACCCGCCGGGACTGCCGCTGGACAACTCCTGACGGCCGGTCAGAAGAGAACGTCACCATGACCTTCGAAGCAGCCGACGGTGTCCTCGACAACGCCGTCCGGTCCGCCCTCGCCGGTCCGCACGCACACCTCGCCGAACGCTGCGGCCGGGCCGCCCGCTACCCCGAGGACGTCTACGCCTGCGCCGCCCTCGCCGATCCCGCCGATCCGGACGCCTGGGCCGACCCGCACACGCTCGTCGGCCCCGGAACCACCGTACGGATCAAGCCCGTCAAGGGGGCGCCGCCCGGCTGGGAGGTGGTCGGCGGCGGGGCGGGCGTCCAGTTCGTCGACACCGGACTGCGGGCCGAGCCGGACCCCGAGGCGGTCCGGCTCGGCGCGCACGACGTGCCCGAGATGTTGGACCTGGTGGCCCGCACCGAGCGTGGCCCGTTCCGCAAGCGGACCGTGGAGATGGGCGCCTGTCTCGGCATCCGACACAGGGGGAGACTGATCGCGATGGCGGGTGAGCGGCTGCGGCTGCCCGGGTGGACGGAGATCAGCGCGGTCTGCACCGACCCCGGGCACCGCGGCCGGGGCCTGGCGACCCGTCTGGTGCGCGCGGTCGCCGTCGGCATCCGGGAGCGCGGTGACACCCCGTTCCTGCATGCCGCCCCGGGCAACGCCACGGCGATCCGGCTGTACGAGTCCATCGGCCTCACCGAGCGCCTGCGCACCCGCATCCTGCTGGTGCGCAGCCCGGGAACATCCCCGAAGGCCGGGGCGTTGTGAGGGTTGACGAGATGTGTGAGGCGCCGCCACAGGGCGCCTTGAAAGGGGAGGTGACGGCCGTGACGCGGATATGCCACGCCGTGCATCTCCACTCCCGGCCTCACATCGACCTACAGCGCGTGGCCGGCGCGCTCTGTTGCTCCTGACCCGTTTTCGCTGAAGCCGCACCCGCTTCTGGGTGGGTGGCGTGCGCCCTCGTACGGATCTCCAGGAAGGCACCCTCGTGTCCTCAGCACCCCTTTCTCCCCTGCATCTCGCCGTCGCTCTCGACGGCACCGGCTGGCACCCCGCCTCCTGGCGGGAGCCGGTCGCCCGCCCCCGTGAGCTGCTCACCGCCGGATACTGGGCCGGTCTGGTCGCCGAGGCCGAGCGCGGTCTCCTCGACTTCGTCACCATCGAGGACGGCCTCGGCCCGCAGTCCTCCCGGCCCCTGGAGCCGGACGAGCGCACCGACCAGGTGCGCGGCCGGCTGGACGCCGTGCTCGTCGCCTCCCGGATCGCGCCCCTCACCCACCGCATAGGTCTCGTCCCGACGGTGGTGGCCACCCATACAGAGCCGTTCCACATCTCCAAGGCGATCGCCACCCTGGACTACGTCAGCACCGGCCGCGCCGGACTGCGGGTGCAGATCACCGCCCGGCCCAGCGAGGCCGCCCACTTCGGCCGCCGCACGATCCCGCCCGTCGAGCACTACGAGAGCCCGGTCGTGACCGAGCTCTTCGACGAGGCCGCCGACTACGTCGAGGTCGTGCGCCGGCTCTGGGACAGCTGGGAGGACGACGCCGAGATCCGGGACGCGGCCACGGGGCGTTTCATCGACCGCGAGAAGCTGCACTACATCGACTTCGAAGGCCGCCACTTCAGCGTGAAGGGCCCCTCCATCACCCCGCGCCCGCCGCAGGGCCAGCCCCTGGTCACCGCCCTGGGCCATGGCACCGTCCCCTACCGGCTGGTGGCCCGCCAGGCCGACATCGGCTATGTCACCCCGCACGACACCGGCCAGGCCCGCGCGATCGTCGCCGAGATCCGCGCCGAGCAGGTCGCGGCCGGCCGCTCCGGCGAGCCGCTGCACGTCTTCGGTGACCTGGTGGTCTTCCTCGACGACACCGAGGACCGGGCGGTGGCACGCCGGGAGCGGCTGGACGAGCTCGCGGGCGAGCCGTACACCAGCGACGCCCGGATCTTCGCCGGTACGGCCGACCGGCTCGCCGATCTCCTTGAGGAGTTCGCGGGGGAGGGGCTGACCGGATTCCGGCTGCGGCCCGCCGTCCTCGGTCACGACCTGCCGCGCATCACCGATGACCTGGTGCCCGAGCTCCAGCGCCGCGGCCGCTTCCGGACCGCCTACGAGGCCGACACCCTGCGCGGCCTGCTCGGGCTCGCCCGCCCCGCCAACCGCTATGCCGCCGCCTGAGCCGGACCGGAAGGGACCCACGACATGAGCAAGCCGCTGAAGCAGATCCATCTGGCCGCGCACTTCCCGGGCGTCAACAACACCACCGTGTGGAGCGACCCGGCGGCCGGCAGCCATATCGAGTTCAGCTCCTTCGCACACTTCGCCAAGACCGCCGAGCGCGCCAAGTTCGACTTCCTGTTCCTCGCCGAGGGCCTGCGGCTGCGCGAACAGGGCGGAAAAATATACGATCTGGACGTCGTCGGCCGCCCCGACACCTTCACGGTGCTGGCTGCGCTCGCCGCCGTCACCGACCGCCTGGGACTGACCGGCACCATCAACTCCACGTTCAACGAGCCCTACGAGGTGGCCCGCCAGTTCGCCAGCCTCGACCACCTCTCCGGCGGCCGGGCCGCCTGGAACGTGGTCACCTCCTGGGACGCCTTCACCGGCGAGAACTTCCGGCGTGGCGGCTTCCTGCCGCAGGACGAGCGCTACTCCCGCGCCAAGGAGTTCCTCGCCACCGCGCACGAGCTCTTCGACTCCTGGCAGGGCGACGAGATCCTCGCCGACCAGACCACCGGCACCTTCCTGCGCGACGCCAAGGCCGGCTCCTTCGTCCACCAGGGTCCGCAGTTCGACATCCACGGGCAGTTCAACGTGCCGCGCTCCCCACAGGGCCGCCCGGTGATCTTCCAGGCCGGCGACTCCGACGAGGGCCGCGAGTTCGCCGCCGCCGGCGCCGACGCGATCTTCAGCCGGTACGCCACCCTCGAAGGCGGCCAGGCCTTCTACACGGACGTGAAGTCCCGCCTCGCCAAGTACGGCCGACGGCCCGACCAACTGCTGATCCTGCCCGCCGCCAGCTTCGTCCTCGGCGACACCGACGAGGAGGCGGTGGAGCTGGCCCGCGAGGTGCGCAGGCAGCAGGTCAGCGGGGCCACGGCCATCAAGCACCTGGAGTTCGTCTGGAACCGGGCCCTGTCGTCGTACGACCCGGAGGGCCCGCTGCCCGAGATCGACCCGGACGTCAGCTCGGAGCACATCTCGCGGGGCCGGGCGCAGGTGCGGATGTACCGCGACCCGCTCGCCATCGCCCGGGAGTGGCGGGAGCTGGCCGCCGCCAACGGCTGGTCGATCCGTGACCTGGTGATCGAGACCGGCAACCGGCAGAACTTCATCGGCGCCCCGGCCACCGTCGCCCGCACCATCAGCGAGTACGTCCAGGCGGACGCCAGCGACGGGTTCATCCTCGTCCCGCACATCACCCCGGGCGGCCTCGACGTCTTCGCCGACAAGGTCGTCCCGCTGCTCCAGGAACAGGGCGTCTTCCGCACCGACTACGAGGGCCCCACCCTGCGCGACCACCTCGGCCTCGCGCATCCGGACGAGCCGCGGAGCGAACGGGCGGCGTCGTGAGGTTCCTCGCGATCACCCTGATCGTGCACCGGCCGGATCCGGTCACGGGCGTCCGGAGGCGACCCACGACCGGTTCCGGGAGGTCCTCGACAACGCCGTGCTCGCCGAGGAGCTGGGCTTCGACGGGTTCGGGGTGGGGGAGCGGCACGAGCGCCCGTTCCTCTCCTCCGCGCCGACGGACCTGGGCACCCGTCCTCCACGCTGCCGAGGAGCCCGCGCATGTCTGAGATCCCGCCCGAGGAGTTCGGCTGCACCCGGTAGCGGGCGGAGGAGAGGCGGCGGCCACTGCCGCTGACTGGGCGGCGGTGAAGGGGGGCACGGGTGTACGGGTATGGCCGCGGCACGTATCCCTCCCCCGAAGGCTACGTGCCGCGACCGCTTCCCCCGGTGCCGGACAGTGGTCCGGCCTCCGCGTCACGGCTGTGCCGGTGTCACCAGCACATGACCGCGGTCTCCCCCGACCCCCACGTGGAATGGAGACGGACGCGGACGAAGTAGCGCCGGCCCTTGACGAGCCGGACCCTGATCCCGGTGTTGTGCGGGGTGCCCCCGTCGTCGTGGCCGGCGAGGTAGCGCGGTTCCCCTTCGCGCTCCTCGAAGACCACGACGACGGAGTCGCTCTCTCCGAAGGTGCCCACGCTGTACACGCGGGTCTCCGGCGGCTCCACGGCGAAGTCCGCCTGCTCGCCGGGGCCGAGGCCCAGCGGCGCCGAGCGGAACGGCACCAGCACGACCGGGGCTTCGGCGGGCGGGTACCAGCGGAGCACGAACTCCTTGTCCGCCGGGGACAGCGAGCCCGGCGGGTACAGACCGTTGTGGTGCTGCTCCGGCTCCAGGATCAGCCCCGGACCCAGGGGGAACTGCATCACGGACTGCGGGTCCCACACCGAGCCGTTGGCCTCGGCCGGGTCCAGCTTCCGCAAGATGTTGAAGTCCGTCTTGTCCCGGCTCCAGTGGTTCGGCGGGCCGGCGAGGTCGGTGTAGACCGCCTCGTCGTCCCAGTGGACCCCGGCGAACGGGCTCTGGTGCTCGTGCCGCATCCCGAGCGCGTGCCCGATCTCGTGCAGGGCCGTCCAGCGCCCGCCGGGCTCGGTCAGATCCCAGCCGAGGTTCATGGTGCGCTCGCCCGCGCCCACCGAGAGCGCGTCCCGGCCGACCGCCGACCAGGCCCCGTCGCCCAGTTGGAAGCCGATCCGCAGCTCGGCCTCGCACCGGTCGGAGACCTCGGCGAACGTCACCCCGATGCCGAGGTCCCGCCACTCCCGGAAGCACTCGCGCACCACGTCCCGCTGCTCCTTGGCACCGGCCCACGGCACCCGGCGGGTCTCCCCGGTCCCCGGGACCGGGATCACCGAGGCGTCGGTGTCGGCGTCGAAGAAGTAGTAGTGCAGGGCTGTGCCGTTGACCCACATCCGCCGCCCGCCGACCAGCGCGCTCAGCCGCTCGGCGGCCAGCCCCGGAGCGAACGCCGGGACCGACTGCCGCGGAAGCGAGCAGTAGCGTCGGGTCATGCGCCCAGACTGCCGTTCCCCCGGGCCGGGCGCCTGAGTCGGGGGCTACTCAAGTCCCCCTGTATCAGAGCTGAGTAACGCGACTCATACTCGTGTGACGAGTTACGAACAGGACGCGCGAACCCTCGAACCGCCCTGGCCGTTCACCGGCCGGGAGGACGAACTGGAGCTGGTCAGGCGGTCGCTGGGCATCGGCAGGCAGGGTGTCGTGGTCACCGGACCGGCCGGCGGCGGCAAAACCCGGCTGATCACGGAAGCTGTGCGGGGCATCGACTGCGCCCGCGTGACCGGCACCCCCGAGACCTCCACCCTCCCGTTCGCGGCGTTCGCGCCCCTGCTCCCCGGCCACACCTCGCTGCCCGGCGCGATCCAGCACCTCTCCGGTGTACGGCTCCTGGTCGTCGACGACGCCCATCTCCTCGACGAGGCCTCGGCGGCCCTTGTCCACCAGCTCGCCGTGCACGGCCGCACCCGGCTCGTGGTGGCCGCCGCCGACCCGGGACCCCTGCCCGGCGCGGTCTCCCGGCTGTGGACCGGGGAACTCCTCACCCACCTCGCCCTGGAGCCGCTGCCTTACGACGAGACGGCCCACCTGCTCGCCGGCGGCGGACTGGAACCGCTCACCGTGCGCCGGCTGCACCGGGTGTGCCGGGGCGATCTGCGGTTGCTGCGGGACCTGCTGGGCGCCCTGCGCGAGTCGGGTGCGCTGACCCGGGTGCCGGACACCGGGGAGTGGGCCTGGCGCGGCCCGCTGCCGCTCACCGCGACCGTACTGGACCGGATCGCGCCCCTCCTCGACCGGCCGGACCCCGGTGAGCGCGACACCCTGGAACGCCTCGCCTTCGCCGAGCCCCTGCCGCCGCACCTCGACGACGGCCTCGACCTCGGGATCCTCGAACGGCTGGAGACGGACGGCCTGATCCATGTCGACGACCGGGGCGCCGTCCGCCTCGCTCACCCGCTGCACGCACCCGCGCTGCGGGCCCGCGCGGGCCGGCTCCGGGCCCGCCGCCTGGCCCGCACCCCGAGCCAGTGCGAGCCCGCCCTGAAGGACGAGCAAGAGCAACTCGCCACCTGTGTTGACCAGTTGGACGTACGGGAGGTGCCGGCCCCGGTGGGGGAGTGGCTGGCGGCGGGAGGCCTGCCCGTACCGGCCGGGTACGCGGCCGTGCGTGCCCGGTACTCGCGGCTTCGGGGGGAGCTGCGAGAGGCGGCGGCGTGGGCGAGGGAGGGACTGCGGGCGACGCCGGGCGACGCCTCCTGCCGTACCGAACTCGCCTGCGCCGCCGCCGAGTCGGGGAAAGCTGCCGTAGTGCGCGGGGACGGGGGTCTCGCGCACTACGGCGCAGTACGGCTGGGGGAGCCGGTGGGGGCCGCCGGGCGGCTGGACGGCGTCCTTGCCCAACATGCGGAGGCCCTCGCCCGCGGCGACGGGCCCGCCCTGGACAGCGCCGCCGAGGCGCTGGCCGCCCGCGGTCTGCTGCTGTTCGCGGCGGAGGCCCACGCCCAGGCCGTCCGCGCGCACCGGGACCCGCGCGCCGCCCGGATGTCCCGCACCCGCGCCGTCGCCCTCGCCCGGCGCTGCCAGGGCGCCCGCACCCCGGCCCTGTCCGGCCTGGTCCTCGGTGAACTCACCGCCCGGCAGCGCCAGATCGTCACGCTGGCCGCGACAGGCCTCAGCAACCGCCAGATCGCCGAACGGCTGACCCTCTCCGTACGGACGGTGGGCAACCACCTCTACAGCGCGTACACGCGACTGGGGGCCAGCGACCGGTCGGCGCTGCCGTGGCTGGTGGAGCAGCCCGAGGAGAAGTCGGCGTGAGCGCTCCGCTAGGGGTGCAGTGCGGGGCTGTCTTTTGGGTGCGGCGCCGTTGTGGCTGGTCGCGCAGTTCCCCGCGCCACTGGCGGGGCGCTCAGGCCGCCCCGAAGGCCGCGAACGCCCACCCTGTGGCCTGGTGGACCGCGTCGCCCGGCAGGGCGGCCCGGGCGTCCCGCAGCGCCTCCGCCAGCGACAGACCGGCGCCCAGGCCCTTGTGTAGGGCCAGCATCAGCGGGACCACGGCCGCGTCGTTGACGGGCGCGCTGCTCGCCACCACTCCGGCCGTACCCAGCGGCAGCAACGCCGTGACGAGGCCGAGTAGTTCGTCGGCGCCGACCGAGGCGAGGCGCGCGGTGTCGCAGCTGGAGAGGATGATCCGGTAGGGGCTGCGGGCGAGGCGCTCGAAGTCATGGACGATCAGCGGGCCGTCGGCCATGCGCAGCGAGGAGAAGAGCGGACTGTCGGCGCGGAAGGTGCCGTGGGCCGCGATGTGTGCCAGCGCCGCCCCGTCCAACTCGTCCAGGACGCGAGGCACTTGGGCTTCCGCGTGCTCAAGGATCCGCGCCGTCGCGTACTGGGCCGCCACCTCGGGCACCTCCGCGCCCCCGGTCGCCAGTCCCGGCCCGCGGACCAGCACATGGCGGCCGCCCGGCGGCGGCTCGGTCTCCCGGGCCCGCAGCCAGCTCACCGCCGACGGCGACACGCTGAGCACCCGCTCCCGCAGGGAGGGCAGCAGGGCCCACGGCACCCGGTGCAGCGCCCCCGGCGGGACGATCACCACCGGTCCGGAGCCGAGATGATCAGCCGCCGTGCCCAGCAACAGCTCCTCCAGCCGCCGCCCGGCGGCCTCCACCACCGCGAGCCGTCCCTCCGCGCCCGGATGCGCGAGCCGCCGCAGCCCGGCCTGGACGTGCTCCGCCTCGGCGACCGCCTCCGCCAGCAGGCCGCCCTCGAAGCGCCGTACCCGGCCCTGTCCGCACAGCAGGATGTGCACCCGCCCGTCCATGACGGCGAGTTCGGCCAGTCGGGCGTCACCGAGCCGGTCGAGGAGCCGGGCCGGGTCGAAGCGGTCGCCCTCGCCGGGGGCGTCGCCGCGGATGTGGTGGGTGCGGGAGCGGATCTCCCGTTCCCGGCGGCGCTGTTCGCGCTCCAGGGCGGGCACCGGGCGGCCCTGCCTGCGGGCGTCCTCCGCACGGGACGCGATCTCACGGAACGCGGTGAGCGAGGTGAGCAGGGCCGGGTCGGCGGGCGGCCGGGTCGGGGGAGTGGAGAGCACCGTGGCCCGCCAGCGTTCGCTCCACTCCAGCAGCCGGCGCGGGCCGCCGTGCGCGAGGCTCGCCTGCTGGGCAAGCGCGGCCAGCTCCGCGCCCTGCGCGGTGGCCCGGGCCCGCAACTCCGAGGCGCCCAGGGTCATCCGGTGGTCGTCGAGGACGTCGAGGCCGCGCCGGCAGGCCTCAAGAACGCCCCGCCGTGAACCGGCCGCCCGGGCGCGCAGCGCCTGGGCCGCCCAGCCGGTCATCCGGGCCAGCGGCGGTCCGCCGTGTCTGCTGCGCGCGGCCACCGCGAGATGCCGTTCCGCGTCCGCCGTCCAGCCCAGCGCCAGCGCGATCCGCCCCGCGAGCAGCGAGGCCTCCGGCGCGGCCGGCGCCCCGAACGACGCCAGCTTCTCGGCGACCGCCGCCGTGTCCTGCACCAGCCGCCCCGACGCGGCCCCGCACGCCACCCGCGCCTCGATCAGCACGAGCCGCGCATGCGTCTCCCACCAGGTCCGCCTTTGCCCCGCGAACAGCCGTACGGCGACGGCCGCGCGGGCGATGGCGGTCTGCGCGTCACCCGCCGAACGCGCGGCCCGGGCGGCGGCCAGAAGCAACTCGGCCTTCCGGGTGGACTGCCCGCCCAGCCGGTCCAGAGCCGCGATCGCCGCATCGGCCTCGGCCAGCGCCTCGGGGGCGAGACCGGCCGCCATCAGCACCTCGCAGCGCCGGATGTACAGCATGAACGTAGGCGTGCCCAGCTCGGCGTACCGCTCCTCGGCCTCCGCCAGCAGCCGCAGCGCCGCCGGGATGTCGCCCGACCGGAACGCGGCCAGGCCCCGGCTCTCCACCGCGTCCGCCTTGTCGTGCTCCTGGCCCGTCGTCTCCCACAGCCGCTCCGCCGCCGTGAAGTCCGCGTCCGCCCGGTCCACCGCGCCAAGGGCCAGATGCACCGTGGCCCGCAGCGTCAGTGCCCGGGCCGTCCAGATGACGTCATCGGCCTGCCGCAGCACCGGTATCGCACGCCGTACGTCCTCCAGGGCTTCCCGGTGCCGGCCCAGCACCCACCAGACGTACGCCCGCCGGTACAGCACCTGCGCCCGGTTGTGGCCGCTTCCCAGGGCGACTCCCCGCTCGAAGGCGGCCAGCCCCTGCCGGGTGCGTCCCGCGTGCACCAGGGCGACGCCCAAGGTGGCGAGGACGTCCGCCTCCCGCTCGGGGGAGTCCGCGCGTGCCGCGCAGTCCCGGGCGCGCCGCAGATGGTCCAGGGCGACGCCGAGGTCCCCGAAGTCCCGCTGCCAGATGCCGATGACCTGGTGGGCGACGGACGCGTCCAGCGGCGAGGGATCGGACTGGAGGACCCGCTCCGCCCGCGCCAGGGCCTCGCCGGGGGCGGCGAACACCATCGGCAGCAGTTCCGTTACCGATTCGCTTCGCGCAGTCACCCCTCGGATGGTAGTGGCCTGGGCATACATGCCCCACTGGTTTGGCGCTGTATCAGACGGCGGGCGCGAGACTCTGACTGAAGAACGCCGTTTACGGGGGAGGACGACAGGCCATGGCACCTCGACGATTCCACGAGCAGTTCGACCAGATCCAGCGCTCCATGCCGGACGTTCCACTGGCGATGGGGCCGGACGACTCCGCCGAGTTCTTCTACGAGAAGGGGGTCGTCCTCGCCCGCGACGGCGAAGAGGCACGGGCTGTCGAGGACACCGTGCGCGCCCACTTCACCGCGACCACCGGCCTGGTCGCCGACCACGTGCGCCGGGCGGGCCCGGAGACCAACCGCACCGGGATCACCCGCATCCAGGTCGGCGACCCGAACCACGGCGACCGCACCGGCGACCGCGCCGTCAGCCACGCGCTGCGCGCCCTGCGGGAGGCGGAGGGCCGCACCGGCCGCCGCCTGGTCAGCCGTAACCACGTCGTGTCCACCACGGTCAACGCCTGCAACCCCTGTGAGCCGCTGCCCGCGCTGCTCACCCAGACACCCAACCCGCAGCCGGTGGAGGGCACTTACGACCCCGACACGGCCGTCGGCGTCCTCGTGGTCGACACCGGTCTGGTGCACGACTACCGCACCTACCCGCTCCTCGACCGTGTCCAGGGAGATCCGCAACTGGTTGAGACCGACGCCGACGGAATCCTCCAGCAGTACGTCGGCCACGGCACGTTCATCGCCGGACTCGTCGCCGCCCTCGCCCCCAACACCGACATCACCGTCACCAACACCCTCAACGACGCGGGCGCCGTCCTGGAGTCCGAGTTCGGCGCCAAGCTCTTCGAGGCAGTCGACCGGCACGGCTGGCCGGATGTCATCAGCCTCTCCGCCGGCACCCCGAACGGCAGCACCGACGGACTGCTCGGCGTCGAGAGCTTCATGCAGGCCCTGCGCGACCAGCCCGGCACCCTGCTCGTCGCCGCCGCCGGCAACAACGGCAGCGCCACCCCGTTCTGGCCCGCCGCCTACGCCGACCTGCCCGGCTACGAGAACGCCGTCCTCTCGGTCGGCGCGCTGCGCAGCGACGGCGAGTACGGCGCCTGCTTCACCAACCACGGCGGCTGGGTCAAGGTCTACGCCCCGGGCGAGCAACTCACCAGCTCCCTGGCCGGCTTCGACGCGCCGGTGCCGTACGTGTACCAGCACACCACCTACGAGGCCTGCCGTTTCGGCTTCACCTACGCCTGCACCTGCCAGTACCCGCGCCACACCGGCGTGTTGACCGACACCGGGACCACCGGCCCCGGCAAACCGGACCAAGTGATGTTCGAAGGGTTCGCACAGTGGAGCGGAACGTCGTTCGCCACCCCCATCGCCGCCGGCCTCGTCGCCGCCCGGATGACGGCGCACAAGGAGTCCGACGCGCGCGCCGCGCGCACCCGGCTCCTGGAGAGCATCACGGACTACGCCGAGGTGCGCGGGGCCCATGTAGCGGCGCTCCGCCCGGCGAGCTGGCAGCCGGTCCCGGTCGTACGGCCGGCTCCCGCGGTCTGAGTTCCGGAACACTCCCGTCCACGGCGTACGATGACTTGCCGTACACGAGGGGTGGGACCGTGGACCGAGCAGAGGTCGGCGCGCTGGTCCAGTCCGCCGTCGACGGCGACGCGGCGGCCTGGAAGGCGCTCGTGGAAGGGCTGAGCCCGCTGGTGTGGTCCGTGGTGCGCGCGCATCGGCTCTCCGACGCCGACGGGCACGAGGTGTACCAGACCGTGTGGTTCCGCTTCGCCCAGCACCTGGGCCGCATCCGGGAGCCCGACAAGGCGGGCTCCTGGCTGGCCAGTACGGCACGCAACGAGTGCCTGAAGGTGATCCGTGGGCTGACCCGGCTGCTGCCGACCGACGACCCACAGGTCCTGGACCGGGTCAGCGATGACCGCACGCCCGAACAGTCCCTGATCGACGCGGAGGACCAGGCGGACCAGGCCGAGCGGATCCGTCTGCTGTGGCAGGAGTTCGAGGAACTCGGCGCCCGGTGCAGGCAGTTGCTGCGCGTCCTGATGGCCTCGCCGCCGCCCAGCTATGTCGAGGTGTCCGTGGCGCTGGGCATCGCGGTGGGCAGCATCGGCCCGCTGCGCCAGCGCTGTCTGCGCCGGTTGCGGGCCCGGCTCGACGCGAGGGGAGCGGTATGAGCGACGACGGGTTCCCGGTGGAGGAGGACCTGGGTGGCACCGAGTTCGACGCGGACCTCCTGGAGGAGGAACTGCGCCAGGCGGCCGCCGTCCTCGACCCGCTCCCGGCCGGGCTGCTCCAACTGGCCGTGGAAGCCTATGCGTTGCACGACCTGGACGCCCGGGTCGCCGAGCTGACCTTCGACTCCCTGGTCGACGCCATCCCCGTCAGGGGAGCGGAGGACCCGCCCCGGATGCTGACCTTCCAGGCGGGCGAACTCACCGTGGACGTCGAGGTCACCGGCGACGGGCTGCTCGGCCAGGTGCTGCCCCCGCAGTCGGCGCGTATCGAGGTGCTCGGCGGCACGGCTGCGGCGCGCTCGCTCACGGCCGACGGCATGGGCCGCTTCGCCAGTGACACCCCGCCCGCCGGACCGTTCGCGCTCCGGCTGCGGACCGACGGGGACGTGATCGTCACGGAGTGGCTTCGGGCCTGAGTCCGGCTCCGTCCCACCAGGCGACGGGCAGGGTCCGCGGCCCCCGGATCATCGTCCTGCGGCGCCACTCCACGTCCTCGGGCGGTAGCGCGAGCCGCAGCCCCGGCAGCCGGTCGAGGAGGGTGCCGACCAGCAGCTCGGTCTGCAGCCGGGCGAGGACCGCGCCGGTGCAGTAGTGCGGGCCGTTGCCGAAGGCGAGATGCGGGTTGGGCTCGCGGTCGGGGACGATACGGTCCGGGCCGGGGAAGACGGCCGGGTCGCGGTTGGCGGCGAGATAGGAGACGTACACCGGATCGCCGGCCGCGATCCGGGTGCCGTCGCCCAGCTCGACGTCCTCCAGGGCGATCCGGGCGAGCCCGACCGTGCTGCGGTGCGGGATCCAGCGCAGCAGCTCGTCAAGGACCGGCCCGCGCCCCACCGCCGGATCCCGCAGCCGCGCCAGCAGCTCCGGCCGGGTGAGCATCAGGTACAGCATCTGCCCGCAGTTGTGGGTGACCGCCTCGCCGCCGATCTGCAGCGGACCGGCCAGCCCGACGGCCTCCTCCTCGGCGATCTCGCCCCGGGCCACCGCGCCCCCGAGCAGCGCGTAGACATCGTCGCCCGGGCTGCCGGCCCGCGCGCGTACCGTCTCGGTGATCCAGCCGTACAGCCCCTGCTTGGCCCGGTCGGCGGCCTCGGCGCCGCCGGAGGTGGAGATGATCTGCCGGGTCCAGGCGTGCACCCGCTCCCGGTCCGCGTCCGGCACCCCCATCACCTCGCTGACCACGGCGATCGGGAACGGCTCAAGGACCCGCCCGATCAGATCGGCGGGCGGCCCGTCCCGTACGACGCCGTCGACCAGTTCGTCGAGGATCTCCTGTGCCCGGGGCCGCAGCCGCTTCATCGCGCCGACCGTGAAGGCACCGGCGATCGGCTTGCGCAGCCGGTTGTGGTCGGGCTGGTCGGCCCAGGCCAGCGAGCCCGGACGGGGCTGGAAATGCGGGGCGAGCCGGGTCACCTGGCGCCGGGTGACCTCGGTACGGCTGAACCGCGGGTCGTTGGTGACGGTCCTGACGTCCTCGTACCGGGTGGCGAGCCACGCCCAGCCCTCGCCGAACGGCAACCGGATCCGCGTCACCGGGCCTTCCCGCATCAGGGCGGCGAGGACCGGGTCGAACTCCGTCCCCTCCAGATCGAGCGCCGGCCAGTCCCGTACCGGCGGCGCCACCGGGCAGACGGGCGGGAGCCGCTCCGTCGTGGTGGGCGGCGCCAACTCCGTCGTCGTGAGCTCGGCCGGCTCCGTGGTCGTGGGCCCGGTCATCTCCGTGGTCATGCCTCCACGGTCGTACGGTCCTCACCACGTGTCCTGCGGGAATGCTCCAGCCGGAGGGTCAGCGGCCGACGGAGTCCACGAGCGCGGCGAGGGCGGCGGCGAGCCGGTCCGCTCCCGGCCCCGCCGGACCGCCCGGCTCCGTCATGTAGAGGTCCCGCCGGATCTCGATCATCAGAGCGCCGACCCGCGCGTCCGACCCGTAGAACTCCAGCGGCACATAGGCCCCGCCGAACGGGCTGTCCAGCCCCGTCTCCCCGCACCCCGCGAAGGCCTCGCGCGCCGCCTCCGTCAGCTCGGCCGGGGTGTGGAAGCCGTCCGTGCCCAGACACACCGGCGGCCGCGGACCCGCCCCGTGCAGCTCATAGGGCAGGGCCCGGCTCGGATAGGAGTGCACATCGATCACCACGGCCCGCCCGGTCGCGGCCAGCCGCCCGGCGACGGCCTCCGTCATCGCCCGGGCGTACGGCCGGAAGTACCGCTCGATCAACGGCCCGGGATCGAACGGCTCGTCCCGCAGCACAGCCCGATGCGTGGTCCGCGTGTACACGGCCCCCATCCCGACGGCGAGCATCTCCTCCCGCTCGTCCGGAAACCGCTCCGGATCCACCACCAGCCGCGACAGCCGGTTGACGAACCGCCAGGGGGTCACCCCGGCCAACCCCGCGGCGGCTGCCGCGATGTCCGCCGTATGCGCGTCCGTGATGTGGTCCAACTCCCGCTCCAGCGCGACATCGTCGAGCGCGATGTCCGTGCGCACGCCGGCCGGGACCGCCCGCGCGGAGTGCGGCACATGCAGGATCACGGGCGACTCACCGGCGCCGGGCAGGAGTTCGTACGACGGCTGGGACACGGGCGGCTCCCGGGGTTGTCAGTGGCAGGGTGCAGGATCAAGGTGCCACACCGAGGACCGACGAAGGTGGGGGCAACGGTATGTCGGTCAGCGATCCCCGACCGGACCCACGCGGCCACGGAGGAGTTCAACGCCCTGGAAGCGGAGTTCGAGGCGGCCGGCAGCGAGATCGAGACCGTGGCTCGCGAGGAGACAGGCGGCGACTTCTGGGTCATCGCCCAGGCCTACGGCTTCGAGGACGCGCATCCCGAGGAGCTGATCGAGACCCGCGAGTGGTGAGCCCTCGGTCCGGCACCAGCGGGGCCGCCCCGGGCGTCGCGCACCGACGCCCGCCGCGTTGCCGTTCCGCCCGGCTCCTGGACGCCACACTGCCGGACATGGCTCCGCCCCGGCGGGCGGGATGCCTGCCGGGGCGGAGACTTCAACCAGCAACCCTCAGCGGGTGCTCAGGGCCGGAGCTTCGGCTCAGAGGGACGCGAGCGCCGCGTTCCAGGTGGCCGACGGGCGCATGACCGCGTCCGCCTTGGCCTTCTCGGGCTGGTAGTAGCCGCCGATGTCGGCCGGGGAGCCCTGGACGGCGAGCAGCTCGTCGACGATCTTCTGCTCGTTGGCGGTCAGCGTCTCGGCGAGCGGCGCGAACGCCTTGGCCAGCTCCGCGTCGTCGGTCTGCCGGGCCAGCTCCTGCGCCCAGTACAGGGACAGGTAGAAGTGGCTGCCGCGGTTGTCGATGCCGCCGACGCGACGGGTCGGGGACTTGTCCTCGTTGAGGAAGGTCGCCGTGGCCCGGTCCAGGGTGTCGGCCAGCACCTTGGCGCGGGCGTTGCCGGTGAAGTCGGCGTACTGCTCGAAGGACGGCACCAGGGCGAAGAACTCGCCGAGCGAGTCCCAGCGCAGGTAGTTCTCCTTGACCAGCTGCTGGACGTGCTTCGGCGCGGAACCGCCGGCGCCCGTCTCGAACAGGCCGCCGCCCGCCATCAGCGGGACGACCGACAGCATCTTGGCGCTGGTGCCCAGCTCCAGGATGGGGAAGAGGTCGGTCAGGTAGTCACGGAGCACGTTGCCGGTGACCGAGATGGTGTCCTCGCCGCGGCGGATGCGCTCGACGGACAGCTTCGTGGCGTCGACCGGCGCCAGGATCCTGATGTCCAGGCCCTCGGTGTCGTGCTCCGGCAGGTACTGCCTGACCTTGGCGATCAGCTGCGCGTCGTGGGCGCGGCCCTCGTCCAGCCAGAAGACGGCCGGGTCGCCGGTCGCGCGGGCGCGGGTGACGGCCAGCTTCACCCAGTCCCTGATCGGCGCGTCCTTGGTCTGGCAGGCGCGGAAGATGTCACCGGCGGCGACCGGCTGCTCGATCACGACGTTGCCGACCGCGTCGACCAGGCGGACCGTGCCGGCGGTGGCGATCTCGAACGTCTTGTCGTGGGAGCCGTACTCCTCGGCCTTCTGCGCCATCAGGCCCACGTTCGGGACCGAGCCCATGGTGGACGGGTCGTAGGCGCCGTTGGCCCGGCAGTCCTCGATCACGGCCTGGTAGACACCGGCGTAGGAGGAGTCCGGGATGACCGCGAGGGTGTCGGCCTCCTGGCCGTCCGGGCCCCACATGTGTCCCGAGGTGCGGATCATGGCCGGCATCGAGGCGTCGATGATGACGTCCGACGGCACGTGCAGGTTGGTGATGCCCTTGTCGGAGTCGACCATCGCCAGGGCCGGGCCATCGGCGATCTCGGCGTCGAAGGAGGCCTTGATCTCGGCGCCCTCGGGCAGGTTCTCCAGGCCCTTGAGGATGCCGCCCAGACCGTCGTTCGGGCTGAGACCGGCCGCCTTGAGGGTCTGGCCGTACTTCGCGAACGTCTTCGGGAAGAAGACACGCACCACGTGACCGAAGATGATCGGGTCGGAGACCTTCATCATCGTGGCCTTCAGGTGCACGGAGAAGAGCACGCCCTCCTCCTTGGCACGGGCGATCTGCGCGGCCAGGAAGTCGTTGAGCTGCGCGACGTGCAGCACGGAGGCGTCGACGACCTCGTCCGCCAGGACCGGCACGGAGTCCTTGAGGACGGTGGTGGTGCCGTCCTCGGCGACATGCTCGATCTTCAGGGAGCCGGCCTCGGAGATCACCACGGACTTCTCGGTGGAGCGGAAGTCGTTCTCGCCCATGGTGGTCACATTGGTCTTGGAGTCGGAGCTCCAGGCGCCCATGCGGTGCGGGTGGGTCTTGGCGTAGTTCTTCACCGAGGCGGGGGCGCGGCGGTCCGAGTTGCCCTCACGCAGGACCGGGTTCACGGCGGAACCCTTGACCTTGTCGTAGCGGGCGCGGATCTCGCGCTCCTCGTCGGTCTTCGGGTCGTCCGGGTAGGCCGGCAGCGCGTAGCCCTTGCCCTGGAGCTCGGCGACGGCGGCCTTCAGCTGCGGGATCGACGCCGAGATGTTCGGCAGCTTGACGATGTTGGCCTCGGGCGTCTTGGCAAGGTCGCCCAGCTCGGCCAGCGCGTCCGGGATGCGCTGGTCCTCGTTCAGGTACTCCGGGAAATGGGCGATGATACGCCCGGCCAGCGAGATGTCGCGGATGTCCACGGCGACACCGGCCTGCGAGGCATACGCCTGGATCACCGGCAGGAACGAGTGCGTCGCCAGGGCCGGGGCCTCGTCTGTGTAGGTGTAGATGATGGTCGAGTCAGTCACCGGGTGCTCCGCTCCACGTCTGCAACATTGCTCGACATCAAGATATCTCGTGAACGACCCGGGCTCGACAGGGGTCCGCGACTCGAGAGATCCGATTGTCATACGACAGGCAACCGGATCGGTCAAAAGGGTGGCCATGACAAGCGAGCTAACCTCGCTCGGGCGGCCGGACAGACCCCTGGCCGCCCGAGCGAAAGCGGACCATGAGGTATCGCACCGGAGTGTCGGCCCCGGCGGCCGCCCTGCTCGGTCCGGCGACCGCACCGGCCGCGGGCCCCCGGCCCTCGCGCGCCCCTTCTCCGCCGGCCGCCTGCACAGCCCGCGCGGCGGCCACCACCACGACCACTCGGCCACCCTGTGACCAGCGGCGCCCAACCGGGGTCCCTGAGGCCCGGGGGGAACTCGTTTCCGTCGGTGTCCGAGACGGTCGCGAACCAGGACGTCGCCCACACGGTGAGACGGTCCTTCTCGTGGCTCGTCTCGAACGGATGATCGTTCCAGGTCCCGTACGAGGTGACGTACACGGCCTCCCCGGGGCGCAGCCAGTAGTCCTGCCCGAAGGGCTCCAGCCGGCAGCTGGAGTTCGGTGTCGCCGTCGTGTGCACCGGCATCGGGACCGCGTTGCCCATCCGTCGGATCGCCTCGAAGCCGAAGTCGCCGGCCTCGGGCACATTGGTCTTCAGCGGGCCGACGAGCCGATCGATCGCCGCCCGCCGCGCTCTGCCTTGCTCGCCCACGGGCTCGTCCACGGGTTCGTCCACGGGTCCATGGCGGGCCTTGGAAGGACCGGACTACTCGGTCAGTGCCTCCTCCCCGGTGCGCTGCTGCGGAATCACCACGGCCCCCTGCTGGAGCGCCACCGTGCGGGTCGGGGCCGGGATGCGGATGCCCTCCTCGCGGTAGCGGCGGTGCAGGCGCTTGATGAACTCGTGCTTGATCCGGAACTGGTCGCTGAACTCGCCGACGCCCAGGATCACCGTGAAGCCGATCCGCGAGTCGCCGAAGGTGTGGAAGCGGATGGCGGGCTCGTGCTCCGGAACCGCGCCGGTGATCTCGGTCATGATCTCGGCGATGACCTCGTGCGTGACCCGCTCGACGTGGTCCAGGTCGCTGTCGTAGCTCACGCCCACCTGCACCAGGATCGTCAACTGCTGCTCGGGGCGGGTGTAGTTGGTCATGTTCGACTTCGCCAGCTGGCCGTTGGGGATGACCACCAGGTTGTTGGAGAGCTGACGGACGGTCGTCTGCCGCCAGTTGATGTCCACGACATAGCCCTCCTCCCCGCTGCTCAGCTGGATGTAGTCACCCGGCTGGACGGTCTTGGAGGCGAGGATGTGGATGCCCGCGAAGAGGTTGGCCAGGGTGTCCTGGAGTGCGAGCGCGACCGCGAGACCGCCGACTCCCAGGGCGGTGAGCAGGGGCGCTATGGAGATGCCCAGCGTCTGGAGCACCACCAGGAAGCCGATCGCCAGGACCAGCACCCGGGTGATGTTCACGAAGATCGTGGCCGA
This sequence comes from Streptomyces sp. NPDC096040, assembly GCF_040303265.1. Lineage (NCBI taxonomy): Bacteria > Bacillati > Actinomycetota > Actinomycetes > Kitasatosporales > Streptomycetaceae > Streptomyces > Streptomyces sp. NPDC096040. The sequence continues at coordinate 179,402 of NZ_JBEOTA010000009.1, forward strand.
ACCGGCGACCCCGGAGCGGGACTGGGTGACCGACTGCACCAGGCCGGCGATCACCCGCGCCGCCGAGACCGTCACCGCGAAGATGAGCAGCACCTGGAGACACTGGTTGGTGTGGTGCTGGACCGTCCTGGTCAGCGGCAGCACCGCCGCGGCGGCCGCCGCGCCGCCCGAGAGCGCCGCCCACGGGACCACCGTGCGCAGCGCGTCCACGATGACGTCGTCACCGCTCCAACGGGTCCGCTTCGCATGCTTGGCCAGCCAGCGCAGCATGCCGCGTGACAGAAAGGCCAGCAACAGCCCCGCCGCCAGGGCGATGCCGGCCAGGACCAGGTCATCGACGGTGAGCGCTCGGTTCACCGGTTACCTCCCATTCGGTTGTGCAACCGCTCATCCTGCCGTATTCGCAGGGCCGTATCCGCACAGAGGTTCGCACCGCCGAGCCCGTCCGCCGAGACCGGGCTGGATCCGTCGGCTTGGAGTTCCGCCACACCGCGCTCGGTTGACGCGGCCCGCCGCACGGCGGCAGGCTGTCGCGCAGTGATCGCCAGGGAGGCTCGATGACAGGTCCGGTGCTCGCCGTCGACCAGGGCACGTCCGGCACCAAGGCCCTGGTGATCTGCCCCGAACGGGGCGTCATCGGCACCGGCTTCGTCGCCATACGGCCCCGGCACCTGCCCGGCGGCCTGGTGGAGGCGGACCCCGAGGAGCTCTACGACTCGGTGCTCGTCGCCGGCCGCCGAGCGCTCGCCGAAGCCGGCGAACCGGTCACCGCGCTGGGCCTGGCCAACCAGGGCGGGACCGTCCTGGCCTGGGACCCCGTCACCGGGCGCCCGCTCACCACCGCGATCGTCTGGCAGGACCGCCGGGCCGAGACCGTCTGCGCCGAACTCACCGAACACGCCGACGAGTTGAGAGTACTCACCGGACTGCCCCTCGACCCCTACTTCGCCGCGCCCAAGATGGCCTGGATCCGCCGCCACCTCACCACCGAGGGAGTCGTCACCACCACCGACGCCTGGCTGGTCCACCGGCTCACCGGCGCCTATGTCACCGACGCCGCCACCGCCGGCCGCACCCAACTCCTCGATCTGGACCGGGTGCGGTGGTCGCCCCGCGCCCTCGGCCTCTACGGGCTGTCCGCCGAACGCCTCCCCGAGATCGTCGACAACTGCCAACTCATCGGTACCACAAAGGAGTTCGGGCGTGAGATCCCGCTCGCCGGACTCGCCGTGGACCAGCAGGCCGCCCTCCTCGCCCAGCGGATCACCGGTCCCGGTGGGGCCAAGTGCACCTACGGCACCGGGGCGTTCCTGCTCGCGCACACCGGCGACACCCCTCGGCACAGCACCTCCGGCCTGGTCAGCTGTGTCGCCTGGCGCCTCGCCGGAGAGACCGGTTACTGCCTGGAGGGCCAGGTGTACACGGCCGCCTCCGCAGTACGGTGGCTCACCGACCTCGGTGTGATCTCCGGTGCCGCCGACCTCGACCGGGTCGGCGGCACCGTCCCCGACGCCGGCGGGGTCACCTTCGTCCCCGCGCTGGCCGGGCTCGCCGCTCCCTGGTGGCGCGGTGACCTGCGCGGCTCGCTCACCGGGCTCGGCCTCGATACCGGCCCCGGGCATCTGGTGCGCGCCCTGTGCGAGGGCCTCGCCGCTCAGGTGGTGGAGCTCGCCGAAGCCACCGAGACCGACCTGGGCGCACCGCTGACCGCGCTGCGCGTCGACGGCGGACTCACCCGCTCGGCCCTGCTCATGCAGACCCAGGCCGACCTGCTGCAACGCCCGGTCGAGGTGTCCACGCTGCCCGACGCCACCGCCCTCGGAGTGGGCGCCCTGGCCTACCTCGGCACCGACCCCACCGACTTCCTGCCGGACGGCAGACCGTCCGCCGTCTACGAGCCGCGCATCTCGCCGGGCGAAGCCGCCGACCGCCTGGGCGCCTTCCGGGCGGCCGTCGCCGCGTTGCTCGGATGCGCCGGAGCCGGAGCCGGAGCGTCCGGGTGACGGTCACCGCCGAAGGCCCGCTGCCCTCCGTCCCGTACGACGTGACGGTCCTCGGCGCCGGAGTCGTCGGCAGCGCGATCGCCCGCGAACCGGCCCGTCACCCGCACCTCAAGGTCGCCCTGGTGGAGGCCCAGGACGACGCCGGTCAGGGCACCTCGAAGGCCGACACCGCCATCCTGCACACCGGTTTCGACTCACCCCGGCACCCTGGAGGGCCGCCTGGTCCGTGCGGGCTCCCGACTTCTCGCCGCGTACGCCGCCGAGTCCGGCATTCCGGTCGAACCGGTCGGCGCCGTGCTGGTGGGGTCCTGCGACACGGTCGTCGTCACCGGGGACTTCGTCGCCGAGAACGAACTCGCCCGCCGGGGCCCGGATCACCCTCGCCGACGGGCCGTACACCGACCGCCCGGGTGTCTTCGCCGTCGGCGGTCTGCTGCATCCGGGCCAGGACGCCCGGTCTGCGGTCCGGGAGGGGGCCCGGCCTGCAGCGCGGTGCTGGAGTGGCGGGTCAGTCGCCCGTGAAGGACCCGTGCCGGCCCGCTCCCGCCGCGAAGCGCGCCGCCCCTTGCAGACCTTCCGCCAACACGGCCATGCCATGGCGGACCTCACCGAGCATCGCCGCCGGTTCGTCCAGCCCCTCCTGGTCCAGCACCGACGCCCGGTCGCTGCGGAGACACGCCTGCGGGAACGCGGCGATGGACGCGGCCAGTTCCTCCGCCGCCTCGCGGGAGCGGCCCGGCGGGACCAGGCGGTTGGCCAGGCCCATCCCGTAGGCCTCCGGGGCCGGGACCGGGCGGCCGGTCAGGATCAGGTCCATGGCCCGGGCGGTGCCGATCAGCCGGGGAAGCCGTACCGTGCCACCGTCGATCAGCGGTACGCCCCAGCGGCGGCAGAAGACGCCGAACACCGCGTCCTCCTCGGCGACCCGCAGATCGCACCACAGGGCCAGTTCCAGGCCCCCCGCCACGGCGTGCCCGGCGACCGCCGCGATCACCGGCTTGGACAGCCGCAGCCGGGTCGGGCCCATCGGGCCGTCGCCGTCCTCCGCCACCCGGTTGCCGCGCTCGCCGCCCATCGCCTTCAGGTCCGCACCCGCGCAGAACGTGCCGCCCTCACCCCACAGCACTGCCACCCGGGCCGCGTCGTCCGCCTCGAACTCCAGGAAGGCGGCGACCAGTTCCGCCGCCGTCGGCCCGTCCACCGCGTTGCGCACCTCGGGCCGGGAGAGGACGACCGTCGTGACAGGACCCTTGCGTTCCAGGCGGACCGGCATGCGTTTCCTTCCGTCGGAAGGTCATCCGGGGTCAGATGACCTTCAGTCGCACCAGCGCTCCCAGTGTCAGCGCTCCCGGCAGCAACGGCACCCACACGGTGATGATCCGGTACGCGAGGACGACGGCCGTGGCGACCGCCACCGGGCCGCCCGCGGCCACCAGCGCCACGATCAGCGCCGCCTCCACGGAACCCAGACCGCCCGGAGTGGGGATCAGGGCTACCGCGACCGTGGCCGCCAGGTATGCCAGCGCCATGTGCGCGGGCGGCACCGGAAGGCCAAGTGCCTGCCCCACCGCCACCAGACCGGCCGCCTGGAGTGCGGGGAAGGCGAGCGAGCCGCCCCACAGCGCCAGCGCCCGGGACGGACGCGTGTGCACCGAGCGGGCCTCGCTCAGGGCCGAGCGCACGAAGCGGAACAGGGGCTCGCGCACCCGTCGTACGAGGAACAGCGCGGCCAGCGCCACGGCCACCAGCGCGCCGGCGATGGCCAGGACCGGTCCGACCGTCCCGTCGGGGAGCAGGCTGCCGAGATGCAGGGCGTCCGGGAAGGCCACGAAGAGCACGGCCATCAGGCCCACCCGGGCCACCGACTCGGCGAGCAGGTACAGGGCGAGCGCGGCCGAGGAGGTGGCGAGCGGCACCCCGCACACGGTCATGAACCGCAGGTTGACCGCGCCCGAGCCCAGACCCGTGGGCAGCAGGTGGTTGGCGGATCCGGCCGCGAGCTGGGTCGCCAGCAGCCGCCAGCGGGGCAGCTGCTGGACCACGGCGCCCTGCCGGGTGAAGGCCGCGGCCACCCAGGTCAGACAGGTGGCGGCGCCCGCCGCCAGCAGCCAGGGCCAGGAGGCGTCACGGAGGTGGCCGAAACCCTCGACGAGGACCGACCAGTGCTGCACCGCGATGACCGCGACCAGCAGGAGCGGAATCAGAGTGAGGACGGGCCGCCAGGGGACACGGCGGGCCAGTCGGGGGAGACGGCCCTCACGGAAGCCGGGGAATCTTTCCGCTGTCACACCGGGAGAGGTTTTCCGCGCCGCGCCAACTGCGGGTGGCGGAGGAGGAGACACCGGATGACGGACGGAAAGCGGGTGAGGGGGGAGGCTCATCTGGGCTTTCGCGGAGCCGGGCGGGGCCTTCGGGAGGCTCATCGGATCCTTCGTACGGGGGGTCGGCGGGCGGACATTGACCTCAACGAAGCTTGAGGTCCTACGTTCTCTCCCATGAGTATGGAGACCACCGCCTGGACGCAGCTGCACAGCGTGATGACCGCCCAGCAGGAGCGGCGCCCGTTCGACCGGGCCACGCTGCGCCGTATCGCCGTTTTCGCCCGCCCGCACCGGGGCGGCATAGTCCGTTTCGTCCTGCTCGGGGTGGTGACGGCCCTGCTCGCCGTCGCGACCCCCGTGCTGGCCGGCCATGTCGTCGACGCGATCGTGTCGGGGCACGACACCGGCACGATCGTAAGGCTGTCGCTGCTGATCGCGAGTGTCGCGGTCGCGGAGGCGGCGCTCGGGGTGTTCGGGCGGCGGCTCTCGGCGACGCTCGGGGAGGGACTCATCCTCGATCTGCGAACGGCTGTGTTCGATCATGTGCAGCGCATGCCCGTCGCGTTCTTCACACGTACTCGTACGGGAGCGCTGGTCAGTCGTCTCAACAACGACGTGATCGGCGCCCAGCGTGCCTTCGCCAACACCCTCTCCGGCGTGGTCAGCAACCTGGTCACGCTGCTGCTCACGCTCGCGGTCATGCTCACCCTGTCCTGGCAGATCACCCTGCTCGCGCTGGTGCTGCTGCCGGTGTTCGTGGTGCCCGCCCGCCGGATGGGCGGCCGGATGGCCCGGATGCAGCGCGAGGCCGCCGCGCTCAACGCGGCCATGGGCACCCGCATGACCGAGCGCTTCTCGGCACCCGGTGCCACCCTGATCAAGCTTTTCGGCCGCCCCGAGGAGGAGTCCGCGGAGTTCACGGCACGTGCCGCCCGGGTCCGGGACATCGGGGTGCGCACCGCCACCGCACAGTCGGTGTTCATGACCGCCCTCACCCTGGTCTCCTCGCTGGCCCTCGCCCTGGTCTACGGCCTCGGCGGCTGGTTCGCGCTGCGCGGCACCCTGGAGCCCGGCGCCGTCGTCTCCCTCGCCCTGCTGCTGACCCGGCTGTACGCCCCGCTCACCTCCCTCGCCGGGGCCCGTGTCGAGGTGATGAGCGCGCTGGTCAGCTTCGAGCGGGTCTTCGAGGTCCTCGACCTGAAACCCCTGATCGAGGAGAAACCGGACGCCCGCGAGCTGCCCGAGGGCCCGGTGGCCGTCGAGTTCGAGGACGTCCGCTTCGCCTACCCGGCCGCCGACCAGGTCTCCCTCGCGTCACTCGAAGAGGTCGCGACCCTGGACAGCCGCGGCGGCGCCGAGGTCCTGCACGGCATCTCCTTCCGCGCCGAACCCGGCCAGACCGTCGCCCTGGTCGGCTCCTCCGGCGCCGGCAAGTCCACCATCGCCCAGCTGCTGCCGCGCCTGTACGACGTCGACGGCGGCGCCGTGCGCATCGGCGGCGTCGACGTCCGCGACCTGACCGCCCGCTCCCTGCGCGCCACCCTCGGCATGGTCACCCAGGACGGCCACCTCTTCCACGACACCGTCCGCGCCAACCTGCTGCTCGCCCGGCCGGCCGCCACCGACGAGGAGTTGTGGGACGCCCTCGGCCGCGCCCGCCTCGACGAGGTCGTACGGTCCCTGCCCGACGCCCTGGACACGGTGGTCGGCGAGCGCGGCTACCGGCTCTCCGGTGGTGAGCGCCAGCGCATGACCATCGCCCGGCTACTGCTGGCCCGTCAGCGCGTGGTCATCCTCGACGAGGCCACCGCCCATCTGGACAACACCTCGGAGGCGGCCGTCCAGGAGGCCCTCACCGAGGCGCTGGAGGGGCGGACGGCCGTGGTCATCGCCCACCGGCTGTCCACCATCCGGGCCGCCGACCAGATCCTGGTGGTCGAGGCCGGGCAGATCGTGGAGCGCGGCACCCACGAGGAACTCCTGGTGGCCGACGGGCGGTACGCCGAACTGCACCGCACCCAGTTCGCGGCGGCGCCGACGCCGTGACGGCGCCGTTCACATCATCGTCAGGTTTTCCTGTGATTCCGCAAAGGGAGCGCTCCCGCACTTGACGGCACTGGTCCGGACCTTTAGCTTCACGCCTTAAACAAAGCCTCACGGATGGGCTCAACACCCGGTGAACAACACGGGTGTTGGGCACAAACCGTGCTGCACCCCCCGCGTGAAAGGCCAATCCCCCGCAATGGCCAGACCTCTCCCCACGGCTGCCGCCCTAGCCGCCCTGACCCTCTCCGCAGGCCTGTTCGCCGCGTCCCCCGCGCAGGCCGCCACCGGCACCATCACCGGCCTCGCCGGCAAGTGCCTCGATGTCGCCGGCGCGAGCTCCGCCGACGGTACGGCCGTCCAGCTCTACGACTGCAACGGCACCGCCGCCCAGCAGTGGACCGTCGGCAGCGACGGCACCATACGCGCCCTCGGCAAGTGTCTCGACGTGACCGGCAACTCGACCGCCGACGGCGCCAAGGCCCAGCTGTGGACCTGTACCGGCGGCGCCAACCAGAAGTGGACGGTCACCTCCGCCCACGACATCGTCAACCCGCAGGCCAACAAGTGCCTGGACGCCACCGGCAACTCCTCGGCCAACGGCACCCGCGCCCAGATCTGGACCTGCTCGGGCGGCGCCAACCAGAAGTGGACCGCCCCGGCGGCCGACGGCGGTACCACCCCGTCCTCGCCGATGGCCGTGGCGCCCTACCTGTACAACGGCTGGGGCGACCCGCCGAGCCCCACCACGATCACCAACGCGACCGGGGTGAAGTACTACACGCTGGCCTTCGTCCTCAGCAACGGCTACTGCAACCCCCAGTGGGACGGCAGCCGGGCGCTGACCGGCGGTGTCGACCAGCAGACGGTCAACACCGTGCGTGCCAACGGCGGTGACGTCATCCCGTCCTTCGGCGGCTACAGCGGCAACAAGCTGGAGAGCTCCTGCTCCAGCGCGGGTGAGCTGGCGGCGGCGTACCAGAAGGTCATCAACGCCTACGGCGGTCTCAAGGCCATCGACATCGACCTGGAGGCCGACGCCTACAGCAACGGCACCGTGCAGCAGCGGACCGTGGACGCGCTGAAGACCGTGAAGGCCAACAACCCCGGCCTGAAGGTGTACATCACCATCGGCACCGGCCAGAGCGGCCCCGACACCAGCCTGATCAACCGGGCCGCGTCCTCCGGGCTGACCGTCGACGCCTGGGCCATCATGCCGTTCGACTTCGGTGGCGCAGGGCAGAACATGGGCACCCTCACCACCCAGGCGGCCGAGGGGCTCAAGAACGCGCTGAAGAACGCGTACGGCTACAGCGACGACACGGCCTACCGGGACATGGGCATCTCGTCCATGAACGGCATCACCGACAACAACGAGACCGTGACGGTGGCCGACTTCCGGACCATCCTCGCCTACGCCCAGCAGCACCACCTGGCCCGGCTCACCTTCTGGTCCGCCAACCGCGACCGGCCCTGCACCGGCGGCTCCGCCGACAGCTGCTCGGGCGTGAGCCAGTCCAACTGGGACTACACGCGTGTCTTCGCCGGCTACACCGGCTGAACCCCCGAACAGGAGAACCCGTGCCCAGTCTTCCCCGGCGGCGCAGAGCAACGGCCGCCGCAGCGGTGGCCGTTGTCGCCGCCTCCCTGCTGACCGCGGCCGGCGCCGCCGCCCCCGCGTCCGCGGCCACGCTGCCCACCGGCAACGTCACCCTGCTCAACGCGGCGAGCGGCAAGTGCGTGGACGCCAAGGCGGCCGCCACCGCCGACGGCACCGTCGTCCAGCAGTACACCTGCAACAACACCACCGCCCAGCAGTGGAGTTTCACCACCACCAGCGGCGGCTACGTCCGCATCAACAACGCCAACAAGACCAACGAGGTCCTGGACGTCACCGGCGTCTCCACGGCCGACAGCGCGGCCGTGCAGCTGTGGACCTACGGCGGCGGCAACAACCAGCAGTGGCTGCCGGTGGACGACGGCGGCGGCGCCTATCACTTCGTCAACCGCAACAGCGGCAAGTGCCTGGACGACCCCGGTGCCTCGACCGCCGACAGCGTGCAGTTCGCGCAGTACACCTGCAACGGCACCGCCGCCCAGCGTTTCCAGGTCGTGCCCGTGGCTCAGACGAGCAACCCTGACCTGGGCTCCAACGTGGTGATCTTCGACCCGTCGATGTCGGCCTCGGCCATCCAGAGCAGGCTGGACTCGATCTTCCAGCAGCAGCAGACCAACCAGTTCGGCTCCCAGCGCTACGCCGTGATGTTCAAGCCCGGTGCCTACAGCGCGGACGTGAACGTGGGGTTCTACACCCAGGTCCTTGGCCTCGGTCTGTCCCCGGACGCGGTGTCCATAAACGGCGCGGTGCACGCCGAGGCCGACTGGTTCCAGGGCAACGCCACCCAGAACTTCTGGCGCGGCGCGGAGAACCTCTCCGTCAACCCGACGAGCGGCAGCGACCGTTGGGCCGTCTCGCAGGCGTCCGCCTACCGCCGGGTGCATCTGCGCGGCAACCTCGCCCTGGACGACGGCGGCTGGTCCAGCGGCGGCCTGATCGCCGACAGCCAGATCAACGGGCAGGTCAACTCCGGCAGCCAGCAGCAGTGGCTGACCCGCAACTCGCAGCTCGGCAGCTGGACCGGCTCCAACTGGAACATGGTCTTCGTCGGCAGTACGGGCGTGCCGTCCACCACCTTCCCCAGCCCGCCGGACACCACGGTCGCGCAGAGCCCGGTGACCCGTGAGAAGCCGTTCCTGTACGTCGACGGCGCCGGCAACTACCAGGTGTTCGTGCCGTCCACGCGGTCCAACTCGTCGGGCACCAGCTGGAGTTCCGGTTCCGCCGCCGGCAGCTCGCTCTCACTGGACAGCTTCTACATCGTGAAGCCGGGCGCCACCGCCTCCCAGATCAACGCGGCCCTGACGGCGGGCAAGAACCTCCTGGTCACACCGGGTGTCTACCACCTCGACCAGACTCTGCAGATCAACCGTGCCGACACCGTCGTCCTCGGCCTCGGCCTCGCCACCTTCGTCCCGGACAACGGCGTCACCGCCATGAAGGTCGCTGACGTCGACGGCGTCCAGATCGCGGGCCTGCTCTTCGACGCCGGCACCACCAACTCCAGCACCCTGGTGGAGGTCGGTCCCAGCGGCTCCTCGGCCTCGCACGCGGCCGACCCGACCTCACTGCACGACGTGTACTTCCGCGTCGGCGGCGCGGGCGTCGGCAAGGCCACCACCAGCCTGGTCGTCAACAGCGACAACGTCATCGGCGACCACATGTGGATCTGGCGCGCCGACCACGGCAGCGGAGTCGGCTGGACCAGCAACACCGCCGACACCGGCCTGGTCGTCAACGGCGACAACGTGACGATGTACGGCCTGTTCGTCGAGCACTTCCAGAAGTACCAGACCGTCTGGAACGGCAACGGCGGGCGCACGTACTTCTACCAGAACGAGATGCCGTACGACCCGCCCAACCAGGCGGCCTGGATGAACGGCTCGACCCAGGGCTACGCGGCCTACAAGGTCGCCGACTCGGTCACCAGCCACCAGGTGTACGGACTCGGCAGCTACTGCTACTTCAACGTCAACCCGAGCGTGGTCGCGGCGCACGCCGTCGAGGCACCGAACAACTCGGGCGTCCGCTTCACCAGCATGGTGACGGTCTCCCTCGGCGGTACCGGCACCATCAGCCACGTCATCAACAACACCGGAGGCCCCTCGAACTCCTCGACCAACGTGGCGAACCTCGCCTCGTACCCGTGACCGTCGGTCCCTGAGCGGATCGCGGGTGGCCCGGCGGACGTCCGCCGGGCCACCCGTGTCTTTCAGGACGGCGCGTTGTGCCGGGGCGGTGCCGTCCGCGCCGGGGGCTGGTCCTTCGGCTCCTGGCGGTCCTGGTCGGACCGGTGGCTGCCGCGCAGGGCGGAGGCCACGGCGGAGACCAGGGCCATGCCCGCGGCCACGCCGAACACGATGGCCAGGCCGTGGTGGAACGGACCGGAGACCAGCTGCGGGAAGAAGGTGTGGCCGGTCAGTACGGACCGCTGGGCGCTGGTCACATGGGTCAGGACGCCCTCGGAGGAGAGCAGGTGTTCGATGGGGTTGTTGCCGAGGAACGTCGCGAACAACGTGCTCACCGGCGGCAGTGAGGCGGCGTGCGCGGCGGAGGCGGCCGGCACGCCGTGCGCCGTCAGCCCGCTCTTCAGCGTTCCCGGGAGGGAGGAGGCGAGTCCGGAGACCATCAGGGAGAAGAAGACACCGATGGACAGCGCCGTACCGGAGTTCTGGAAGGTCGAGCGCATGCCCGAGGCGACCCCCCGGTACTCGGCCGGGACGCTGCCCATGATGGAGGACGTGTTGGGCGCCGAGAACATGCCCTGGCCGAGCCCGTTGAGCAGCAGCAGCGCGGCGAACAGCCCGTAGTCGAAATCGACGGGCAGCGCTAGCAGGCCGAGGAAGGACAGCATGACGACCACCAGGCCGGCGGTGGAGAAGAACCGGGCGCCGAACCGGTCCGACAGATAGCCGGAGATCGGACCCGCGATGAGGAACCCGAGCGTGAGCGGCAGCATGAAGATGCCGGCCCACAGCGGGGTGTCCTCGAAGTCGTAGCCGTGCAGCGGCAGCCAGATGCCCTGCAGCCAGATGATGAGCATGAACTGCAGCCCGCCGCGCGCGATCGCGGTCAGCAGGGCGGCCAGGTTGCCGGCGGCGAACGCCCGCACCTTGAACAGGGCCAGGTCGAACATGGGCTCGGCGGCGCGCCGCTCGATGACGCAGAAGGCCAGCAGCAGGGCGACGCCGCCGATCAGGCCGCTCAGGACCAGCGGGTTGCCCCAGCCGGTGGCGCTGTCGCCGTAGGGCTGGATGCCGTAGGTGATGCCGGCAAGCAGGATGCCGGCGCCCGCCGCGAAGGTGATGTTGCCCAGCCAGTCGATCCGCCCGGGCCGGCCCGTCGAGGTCTCGCGCAGGCTCAGGTACGACCAGATGGTGCCGGTGATGCTGACCGGGACGCTTACCCAGAACACGGCACGCCAGTCGACGGCGGCGAGCAGACCGCCCGCGAGCAGACCGAGGAACTGGCCCGCCAGTGCGGTGATCTGGTTGATGCCCAGAGCCGTGCCGCGCTGCCGGGCGGGGAAGGCGTCGGTGAGGATGGCGGCCGAGTTGGCGGTGAGCATGGACCCGCCGAAGGCCTGCACGATCCGCCAGAGGATCAGCCACAGCGCGCCCGCCCCCGCGCGGAACGGATCGAGCGACAGCGCGACCGAGGCGCAGGCGAAGATCAGGAACCCGAGGTTGTAGATCTTCACCCGCCCGAACATGTCGCCGAGCCGCCCGAGCACGACGACCAGGACGGCGGAGACCAGCAGGTAACCCAGGATCATCCACAGCAGATATCCGATGTTGCCGGGTGCGAGCGGGTCGAGGCCGATGCCGCGGAAGATCGCCGGCAGCGAGATGATCACGATCGACGCGTCCATCGTGGCGATCAGCACACCGAGTGTGGTGTTCGAGAGCGCGACCCACTTGTAGCCCGGCCCGGGAGGGGTGTCCTTGTGGCGGGCCGAACGCAGCGAGCCGGGCCACACGCGTGCGCTCACAGCTGTTCCGCCAGCCGGCCGAGGAGCGGCACGGCCGCCCCGAGGATCTCACGCTCCTCGGCGGAGAACGTGTCGAGGACGGCCGCGAGCCCCTGGACCGATTCGGAGCGCCGCTCGGCGAGCATGGCCCGCCCGTCCTCGGTGACGGCCACGATGCTCCGCCGCCCGTCCGCGGCATCGGGAGTACGGCGGACCAGGCCGCGCTGTTCGAGCTGGGCGAGGGTGGTCGCCATGGCCTGCGGCCGCACCCGCTCCATCTCGGCGAGCGACGTGGGGGAGTCGGGTCCGTCGGCGGCGAGCCGGGCGAGCACGGACACCTCCGAGAGCGACACGTCCCCCACCGCGTGGGCCTGCCGCAGCCGCCGCGTCATGCGGCCCACCGCGAGCCGGAGCTCGGAGGCGAGCCGGGTGGCGTCGCCCAGATCGCGTATACCGCCGGCGTCGGCGGCCATGTCTGTCTTCACATGTACTAACACTAGGTTTATCAGCCTGGACTGCTCAACCAGTCATAAGTAAATATGACGCGAGCGGTTCTCAGCCGCAGGTGAGTCGGCCCGCCGTGGCCTTGGCCGCGAGGATTCGGTGTACGGAGGCGGTGACCTTGGTGCGGAAGGAGGCGTCCGTCGCCATCCGGGACTGCACCGCCTGTGCCATCGCCGGCACGGTGGACGGCTTGACCGTGAGGATCATGTCGCCGCCGGCGGCCAGGAAGTCCACCGCCCGCTGCGCCGGGGTGTAGGCACGTACCGCGACCGCCTGGCCGATGTCGTCGGAGATGACGACTCCCTTGAAGCCGAACTTGGTGCGCAGCAGCGAATTGACGGTCGGGGAGAACACGGCCAGGTGCTTCGAGTCGATCTTGGTGTACTTCGCCGAAGAGATCATCACGAACGGCGAGCCTGCGGTGATCGCGCTGCGGAACGGCGTGAGGCTCGCGCTGGAGGTGGTGGTCACCGAGTCGACCACGTTCGCGGTGGTGTCGGTGTTGCCGATGACCTGGCCCAGGCCGGGGAAGTGCTTGACGGTGGTCATGACCCCGGCGTTGCGGAAGCCCGCGGCGAAGGCGCCGGTGTGCGAGGTCACGACGTCGGGGGTGTGGCCGTACTCGCGGTAGTAGCGGCCGATGGGAGCGTTGCGGGTGCCGAGGCTCGCGGGCACCACGTCGGCGACCGGGGCCAGGTTGAGATCGAGACCCGCCGCCTTGAGCTGCCGCGCCCAGGTCTCGGCGCGGGCGCGCAGTGTTGCCGTGCTCCACGTGCCCTGGGTCAGGGCGTTGGGCATGACCGAGAAGCCCGGGCCGTTGAGCACCTGGACCTGCCCGCCCTCCTGGTCGGTGGAGACGAGCATCCCGACCCGTCGGCCGGCGACCGTGTCCGCCTGTGCGCGAATGCCGTCGACGACCTTCTTCGTCGCCGTGGTTCCGGCGGAGCTGCGCCCGGTCAGCATGACGGACCCGACGTGGTAGGTGCGCAGGGTGCGCAGGTCCGTGGTGCTGGGGCGGGTCGCGGCGACTCCGCCCATGAACAGCTGGCCGACTCGTTGTGCCTGGGTCATTCCCGTATAGACCTGGTCGGCGCAGGTGGCGGACGCCGTCGCCACGTATGACGCGGCCGACCGCCCGTGGAGGTCGGCGCCCGGCGGGGCGGGGGCGTCGGGCACGCGGTGGGCGTCCTCCCCCGCGGCCGGCACGCTGCACGCGCCGACGGTGAGCAGGGTGGTGACGAGCCCGACGGCGGTGCGCCGGGCAGCGGAGCCGCGGCCCGCGGGCCGGCGGACGGGTGTCGCCATGGTGCGCTCCTGACTCGTGAGGGGTGCAGGCCACGGGGGACCGGCGGGCCGACGCACGGCATCGGGCACCCTGCGTGGCTCGAAGCCGCCCCGGCGCCTCACGTTACGCCGAACGAGTGCGGTGCGCGCTGTGGCCGCCCCGGTGGCCGATGACCTCGCCGCTCGCACGACCACACCGGCCGCGCGCCCGGGAGAGGGGCCCGGGCCGCCGACTACGGGAGCGGCCGCTGGTCAACAGGGTCACTCGCTGCTCGAAGCTCGGCGCCGGTCAGTCGAGTAGCGCCAGCCGGGCGGTGATGCGCTTGCCCACGGGCTCCCGTCGTGTCTCGAAGCCCTGCACCACCGCCAGCACGATCTCCAGGCCGTGCTGACCCACCCGTCCGGCGTCGGCCGCCCGGGCCAGCGGAAGTGTCGGATCGGAGTCCCACACCTCGATCTCCACCATGCCGTCGGCGACACCCAGGCGCAGCAGCACCGGTCCGGGCGCGTACTTCAGCGCGTTGGTGACCAGCTCGCTGACCACCAGCTGCGCCAGCTCCATGGCGCGAGCCGTCATCGGCAGGCCGTGCTCGGACTGAGCGCGCGTCAGGAAATGCGATGTCTGGTTCCGCGCGTCGGCGATACAGCCGTCCGCCCCGTCCAGAGCGATGGTGACATCGGCAGGTGCAGCATCCGCCATCCGGGAACACTCCTCGGGCGGGACAGACTCCCTGCCGACGATCCGCGATACCCCGTTCATGGGCGCGCGTCTACCCTGCGATCCGCCGTAGTACTCCCGCGCCGCCCGGATTCGAATGCCCCGTCTCGTGCATCGCACTCCCCATCCTTGGGCACGTTGGCTGCAGAAAGGTGACGCGGCCCGGACCGAGGGTGCGGAGGACGCACGTGGTAGACGAACAAGAAGCAATGGAGCGCGGCGAGCTGTCCGTCACCCGGACCGACGTCGACGGCATCACCGTGCTCGGCCTCCGCGGCGAGATCGACTACGAGAGTGTGGGCGCTCTGGCCCAGGCCATGCCTCCGGCGGACCCCACGGCCGGCTCACGGGTCGTCGTCGATCTGAGCGGGGTCACCTTCATGGATTCCAGCGGGATCAACGCCCTGATCGCCGCCCACCAGGTGACTTCGGCCGCGCAGGGATGGCTGCGTCTCGCGGGGGTCCGGGACTCCGTGCTGCGTACCGTGCAGCTGGTGGGACTCGACACCCTCGCCACCTGCCACCCGACCGTGCAGGACGCCATCGCGGCCTGACGACGCCAACGGAAGCGTCCCGACGACGGCCGGCAGGATCCTCCGTTGGCGCACCCCTTCGGCAAACCCACCCGAGTACCCTGGGCCGGCTTCGGTATTCCGGTTTTCCCATCCCGGTTTTCGGTGCTCCGAGATGCTCGGCCAGACTTTGGTTGTCGGGCGACAACTGAGTTAATCTGCGACCGATTTCCCATCGGGCGAGACCGCCGAACGCAGAATCGCCGCTGGTGGGCGGAGCCCTACGGCTCCGGCGAGGTTCCGGGTCCTCGGGGTGGGGACTCTGGGGAGCGGAACGAGGGTGTGCATGAGCGGCACGTCGATGGACGCCCAGGTCCAGGGGCCGGGCGAGCAGGAGTTGCGGCAGCTGCTGGCCGGGCTGACGGCCGTACGGGACGGTGACTTCGGCACCCGGCTGCCGTCCGACGGGCAGGGCCTGCTCGGCGACATCGCCACGGTCTTCAACGGCATGGTCGACCAGTTGTCCCTGTTCACGTCGGAAGTGACGCGGGTGGCACGCGAGGTGGGCACCGAGGGCACGCTGGGCGGCCAGGCGCAGGTCCCCGGGGTCTCCGGCACCTGGGCGGATCTGACCGACTCGGTCAACGCCATGGCGGGCAATCTGACCACGCAGGTCCGTGACATCGCCCAGGTGGCCACGGCGGTGGCCAGAGGCGATCTGTCCCAGAAGATCGACGTGCCCGCGCGCGGGGAGATCCTCCAGCTGAAGGAGACCGTCAACACGATGGTCGACCAGCTCTCCGCCTTCGCCGACGAGGTCACCCGCGTCGCCCGCGAAGTGGGCAGCGAGGGACGACTGGGCGGCCAGGCGCAGGTGCCCGGGGTCGCCGGCGTCTGGCGTGACCTGACCGATTCGGTCAACTTCATGGCAGGAAACCTCACATCGCAGGTCCGCAATATCGCCCAGGTGACGACCGCGGTGGCGCAGGGCGATCTCTCCCAGAAGATCACCGTGGACGCCCGCGGCGAGATCCTGGAACTGAAGAACACCATCAACACGATGGTCGACCAGCTCTCCGCCTTCGCCGACGAGGTCACCCGCGTCGCCCGCGAGGTCGGCACCGAAGGCCGGCTCGGCGGACAGGCGGACGTCAAGGGAGTCAAGGGCACCTGGCGCGACCTGACCGACTCCGTGAACTTCATGGGGGGCAACCTCACCGCGCAGGTCCGCAATGTCGCCCAGGTGGCCACCGCGGTGGCGCAGGGCGATCTCTCCCAGAAGATCACCGTGGACGCCCGGGGCGAGATCCTGGAACTGAAGAACACCATCAACACGATGGTCGACCAGCTCTCCGCCTTCGCCGACGAGGTCACCCGCGTCGCCCGCGAGGTCGGCACCGAGGGCAACCTCGGCGGCCAGGCGATCGTGCGGGGCGTGTCGGGGACCTGGAAGGACCTCACGGACAACGTCAACGTGATGGCGTCCAATCTGACCGGGCAGGTCCGGTCGATCGCCCAGGTCGCCACGGCTGTCGCGCGCGGTGATCTCTCGCAGAAGATCACCGTGGAGGCCAAGGGCGAGGTCGCCGCGCTGGCGGACGTCATCAACACCATGGTCGACACGCTGTCGGCGTTCGCCGACGAGGTCACCCGGGTGGCGCGCGAGGTGGGCACCGAGGGCCGTCTGGGCGGCCAGGCCCATGTGCCGAACGTGGCGGGGACCTGGAAGGACCTGACGGACAACGTCAACTCCATGGCCAACAACCTCACCGGGCAGGTGCGCAACATCGCCCTGGTGACGACCGCGGTGGCCAACGGCGACCTCTCGAAGAAGATCGACGTCGACGCCCGGGGCGAGATCCTGGAGCTGAAGACCACCATCAACACGATGGTCGACCAGCTGTCGTCGTTCGCCGCCGAGGTCACCCGCGTCGCCCGCGAGGTCGGCAGCGAGGGCCGGCTCGGCGGTCAGGCGGAGGTGGAGGGTGTCGAGGGCACCTGGAAGCGGCTGACGGAGAACGTCAACGAGCTGGCCGGAAACCTCACCCGGCAGGTGCGGGCGATCGCCGAGGTCACAAGCGCCGTCGCCGAGGGCGATCTGACCCGCTCCATCACCGTGGTGGCGTCGGGCGAGGTCGCCGAACTCAAGGACAACATCAACTCCATGGTGGAGTCCCTGCGCGAGACCACCCGGGCCAACCAGGAACAGGACTGGCTCAAGACCAACCTCGCCCGCATCTCCAGCCTGATGCAGGGCCACCGCGACCTACCCGTGGTCGCCGAGCTGATCATGGACGAGCTCACTCCACTGGTGTCGGCCCAGTACAGCGCCTTCTACCTGGCGGAGGACACCGAGCGCGGCCATGAACTGCGCCTGGTCGGCTCGTACGGCTATCCGGACGACGCGGAGCGGCCCACCCGTATTCCGGTCGGGCGTTCCCTGGTCGGGCAGGCCGCACGCAACCGGCGTGTCATCACCGTCGAGGAACTGCCGGAAGGCTACGTCAGCATCTCCTCCGGACTCGGGCAGGCCGTGCCCAGCGCCCTGGTCGTGCTGCCCATCGTGGTCGAGGAGCAGGTCCTCGGCGTCATCGAACTGGCCTCGCTGACCCGCTTCACCCAGATCCACCAGGACTTCCTCGCACAGCTGATGCCGACCATCGGCGTCAACCTCAACACCATCGTGGCCAACGCCCGCACCGACGAGCTGCTGGAGGAGTCCCAGCGGCTGACCTCCGAACTGCAGGCAAGGTCGGAGGAGTTGCAGGTACAGCAGGACGAGCTGCAGCGCTCCAACGCCGAGCTGGAGGAGAAGGCTTCCCTGCTGGCCTCGCAGAACCGCGACATCGAGGCGAAGAACCTGCAGATCGAGCAGGCGCGTCAGGAGCTGGAGACCCGGGCGCAGCAGCTGGCACTGGCCTCCAAGTACAAGTCGGAGTTCCTGGCCAACATGAGCCACGAGCTGCGCACCCCCCTCAACAGCCTGCTGATCCTGGCCCAGTTGCTGGCGCAGAACCCCTCGCGCAACCTCACCCCGAAGCAGGTCGAGTACGCGGGCATCATCCACTCGGCGGGCTCGGACCTGCTGCAGCTGATCAACGACATCCTCGACCTGTCCAAGGTGGAGGCCGGCAAGATGGACGTGGCTCCCGAGCGGGTCCCGCTGCGCAAGCTCCTGGAGTACGTCGAGGCGACCTTCCGGCCGATGACGACCCAGAAGAGCCTCGAGTTCACGGTGGCCACCGCGCCCGGCACGCCCGCCGACCTGCTCACCGACGACTCCCGGCTGCGGCAGATCCTGCGCAACCTGCTGTCCAACGCGGTGAAGTTCACCGAGCAGGGCGGCGTACAGCTGCGGATCGAACCGGCCGCCGACCGGGAGGTGCCGCCGGGCGTCCTCCGCGGTGGTGCCGTGGTGGCCTTCCGGGTCGTCGACACCGGTATCGGTATCCCGCACCAGCAGCTGGAGACGATCTTCGGCGCGTTCCAGCAGGCCGACGGGACCACCAGCCGCAAGTACGGCGGCACCGGTCTCGGCCTGTCCATCACCCGGGAGATCGCCCATCTGCTGGGCGGCGCCGTCACCGTCGACAGCACCCCCGGCCAGGGCAGTACGTTCACGCTGTATCTGCCCGTCGCGCGCGCCGACTTCGAGGAACTGCTGGAAACCGGCGGCCGGCCGGTGGAGCAGCCCAGCGACCTCGCCACCTCGGAGGCGGCACCGGCGCCCCGTCTGCTCTCCGGTTCCTTGCCGGTCCCCGAGCACCGCAGGCGCCGTCTCCTGGTGATCGAGGAGCGCCCGCGCGGTCTGCTCAGCCTGGTCGCCGAGCGGGCCGTGGCGGACATCGCGCACGACCCCGCCGATCCGCACGGGGCGATCGACCTCATCACCGCCGTCGGGGCGCAGGAGGCGGCGAGTACGCTCGCGGCCGAACCCTGCCACTGCGTCGTCCTGGAACTGGGCATGCCCGGCAAGGAGGGCGCGGACTTCCTGGAGGCCATGCGGGGCGACTCCGCGCTGGCCAGCGTGCCCGTCCTGGTGCACACCGGGCACCGGGTGGATCTGGCGCAGGAGCAGGCGCTGCGTGCCCTCGCGGGCGGCCGGCCGCTGGACTTCCTGTCCAGTCTGGACGAGCTGCGCGAGCGCATCACCCTGCACCTGTCCGCCGAACAGCCCGGTGACGTGCTGTCGCTGGTGCGCGCCGAGGAGCCCCACCGCCCGGCCGCGCAGGTGGTGGACGACTCCTTCCTCGGCCGGACGGTCCTGGTGGTCGACGACGACGCACGCAACCTCTTCGCCCTCAGCGGAGTGCTGGAACTGCACGGCTTCCAGGTCCTGCACGCCGACAACGGCCGCAAGGGCATCGAGATGCTGCTCGCCCACCCTGACATCTGCCTGGTGCTGATGGACGTGATGATGCCGGAGATGGACGGCTACGCCGCCACCGCGGAGATCCGCGCCATGCCCCAGTACGCGGAGCTGCCCATCATCGCCGTCACCGCGAAGGCCATGCCGGGCGATCAGGAGAAGAGCCTCGCCTCGGGAGCCAACGACTACATCACCAAACCCGTCGACACGAACGACCTCATCGCCCGCGTCCGTCGCTGGCTGGCCGTGTGACAACGCGCCACAGCCGCGGCGTCCACCCGCCGGCCGCATAACGCCCCGGGGCGTCCCAGCCGAGAAACAGGCCCACCGTGAGTGATATCCGTCCATCGCCCGAACCTCCCGATGCCGTCGACAGCACACGGCAAGCCGCCATCGGTGAACGGGACGAGCCCGTCCGGTCGTCCCCCCTCGGCAGGCTGGCGGCGACCGTGGAGCGGCTGCGCCGCGAAGTGCGGGCGGCGCACGCCGAGGCCGACGGGCGTGCCCTGATCGAGCTGGCCAAGGGCATCCTGGTCGAACGGCTGGGCTGCGGCCCGGCGCAGGCGGCCCGGCAGCTGGCCGAGCTCACCGAGCAGGCAGGGGTGACACCGCTCGAGTTCGCGGTCGACGTCATCAACCAGGCCGCACGGGACCGGATGTCGGAGGTGACCGCCGCCTTCTTCGCGGCCACCGCGGCCCATACGGAGGCCGCCGACTCGGCGGGGAGCCAGTCCTCCGCCGTACGGCTGCGGGCCGCCGAGAGCGGTGCGCTGGCCGCCCATGACACCCAGGCCGTGGCCGAATCCCTGCTGGAGCACGCGCTGGCCCCCCTGGGTGCGGAGGCTGTCGCCATCTGGGCACTGGGCGCCGACGGCTCGCTCACCCTGGCGGGCCACGCCGGATTCTCCTCCGCCGAGGCCGGGCGCTGGCGGCATGTGCCGCCCGGGGTGGCGACGGTGGCCCGCCGCGGCCTCGCCGAGCGCTCTGGGCACTGGATCCGTAGCCTGGCCGAGACCGGGCTGCCCTCCATCGGTCAGCACCACCATCCCGAGGGCGGCCGGGTCGCCGCGGCGGCCGGCACCGGCGGGCGCATCCACGGCGTACTGGAGATCGTCTGGCCCGCGCCGCTGGACACGCCTCCCGCGCCGATCGTCCGGCAGGTCGAGGCTCTGGCCGAGCTGTGCGCGCACACCCTGGACACCGGAGCCCTGGACCAGGCCGACGGCGACACCGGCCGGCCCGTCCTGCCCGGTGTCACCGAGCTGATGGACCTGGCCGACGGACTCCACGATCCCGCCCTGGTGCTCATGCCGCACCTGGACGCCGACGGCGATCTCGTCGACTTCCGCATCCACCACGTCAACGGCCGCTTCCTGGACCCCGGCGGCAGGCCTCGGGCCGTCATCAACGGCGCCCTGCTGCTGGAGACCTATCCGATGGCCGCCGGCCACAGCGAGCTCTTCGAGCGGATCGAGCGCGTCTACGCCACCGGCGAGCCCTACCGCGCCCACCGGATGCGGCTCACCGCCCTGGTCGACGACGTCCCCCTGGCGGCGGTCGCCGACATCAACATCAGCCGGCACGGCGGCTGCGTCCTGCTCATCTGGCGCATCGAGGACGAGACGGCCCGCCTGGCCAGCCTGCTCCAGCACGCGCAGCGCCTGGGCCGTATCGGCGGCTTCGAGGAGAACCTCCTCACCGGCGAGATCACCTGGAACGGCCAGCTGTACCACCTCTACGGCAAGCCCGTCTCCGCCGCCCCGGTGCCGCTGGAGGACCTGGCCGCCCATGCCCATCCCGACGACGCCGTCACCATCCGCCGCTTCCTGCGCACCCTGCTGCACCACCGCCGGCCCGCGTCCACGGTCTTCCGCCTCCAGCGCCCCGACGGGGTCACCCGCCACATCCGGGTGGTGGCCGAACCGGTCCTCGACTCCGGCGGGCAGCTGTACGTCGTTCGCGGCGCCTACCAGGACATCTCCGCACACCACTGGACCGAGGTCGCCCTCGCCGTGACCCGCGGCCAGCTCGCCCACACCGAGCAGCAGGCCAGCGAACGCAACCGTCTCACCCTCCAGCTCCAGCACGCCATCATGCCGCCCGCGCAGGCCCCGCTGGAGGTCCCCGGCCTTGACCTGGCCGTGCGCTACCGGCCCGCGGAGACCCAGCATCTGGTCGGCGGCGACTGGTACGACGCGGTCGTGCTGCCGTCCCGGCTGGTGCTGGTGTGCGTGGGCGATGTCGCCGGACACGGCATCGAGGCGGCCACCAGCATGGTCGTCCTGCGCAACGCGCTGCGCGGACTCGCCGTGACCGGCGCCGGACCGGGTCAGTTGCTGTCCTGGCTGAACATGGTGACCCACCACCTGGCCGGTGCCGTCACCGCCACCGCGGTGTGCGGTCTCTACGACCCCGACCGCCACACCCTGCGCTGGGCGCGGGCCGGTCATCTGCCGCCCGTGCTGGTCCGGGGCGGTGAGGCGGAGCCGCTGCCCCTGGTCAAGGGGCTGCTGCTGGGCGCCGTGCCGGAGGCCGTGTACCAGGAGCACGAGGTGCAACTCGCCGTCGACGACACACTGCTGATGTACACGGACGGCCTGATCGAACGCCGTGACCGGTCCGTGGAGGAGTCCCTGGCGCAGATGCTGACGACCGCCCGTACGGTTCCGTCGACCCTGGAGCAGCAGCTGGACCGCCTGCTGACCCACAGCAGATCCGACACCGACGACGACACCTGCCTCGTGGGCATCCGCGTGGCGCCGTGCTGACGCGCTGCGCCCGTTCCGGTGGTGGCCCGAGGGTGCGCTCGCACGGATGATCTGTTCATCGCCGCCACGCGGCCCGGTCGGTCGGCGGCGTCAACCGTGCGATCAGGGGTACCCGTCCCCACGGAGGTATCTGATGTTCGAAGCAGGTGATATCCGAGAGTGGCGCGGTCACGATGTGGTCGACGCCTCCGGGCACAGGGTCGGCGTCCTGGAGTCGGTCTACGTCGACACCGCGACCGACCAGCCCTTCTACGCCACCGTGACGGTCGGCCTGCCCACCCGTCGGCGCCTGGTGTTCGTTCCGCTCGCGAAGGCGACCGTCGGCCCGGGCTACTTGAAGGTCGCCTACGACAAGGACACGGTCAAGAAGGCCCCCGCGATCGACACGGACGGCGAGCTGCCGGCCGCGGAGGAGCCTGCGGTCTTCGCGCACTACGAAATCGACTACACCCCGGGCGCCGGCGGTGAGCGCCGCCTCGCCCGTCGCTGACCCCTCGAAGCCGACAGCCGATAGGAGAGCCCATGAGCCTGTTTCTGCTGCTGATCCTCGTGGCCCTCGTCCTGGGCATCATCGGGTTCATCGCACACGGACTGTTCTACCTGCTGATCATCGGTGCGGTGGTGCTGCTCGCCGACCTCGTCTACGCCGGTTTCCGACTGCGACACGGGGGACGGCACCACCGCGTGGCCCGCTGACCGTCACCTGATCGTGAACAGGTCGATGGCGCCGGTGAGCGTCAGGAGCCGGCTGATGGCCGGACGCAGGGGGCCGATCAGCACCAATTCGCGTCCGGTGGCCCGATGGCGGAGACGGGCCTCGATGAGGGCGTTGAGGAGCATGCTGTCGGCGAAGGTGACCTGCGTCAGGTCAACCGCTGTCACGGGCATCGCCGCACTGTCGGCCGCCTCCCAGGCCTGTTCGAAGCCCTGGACGTCGGCGTAGTCGACTTCGCCGCGCACGGTGATCACAAAGGTCTCCGCGCCGCGGTCGACATGCACTCTCAGTTCGGGAGCCGCGGGCATTCGCGCCATCCTCGTGTCACGGGCTTCCGACGGGTGACGCAGGGAGAGCCCTTTGTTTCGCAGTCCCCGGATTCACGAGACATATCGCACAATTAGGGCGGATCACGTCAATACCGGGGTAGTCGGACGAGGCAAGAACGACCTCGAGAACTGTTGCCGTTTGACAATAATAGCCATGAGGCAACAGAGTAGCCGAGTCGGACGTACACGGGGAAGGACCTGGAATGTTCCGGTGGACGGGGATCGCCCCTGGCACCGGTCATCACCGTCACGGAGCGGTGGTGGCACCGGTGCCGTGAAGGGTTGGTCAGGCGGTCCGGCTGTCGGAGTCAGGGACCTCTTCGGGTATCTGCGTCGCCGCCGCGGCGGCGCAGAAAGCCTCAAGCCCCTCCAGTAGGGCAACACGCTTGGCGGCGGGCATGTCCGCCAACACCTTCTGCAGCTCACTCTCCCGGCGGGCACGCAGATCGGCCAGGAAGGAGCGGCCCCGGCCGCTGAGATGCAGTCGTACCTCGCGTCGATCCTCCGCGCCCACCACGCGCTCGATGAATCCCGCGGCCTGTAGCCGGTCGCACAGTCGGCTCGTGGACGGAGGAGTGGAGGCGAGGGATGCGGCGAGAGTGCGCAGATTGATGCCGTCGTGGTGCTCAAGGATGTGCAGCACCCGCAACTGGGAGGCAGAGGTAGGCGCGGTCGAGGCGCGGCCCCACACAACTTCCAGCAGCTCAGCGGCCTTGGTGGTCACATGTGCGACCTCATCGGGCTCTGGGCGGCGGCGGAAGGCAGTCACGATCACACTCTCGCAGGCACTGGGGCGTCTTTCAGCCTACTAGCAGCCCCCGCCCACGCGGACCCCCTCGGAACGACCGACGCGGCTCTCAGCGGAACCCTGCCTTCCCAGCCGGGCCCGCACCTTGCCGGGAGAAAGAATGGTGCATTCCTCATCGTGAACAGACTCCAGTCGGCTGAGCGTGCTCTGCGCACAGCGGCTCCCCACGAGTTGCTCGACGCCGTCCGCGTCGTGCTGACCGAGTTGTACGGCGCGGAGGCCGTCGAGCTCTTCATGGCGGACTACGGCCTGACAGCACTGCAGCCGGTGTCGGTGAAGCCACACAACATGGAGCCGGTGCCGGTGCATGGCAGCCCGGCCGGCCGGGCCTTCGGTTCGCAGGAGCCCTACTGCGAAGCGGGCCAGGACCGGCGGATGCGCGTCCACCTGCCGGTCAGTGTGCGCGGCGACCGGCTGGGCGTGCTGTCCGTGACGCTGCCCGGCGGCGACGCGGCACGCGGGTGTGTGTCCGAACTGGCCGAGATCGCCGATGTGCTGGCGCACGAGGTGCTCGTGGCCGACCGCGACACGGACCTGTATCTCCAGGCCCGGCGCAAGGACCGGCTCACCCTGGCGGCCGAGATGCAGTGGCAGTTGCTGCCCGGTCGCTCCTGCACCCGGCCCGAGTACGACCTGGGTGGCCAGCTGGAGCCCGCCTACGCCGTCTTCGGTGACAACTTCGACTGGTCCGCCACCGCCGACCGTCTGATGCTGTACGTCACGAACGGCATGGGCGAGGGCATAGAGGCGGCTCTGCTGACCAGCCTCGCCATCAACGCCCTGCGCAATGCGCGGCGCGCCGGAATCCCCATCGCCGACCAGGCCGCCCTGGCCGACCAGGCCGTCTACGCCCACTACCGAGGCCATCGCTATCTGTCCGTCCTCATGTTCGACTTCGACCTGGACACCGGGCGGGTGAGTGTCGTGGACGCGGGCTCCCCGCAGCTCCTGCGGCTGCGCGGCGGCACGGTCGAACGTGTCCCCTTCGAGGCGCAACTGCCCCTGGGCATGTTCGAGGAGACGGACTACGTGGCGCAGGAGTTCGAGGTCGAGCCCGGAGACCGGCTCGTCTTCGTCAGCGACGGCGTGCACGCGGTGCACTCCCCGAGGGGCGAGGCCTACGGGGATCGGGCGCTCGCCCGGGCCATCCACTCCACCCGGCTGTTGCCCGCCGCCGAGGTACCCCGCGCCATCCTGCGCGAACTGGCAGGCTACCGGGGTGAAGCCGTCATGCCCGAGGACGACGCCCTGGCCGTCTGTCTGGACTGGCGCGGGCGCCCCCGACCCTCGTGACCCGGTAGGTGGGTTTCCGTCCGTTTCCCTGCCGGGCGTACGCCTGCCACGTGGGACAAGCCGGCGGCGGAGGGCCTGGTGGTGCCGAGCGGGGCCACCCGGCCCTCGGCCAGGCGTCCGGGCCCTCGGTCCGCCCGGTCGCGGTAGCGCCAGGACAACGTCAGCGCAGACCTCATGGACCACTGTCGCGCCGCCTGGGCTCTCCGCGGTCCTGGGCGGCCAGAAACCCCTGGAGTCCTTGCCCGAGAGCCTCCCGATCAGCCGGCTCCATGGCCCCGAGCACGACGGCCAGCGCGCGCGCTCTACGCTCGGCCACCTCGTCCACTATCCGGTGGCCCTGCCTGGTCAGGAGCAGACGCACCTCACGCCGTTTGCTCGGATGCAGCACGCGCTCCAGCAGACCGGCTGCTTCCAGCCGGTCGCACAGCCGACTGGCGGTGGGCAGGCCGATCTCCATGCCCACCGCCAAGGCGGTGAGGTTGAGACCCGGCTCCTCCTCCAGTATCCGCAGCGCACGCAGCTGGTGCGGGGACAGGCGCAGGCTCGCACTCTGCGCGGCCTCCGACCACAGATGGGTCAGACAGTCCACGGCGTCGGCCAGCGCCGAGGCGAGGGAGACGGGGCCCTCGCGCGGTCCGCCTGATCGGTCGTCCGGGGAGCCACTGAGACCAGTCACGGAGGCATCGCTTTCAGAATCCCGCTGCCATTGCATGTACCACTTATGCAAACGCCGTACCCGGAGAGTCGCCGGGCAAGCACCCTGAGCCGGGCCAGTCGGGTCTTCGCGGCCGGGCGGTGTGGGTACTGAGTTCTGCAGAACCTGATCGCGCGTCCTGGGCAGTCCACGGAGCATGCCGGCTTGCGCAACCTGGCATCGGCAGAAGACCTGCTCGCCGGCCGGCTACAGGCGCTGCTCCAAGTACCGATCGCACACGCGGCCCGGAGAGGGACGTGCGCAGCTCGGCTACGGTACCTAGGGTGGGGAGTGCAGGTCTGTGACCCAGTATGGAGCGAGTGGCAAAGCAGCAGGACGCGCGACGCAATGGCCAGTCCGCGGTAGGCCCCGCCGCGACGAGCGGCGACCGGCGCGGACCGCGCGCACGTCGTCGAGCGTCGGGGATGGACCAAGGGCGGTTCTGAACCATGAGGGATGTACATCGGCTTGAGTCCATCTCGGCGAACCCGGGCAGCGGCACCGTGCTCGCGGCGTGGGAACGGTTCGTGCAGGGCGAGGATCACATCCCGGGTGTCCGACCCCTGGTGGCGATCTCCTGGCATCGCTGCCGGGAGCAGTACAGGGTCGACCCTCACCTCACAGAGGCTCCCGTAGCCGTCGCGGAGCCCGACCATACGCCCGAGCATGACGTCGTCTTCGCTGAGCTGGGTTTCCGTGCCGCCTCCGTGGCACATGAAGTGGGCAACCTCGGCGGCGTCGTTACCGTCACCGATGCCACTGGCCGGATCCTGGCTGAGTGGGGCGATCAAGCCACGCTCGCCAGAGCCGGCGACTCGAATCTGGCGCCTGGGTTCTGCTGGTCCGAGTGCGCGGTCGGCACGAACGGCATGGGCACGGCGCTCGAGGCGCACGGCCCGGTACCGATCAGGGGCGCGGAGCACTGGTGCCAGGCGTTCCACGACTGGGTCTGCGCGGGCATGGCCGTGCGTGACGTGGTGACCAGGGAACCGATCGCGGTCCTGAACATCTGCTGCTGGCGCAGCCGGCTTCCCGCGTCCGCGGAAAGCTGGCTGGCGAACGCGGTCACCATGACCCAGCACCCGCTGAAGAGGCGCGCCCGGGACAGCGGCGCCGAGTTGGTCGCTGCCTACACCCAGGCCAGGGCACGCTCCAGGGCGGCGCTCGCCGCGGTGGACACCGCGGGCAAGGTGGTGATCGCCGACGACATGGCCGGCGTGCTCCTGGGCGTCCCAGCACGCACCCCGGCGGTCGATCCCACACTGCGATGGAACCCCGGGCTGCCGGAATTGATCGCAGCCGTCCGGTATGCCACCAGCCAGGCGGCTCACAATCCCGAGTGGGTCGGCTCCACGCAGATCTTTGCCCATCTCGCCGACGAGCCGACATCGATCACTGTCCGACCCGTCTTCTCGTCCGGACATCTGATCGGGGACCTGGTCTCGTTCGGTTCCTCCGACGGAGCGCAGTTGCTCCAGGCGGAGGGGCCCGCGCACCCCTGCGTGCAGCCACGCCGACTGGTCGCGACGCGCGGCAACCGGATGGTGCTGCTGCGGCTGCCGGAAGTCTCCTTCGCCGAATCGCAGGGAAACGACGTGTGGCTCTCCACCGATCAGGGGCGATTGCGATCCGCCTCTCTGAGCCTGGACAAGCTCGACTGTGAGCTGGCGGATGTCGGCTTCCTGCGCGTGCACCGCCGGTATGTGGTCAACCTCAGCCGCATCCGGGAGATCGAGCGCGGGCTCAAGGGCGAGCTGATTCTGGTCATGGACGACCGGACGAACCAGATGGTGCCGGTCTCCCGGCGGAACGCGTCGGCCGTGCGCCGCGCGCTGGACATCTGAGGAGCCCGGCACGCCCTCTTTTCCCGGAAGGAAGTTCCCGTGTCCGACAGTCCGAACGCCGTGGTCGGCGAGATGGCCCCTGGGAGCGCGGGCGGCCTCGGCCTCTCTGTCTCGGCCGGGCATCCCGGTCGCCCGATCGGGGGTGCGAGCAACCGCGACTGGTGGCCGAAACAGCTCAACCTGACGATCCTCCGGAAACACCCCGCCATGTCCGATCCCATGGGCGGGGACTTCGACTACGCCGCGGAGTTCCGGACGCTCGACCTCGACGCCCTGGCACGGGACGTCGACGAGGTGCTGACGACGTCGCAGGAGTGGTGGCCCGCCGACTTCGGCCACTACGGGCCGCTCGTGATCCGGATGGTGTGGCATTGCGCCGGGACATACCGCGTCGGCGACGGCCGCGGCGGCGCGGGTGCCGGCATGCAGCGTTTCGCGCCGCTGAACAGCTGGCCGGACAATCGCAACCTCGACAAGGCACGCCGGCTGCTCTGGCCGATAAAGAAGAAGTACGGCCGCAAGATCTCGTGGGCCGACCTGATGGTCTTCGCGGGCAACCGCGCCCTGGAGACCATGGGCCTCACGACCTTCGGCTTCGCCGGCGGCCGGGGAGAGGTCTGGGAGCCCGACGAGGACATCTACTGGGGCCCCGAGCGCGCCTGGCTCGGCGACGAACGCCACGGCGGCGTCCGGGAGCTGGAGAAGCCTCTGGCCGCCGTCCAGATGGGCCTCATCTACGTCAACCCGGAGGGACCGAACACCGTCCCGGACCCGCTCACCGCGGCCCGGGACATCCGCGAGACGTTCCGGCGCATGGGGATGAACGACGAGGAGACCGTCGCGTTGATCGCGGGCGGTCACACGTTCGGCAAGTCCCACGGCGCGGCAGACCCGGACGCCCACCTCGGCCCCGAACCCGAGGGCGCCCCCCTTGAGGAGCAGGGCCTGGGCTGGAAGAGCAGCTACGGCACCGGAAAGGGCGCGGACACCATCTCCAGCGGGCTCGCGGGTACGTGGACACCAACCCCGACGAGATGGGACAACAGCTTCTTCGAGACCCTGTTCGGCTACGAGTGGGACCTGGAGCTGAGCCCCGCCGGCCTGTGGCAGTGGATCCCGAGAGACGGCGGCGGGGCCGGCACCGTGCCGGACGCCCACGACCCATCGACGACGCACGCCCCGACGATGCTGACGACGGACCTCGCGCTGCGGATGGACCGGGTCTACGAGCCGATCTCCCGGCGCTTCCTGGAGAACCCGGCCCAGCTCGCGGATGCGTTCGCCCGGGCCTGGTTCAAGCTGACACACCTCGACATGGGCCCGATCCAGCGCTATCTCGGACCGCTGGTCCCCAGGGAGACGCTGCGCTGGCAGGACCCGGTCCCCGCTGTGGACCACGAGCTCGTCGGGGCGGCGGACATCGCCAGGCTCAAGATCCAGATCCTCGCCTCCGGGCTGTCGGTCTCCCAGCTCGTCTCGACCGCGTGGGCGTCGGCCTCGACGTTCCGCGTCAGCGACAGACGTGGCGGGGCGAACGGTGCGCGCATTCGCCTCGAGCCGCAGCGGGACTGGGAGGTCAACGACCCCGACACGCTGGCACGAGTGCTGCGCACCCTGGAGGGGATCCAGGCGTCCTTCAACAGCTCCCAGACCGGGGACAAGAAGATCTCGCTGGCCGACCTCATCGTGCTCGGCGGAGCCGCCGCTGTCGAGCAGGCCGCCGGGACCGCCGGCTACGACGTCCAGGTCCCCTTCACTCCGGGACGCACAGACGCCACACAGGAGTGGACCGATCCGGAGTCCTTCGCCCCGCTCGAGCCGAACGCGGACGGGTTCCGCAACTACCGCGGCAAGGGCAACCGGCTGCCGTCGGAGCACCTGCTGGTCGACCGCGCGAATCTGCTGAACCTGAGCGCGCCCGAGATGACCGTCCTCGTGGGTGGCCTGCGTGTGCTGGGCGCCAACCACCGGCAGTCGCCGCTGGGCGTCTTCACCTCTGTGCCCGGGGCGCTGACCAACGACTTCTTCGTGAATCTGCTCGACACGGGCACGGAATGGACGCCGACATCCGCGACCGCGGAAACCTTCGAGGGCCGTGACCGCGCCACCGGCGAGGTCAAGTGGACCGGTAGCCGCGTCGACCTCGTCTTCGGCTCGAACTCCGAACTGCGTGCCGTCGCGGAGGTCTACGCGAGCGACGACGCACGCGAGAAGTTCGTGCGGGACTTCGTCGCCGCGTGGAACAAGGTCATGAACCTCGATCGGTACGACCTCCCTTGATCGACGCGTCGCAGTGCGGGCCGGCCGCTCTCAACGGTGGCACATCGGGTACGAACGGCAGCTGGTCGCGGACGAACGGCATGTGCCGGCCCGAACCAGGACCCACCTTGTCGGTGTGATTCGTCCGGCGTAGCGTGTTTCTCGACTACTGATTTCGCATCCTTTCCGGTGCTATTCATTCGGCGTGGCGCGCTCCTTGAGTACCGATTACAGCTGGGCATCGGGTGACGCCAAAAGGGAAATCTAGAGGTGTGTGCAACCGGCTGCGTCGTGCCGCTGTCAGTGCGGCCGATGCGAAGTGGACACAGGGATCCGAATGAGGGGAGAGAAGTCCCGATGACGACCGCGCAGAAGCGAGCCGACCTGCTGGACAGTATCGGGTTGGCCGCACAGAACAAGGCAGCGCTGGGCCAGGTGCTGGGAACCGGAAGCATTGGGCAGGCCACCGAGAAACCGGATGGCCACATGGAGGCCACTATTCGCATCCACCCGGATGAGCTGACCTGGGATCCCTCCATTCTGGTCATGCCCCACGGAGGCGATATCGAGCTGGAGCTCGTCAATGACGACCAGAACACGCACTGCGCGCTCCTGCCGAGCAATGGCGACCGGAAGTTCATCTGGCTGGTGAACCATTCGCACGGACACGCGCACCTCAACCTCGACGGGCCGGGCTACTACTGGTACGCCTCGCCCACGGGCAACGACGAGGGACGGGGGCTGACCGGGGCCATCGTCGTCCTGGGCGAAGCTCCGCCAGAGGCTCGCCTCGACCGTCCCGAACAGCCGCGGCCGTAGGAAGAAGTGGGAGGTGGAGGAAATGACTGTCGACTACGCCGACTACGTCGACGCGGGTGAGGCTGTCGATCAGGGAGCCCTGAGCGGTAAGGTCGCGGGCGGGGAGGTCGCGCCGCCGGTAGTGGCCGGCGTCGACTACGAGCGCCTACTCAATGCCCGTGAGGAACCCCAGAACTGGCTCACCTACTACGGCGCCTACAACGGGCAGCGGTACAGCTCGCTGGATCAGATCAACACGGAGAACGTCAAGCGCATCGGCCCCGCGTGGGTCTTCCAGGCCGGCACGACCGGCCTGATCGCGGGCGCGTCGACCTACTCCTTCGAGGCCGCCCCGATCGTCGTCGACGGGGTCATGTTCCTCTCCGGCTGGGACGGCTGGGTGTGGGCCCTTGACGCGAAGACGGGTGTGGAGATCTGGCGGTACAAGCATGCGGTCCCCTTCGACGTGTCCTTGTGCTGCGGGAACGTGAACCGTGGGGTCGCCGTGGCTCAGGGGAAGGTCTTCTTCGTCACGGCGAACGCTCGTGTGCTCGCACTCGACGCCACCACCGGCAAGCGGGTCTGGGACAAGACCTACGGAGACGTCCGGGCCGGGGAGAGCGCCACGGTCGCCCCGCTGATAGTGAAGAACATGGTCATCGTCGGGAGTTCCGGCGGCGAGTTCGGCGTACGCGGCCACCTCGACGCGTTCGACCTCGAGACCGGAGAGCACCAATGGCGCTGCTACACGGTGCCCAAGCCCGGCGAGCCCGGCTCGGAGACCTGGCCCGCCGACGGTGAGGCCTGGGCCCGGGGTGGGGCGAACTGCTGGGTCACCGGCACCTTCGACCCGGAGACGAACCTGCTGTACGTCGGCACCGGCAACCCGGCGCCCGACTTCGACGGAGGTGTCCGCGAGGGCGACAACCTCTTCACCGACAGCATCATCGCCGTCGACGTGGACAGCGGTCAGATCCGCTGGCACTACCAGTGCACGCCGCACGACCTGTGGGACTACGACAGTATCGCCGAGTGCATCCTGTTCGAGCAGGACGGGCGCAGACTGCTCGGGCACTTCGACAAGAACGGCTACTTCTTCGTCCTCGATCGCACGAACGGCGAGAGGGTCCAGATCACCCCCTTCGTGGACCGGATCACGTGGGGAGCGATCACGAGGGACGGCCAGGTGACGGCCAAGGTGTACCCGGACAAGGAGGGCGAACCGGTCCACTTCTACCCGGGTCCGGCCGGCGCCAAGGAATGGACCCATGCGGCCTACAGCCCGAAGACCGGGCTCTTCTACGTACCGGTCCAGGACACCGGTGCCACAGCCACCCGGCGGCGCCGGGAGTTCAAGGAGAGCATTCCGTACTGGGGCGCGGGCGTTCAGGTGGACATCGAGGACATGGCGGGCTCCATCAGCGCGTTCGACGCCACCGGCGAGGAGAAGTGGCGCTGGCGCAACGAACTCCCGATGTGCGCCTCGGTGCTGGCCACCGGCGGTGACCTGGTGTTCGCCGGTGAAGCCTCAGGGGAGTTCAACGCGCTCGACGCCCGCACCGGGGAGCTGCTGTGGCAGTTCCAGTGCGGAAGCGGCCACCACAGCAACCCGACCACATACATGGTCGACGGCAGGCAGTACATCGCCGTGCCGGTCGGTTGGGGCGGCTGGGCCGAGGGGTTCCTCCCCGGGATGCTCGGCGCGGGGCACGGAAGCGCCCTGCTCGTCTTCGCCCTCCCGGAATCGTCGTAGCGCGTGATCGGAGCCTGCCGCAATCCGGGCAGAGAGGAGGTGAATCCATGGAATCTCAGCTCGTCGTGTGGGAGACACCCGAGACGGAATCCCAGCTCGCTGTGTGGGAGACGCCCGAGTTCGACGAGATCGCGGTCGCGGCCGAGGTGACCATGTACCTCGATCGGTTGGAGGAGTAGCGGATCTGGGGCGGCGCCGGATCTGGTCCGGCGCCGCCCGACGGCTCGGAACGGCCACGGACGGCCGCGCCTCCCCGGCACCGGCCTTGCCCTCGCGGACGGGCTGTCCTGCCGGGCGTTCGGCGTTCCTGCCAGGGGTGCGATCGCTGACGCCGGCGCTGCGCGTGGAGATCGAGGAGTGCGAATGCCTGTTGATCGACGGGACCTGCCGGCGCGACGACGCCCCGGGCGGCGGCTTGGCGCAGCTACCGTCGCTGGGCGTGCGGCGGACGATCTTCGTGCACATGAACAACACCAACCCGCTCCTCCTGGAGGACGCGTCCGAGCGGCGTGCCTTGGAGGAGGGCGGCAGGGAAGTGGCCATGGACGGCCTCGAGGTCCAGGTGTAGAGCCGTGACGACGACAAGCACGAGAACCGGCGCCGACGGCTTCGTCGAGACGTTGCGGGCTCACTCGCGGCGGTACCACGACCAGCACCCGTTCC
The DNA here is from genome assembly GCF_040303265.1 of Streptomyces sp. NPDC096040. NCBI lineage: Bacteria > Bacillati > Actinomycetota > Actinomycetes > Kitasatosporales > Streptomycetaceae > Streptomyces > Streptomyces sp. NPDC096040. The sequence goes on from NZ_JBEOTA010000009.1 coordinate 212,668, forward strand.
ACGTGCGGATGAACGCCGGCCGACTGAGCCGTCGGCAGATCCGAGGGTGGGTGGCCAACCGGTTCTACTACCAGGAGAACATCCCCCGCAAGGACGCCGCGATCCTCTCCAACTGCCCCGAGCTCGACGTCCGCCGGAGCTGGATCCGACGGATCGTCGACCACGACGGCACCGCCGTCGGCGAGGGCGGCATCGAGGCGTGGCTGCGCCTCGGCGAGGCCGTCGGCCTGACCCGCGAGGAGGTCCGGGACCACCGGCACCTGGTACCCGGGGTGCGGTTCGCCGTCGACGCCTACGTGAACTTCGCCGTGACCCGCCCGTGGGTGGAGGCGGTGGCGTCCTCGCTCACCGAGCTGTTCGCGCCCGACCTGATGGCGGCGCGGCTGGCCGCGTTCGAGCGGTGGTACCCGTGGATCGACCCCGAAGGCCTTGCCTACTTCCGTGCCCGCCTGGAGCAGGCCCCCCGCGACTGCGAGCACGCCCTCGAGGTGGTCACCGCACACTGCCTCTCCGCCGAGTCCCAGGCGCGCGCCGTCGACGCGCTGTCGTTCAAGTGCGACGTCCTGTGGAGCCTGATGGACGCCATCGACCAGGCCTACCCGGAGTGACCACCATGGACCCGCCCCGTACCGGAACGACCCGGACCAGTACCAGGACCCCACCCGGCGTCGGGGTGGCCGGCTCGGACCGGCCCCGGTTGGCACGCCATGTCCGGCTGACCTTCTGCCGGACCAGGCAGCGTCAGATTCTGCTGCACCCCGAGACGGTGGTGGTTCTGAACGGCAGCGGCGCGGCCATCCTCGAGTTGTGCGACGGGCGGCACACCGTGGCGGAGATCGTGACCGAGCTGGGCGCTCGCTACCGGACCGTCCCCGAGGACGAGGTGCGACAGTTCTTGACCCGGCTCCTCTCCCGGCGCTGGATGGAGCTCACCGATGGATAGCCCGTTCGGGTTGCTCGCCGAGCTCACCTACCGCTGCCCGCTTGCCTGCCCGTACTGCTCAAACCCGCTGAACATGGCCGGCTACCAGGACGAGCTCACCACCGACGAGTGGCGGCGGGTGCTGGTCGAGGCCGGCGACCTGGGGGTTCTGCAGTGCCACCTGTCCGGCGGGGAACCGCTGCTGCGGCGCGACCTGGTGGAGATCGTGGCGAACGCCCACCACCTGGGCCTTTACACCAACCTGGTGACCAGCGCCCTCGGGCTCTCGCGTCCGAGGGCCGAGGAGTTGCGGGCCGCAGGCCTGGACCACGTGCAGATCAGCATCCAGGCCGACGAGCCGACGGTTTCCGACCGGATCGCCGGGACGCCGTCCTTCCAACGCAAGATCGAGGCGATGGGCGTGGTCAAGGAGCTGGGCTGGCCGCTCACCATGAACGTGGTGCTGCACCGGCACAACATCGACCGCGTCGCCGACGTGCTCAAGCTGGCCGAGGAGGTGGGCGCCGACCGGCTGGAGCTGGCCAACACCCAGTACTACGGCTGGGCCTGGCGCAACCGTGACGCGCTGCTGCCGAGCCGGGCCCAGCTCGAGGCGGCCGAGGTCGTGGTGCGGGCCGCCCGCGAGCGGTTGCGGGACCGCATGGACGTCATCTACGTCATCCCCGACTACTACAGCCGCTACCCGAAGCCCTGCATGGGCGGCTGGGCCTCCCGGCAGCTGACCGTGACGCCGAACGGCGACGTCCTGCCCTGCCCCGCCGCCCAGTCCCTGCCGTTGCCGCGGGCGAGCGTACGGGAGGACCCGCTGGAGCGGATCTGGGCGGAGGCCCCGGTGATGACCGCGTTCCGCGGGACCGACTGGATGCCGGAACCCTGCCGGAGCTGCCCCCGGCGAGAGGTGGACTTCGGCGGGTGCCGCTGTCAGGCGTTCCTGCTCACCGGCGACGCCGCCCGCACCGACCCGGTCTGCTACCTGTCGCCCGATCACGGCCTGGTCGCCCGGGCGGTCGAGGCCGCAAACGCCGATTCACGGGCCGACGATCCTCCGCTGATCCCCCGCCCGCACCGGCCCGGCCTGCCACCTGTGGCCCGACCACGACCCGGTCGCCCGGGGGGTCGAGGCCGCCAACGCTGACTCGCACGACGCTTTTCCACTGCTCCCCTGCCTGCCGGTGGAGCGGGTCACTAGCCCAACCACAACGGCAGCACCGCAGCGGCGATGATCAAGGTCACCCCGCTCAGCAGGTCCGAGCGGATCCGGATGAGGTGTGCCGCGGCCCGCCCGAGCTGCAGCCCGACCAGCGACATCACCGCCGTCATGACGCCGAAGGTGGCGGCCGAGAACCACGGCGAGAGCCCAAGAACCCCCAGGCTCGCCCCGGCGAACAAGTTGTCCAGGCTCAGCGTCAACGGGATGCCGAACAACGCCCACGGGTGGTCCAACTCGTCCGGCTCGGGGTTCCGGAGGGACGAGATGACGAGGTAGAGACCGTACCCGCCGAGCGCGGCCGCGCCGACCACATCGGCGACGGCTCCGACGGACTCCCCGATCTGGTGACCGATCAGCAGCCCGACCAGGGGCATAACCGCGTCCCACAGCCCGAAGGTCAGCGCGACCTGCACCGCGCGCTTCAAACCGAATGGGACCGTGCCGAGCGCGATCGATACCCGGAAATTATCGAGACTGAGTACGAAACCCAGGACCAGTATTTCCCAGATCATGGCGACGCCACTGCCCGATGACGACCGGCGTCGGCGGAAACGACTCTGCCTCGGCAAGTATCCACCATAATTCTACAGAGTATCTCAGATGGTTCGCTCAATAAACCCGGCAAGGCGATTTCCGGAGAATTTTCGACACTACTCGACCGACAGTGGCCAGCGCTTAAAAAGGCTCATTGATTGAACCTTCGCGCCTCATTTTGGCTGACGCTCGCAGGCTCGTTGTGGAGTGGTCGGCGCGATGGCGATCGTCATCGGCGCGGATCCGCGCCGTCCACGAACACAAGGCGTCTACGAATCACATCGTCGGCCTGGGCCCAGCTGTATCACCGCGGTCATGAGCCGGGGGAGCGGTGAAGTCACCGATATGCCGCGACCGATGCCGCTGTGAGTCTGTCCACCGCCCGCGCGACCGCCCCGGTGCTGGAGATCATCGTCAGGTCCGGCCGTCGACCGGGCACGCCAGTCCGGAAACCTACGGTGTGCCGCGTCGATCGCGCGCCCTTCGGCCTCCGCGCTCAGGGCCGGAACTCCCGAACCCTTTCACCGGTGTACGGATTGACCGTGGCGACGGGGCTTCCCTGGGCAGTGACATTGGCGTCCATGGCGCCTCCCTGGGGTCGGGGCACCTCGGTTTCCACGCCCGGACCTGCTCACATCCACTGATGTCTCCGCCGTGGCTCGACCTGCCGTGGACCCTTGCCGAGCGGCGATGCCCTCCGTCTGCGGATGTCGGAGAACCGGCGCGCTGCCGGCTGCACCCAAGGTTCATCGGACGGCAGGGACGACGGCAGCGTGAGCGCCAGCGGATGCTGCGGCAGATGTCGCTGCCGGAGCGGGGCGGACGCAGGGGGCCGCCGGACACCACCGACGGGTGACGCCCGGGCCGTTGCCCGGGCGTCACAGGGCGATGACGTGGAGGTCGACCAGGTCGAGCAGCGCTCGCAGGGCCGAGCTGGGCCGCCGGGTCGACGACGTGCCGAGATGCATGCTCCAGCGGAGCATGGTGCCGGGTACGTCCAGGACGTGCAGGCCGGGGGTGCGGGCAACGGCGAACGCGGGCAGGAAGGCGATACCCAGACCGTGCCGGACCAGTGCCGCCCCCATGCCGATGTCGGGCACTTCCAGTGCCACACGGCGTACGACGCCCCCCGCCGCGAACGCCCGGTCGACCACCTCGCGGTTGCCGTAGCCCGGCGGGAAGTCCACGAAGGGCTCCGCCGTGAGGTCCGCAAGTGCCACCTCCCTCCGCTGCGCGAGCGGATGGGCGGCGCTCACCGCCAGGACGAGCGGGACGGTGGCCAGCTCCCGTGCCTCGATCCCGGCGGGCTTGTGCTCGGGCAGCGACAGGAAGGCCACGTCCAGGTCCCCGCTGAGCAGCGCGTGTGCCAGTCCCGCCGAGCCGGTCGTCGCCAGCCGCAGCCGGACGTCGATCGCCGGATGCCGTGCGTGCAGCTGCCCGAGGAGCGCAGGCAGGTCCACCACCTCGACCGAGGCCATGGCGCCCACATTCACCGTGCCGCGCAGCGTGTCCTGTGCGGCGCGCACGGCGTCCTGGGCCGCCTGGGCGGCGTGCAGGGTGGCCCGAGCCTCCGGCAGCAGTGCCGCGCCCGCCCCGGTGAGCCGGACCTGCTGCGACGTGCGCTCGAACAGCGCGCAGCCGAGCTCGCGCTCCAGGGAGCGGATCGCGGCGGACACCCCGGACTGCACCACGTGCAGCCGACGGGCGGCACGCGTGAAACTCAGCTCCTCGGCGACCGCGATGAAGTGCTCCAGCTGACGTAGCTCCACACGAGAAGTATCACTCGCATTGCTCGAGCCCAGCAAAAACATTCGTTGGCACTGATCCCCGCTGGTGAGGAGGATGGAAAGCGTCATCCACTTCCGCCCGAGGAGGGGTACCCCTGCCTGCCGTTCCGACGCCGCTGAGCCGTCCCACAGCCGACGCTCCCGGGGACCCGGCCCTCCGGATTCCCGCGCCCGCTCCCGGGGACCCGGCCCTCCGGATTCCCGCGCCTGCTCCCGGCGATCCGGCCCTCCGGATTCCCGCGCCCGCTTCCGGCGACCTGCCGCCCCGCGCCCCCGTCCGGCGCCGTGCCCCGCACGCGACCGGCTTCTGGTTCGTGGCGGTGGCCTTCACCGTGCTGATGGCCTTCGGCACCGCGCCGACCCCGCTGTGGCCGCTGTACGAGGCCCGGGACCACTTCGGCGCGACCACGGTCACGGTGGCGTACGCCTCGATGGTCGTGGGCGCAGCGGCCGCCTTCCTCGGACTGGGACACCTGTCGGACCGGCTCGGCCGGCGGCGCATCATCGTCCCGGCGCTGCTGGTCGGCATCGTCGCGTCGGTCGTGCTGATCGTGTGGCGGGACCTGCCGGGGCTGATCGCGGGCCGGATCCTGAACGGTGTCGGACTGGGGCTGATGGCCTCGACCGCGACGACGTACCTGCACGACCTCCACCACGAGGCCCGTCCGGAACGGACGGGTTCGGTGCTGCCCGGCATCGTGGCCACCGCCGCCAACCTCGGCGGCCTGGCCTCAGGGCCCCTGGTCGCCGGAGCCGCCGCCGAGTGGCTTCCCACGCCCCTGATCACCACCCAGGCGATCTTCACGCTCGCCATGGCAGGGTGCCTGGCGCTGGTGCTGTGCACCCCGGAGACCGTGGACCTGGAGCTGCCCGTGGCCGAACCGCCCAGCAGGTTCGTCCTGCGCCCCGGCGGCCGGCGGACGTTCGGCGCGGCCGGCGCGCTGGGCGCTTTCGCCTTCGCGATCCTCGGCCTGATCTCCTCCCTCGGGGCGAGCGTGCTCCATGGCACCCTGCACACCGACTCGCACCTCGTGGTCGGCCTGGCGGCCTTCCTCATGTTCGGTTCCGCGGCGGCCGCCCAGCTGGTGCTGGGACGCCTCCCACTGCCCCGGGTCCTGACCGTGGGGGCAGTGGTCTTCCCGGTCGGCCTGGTCCTGTGCGCCGTCGCCCTCTACCACCCGGCACTCTGGCTCTACCTGGTCGCCGTGTCCCTGTCGGGAGCCGGTTCCGGGCTGCTGTTCAAGGGAGGCGTCGAACGTGCAGTTTCAGTGGCCGAGCCCGCCTCACGCGCGGGGGTCCTCGCCGTGTTCTTCGTCGTCGCGTACCTCGGAATGGGTCTGCCGTCCGTCCTGTTCAGCGTCGCCCTGCGGCACTTCGCCGTGCAGACCGCGATGATCGGCTTCGCGGCGGTCCTCTCCTGCGGCGCCGTGGTGTCGGTCGCCGTCGCGGTGCGCGACCGCGCACCCGGTCCCGGCGCGCTCCCGGCGCAGTCCGCTCGGCCCTCCTGACCTCCCTGCGGCCCATGCGACACCGGTTGTCTGGGAGGCGCGGACGTGGGCACTCGGTGCGGGTGCGCGTGACACGGACCCGCGGCAGACGGGAGGCACGGCATGTCTGCGGAATCGGCCGGAACGATCGTGCTCCCCTCCGGTGAGGAGATCGCGGCGCTCGGGCAGGGCACCTGGTACCTGGGCGAGGACCCGGCCCGGCGTGAACAGGAGATCGCCGCGCTGCGGCTGGGCGTGGACCTGGGCATGACCGTCGTCGACACGGCGGAGATGTACGGCGACGGCGCAGCCGAGGAGCTCGTCGGGGATGCCCTCCGGGGACACCGGGAGGAGGTCTTCCTCGTCAGCAAGGTGCTGCCCGGCCACGCCGACCGGAAGGGCACCGTCGCCGCCTGCGAGGGCAGCCTGCGGCGGCTCCGTGCGGAACGGCTGGACCTCTACCTGCTGCACTGGCGGGGACGGTGGCCACTCGAGGAGACCCTTGCGGGATTCACCGACCTGATGGAGGCGGAGAAGATCCGTTACTGGGGCGTGAGCAATCTGGACGTCGCGGACTTGGTCGAGCTGACCGCCCTCCCCGGTGGTGACGCCGTGGCCGTCGACCAGGTGCTCTACAACCTCTCCCGGCGCGGCATCGAGTGGGATCTGCTCCCCTGGTGCCGCGAGGCCGGGGTGACGGTCATGGCCTACTCCCCGATCGAGCAGGGGCGGCTGCTGAAGGTCGAGGCACTGGGTGCCGTGGCCCGGGCCCTCGGAGCCACGCCGACCCAGGTGGCACTCGCCTGGGTGCTGGAACAGGGGGTTGCCGCGATCCCGCGTTCCGGATCACCCGACCACGTTCGGGAGAACCGTGGCGCGGTGGACCTCCACCTTCCCACCGAGGCGCTCGACGCCCTCGACGAGGGGTTCCCGCCGCCCAGCGGGCCCACGCCCCTGGAGATGCTCTGAAGGAGTTGACAGGATGGCGCGCCCTCCGCTCGTCGTCGGAATGGGGGGTTCGCTGCGCACCCCGTCGACCAGCCTCACCGCACTGTGTGTGGCGGTAGAGGGGGCGGCCGGGGCGGGCGCCGACACCCAGGTGATCGACCTCAAGCGGCTGGATCTTCCGCTCTACACGTCCGAGCACGGGATCCCTCCGTCCGCCTGCCGGCTTGCGGACGCCGTTCAGGCCGCCGACGCCCTGCTGTGGAGCAGCCCGACGTACCACGGGTCGGTCAGCGGCGCGTTCAAGAACGCGGTGGACTGGCTCGCCCTCCTGGCCGACCACGATCCGCCCTACCTGAGCAACAAACCCGTGGGGATGCTGACGACCGCCGGTGGAGTGCAGGGCCTGCAGGCGATCAACGCGATGGAGTTCATCGTCCGGTCGCTGCGCGGCTGGGCCGTACCGCTGGTGTTCGCGGTCCCGCGGTCCTCCCGGGTCTTCGACGGCGATGGACGCCTCACCGACCAGGCGGTCGCGGACCAATTGCGCGGCCTCGGCGCGGAGGTGACCAGGGCGGCCCTTCAGTTCCGGGCGGAGGGCACGTGCGACTACGCGCAGGAGCGGCCGTCCGGGGCAGCCCTGGACTGAGCCCCTGCCACGCAGGGGCGCCGGGGGTCGTCCTTTCTCAGGGCCCCGTCCGCCCCACGGGCCGCCGGTGCTCGCCGCGCGCCCCGAGGCGCCCTGGCGGGAAGTGCGGCAACACGTGCTCGGCCAGTTCGTCGATCACTTCGGCGACCGGGCGGCGGCTGTGCTTGAAGTTGATCATCAGCTGGTCGATGCCGATGTCCTGCCAGGCCCGCATCATCGCCAGGAACGACACCCGGCCCACCGAGAACCCCTGGTGGATGCGCCGGGGCAGGGCCAGCGGGTCCTCGGTCAGGTCCAGATAGGTGGCCTGGGCGTACGGCTTGAACCCACCGCCGTCGCCCCGGGTCAGCTCCCGCCACCGCTCGATGTTCTCGGCCTGCTGCTGGAGCGGCGGGGTGTAGTACAGCCAGCCGTCCGTGTTGTCGGCGATCCACCGGATGTCCTGCCTGCCGCGTCCCGTCATCAGTACAGGGATCCGCCGGTACACCGGCTTGGGCAGCAGATCGGTGCCGCGCATCCGGCCGAGCGGCGACTCCATGTGCGGGAAACGGTGCTCGAGGGCGACACGGAAGTACTCCAGCGACTGCCGGAACCTCTCGGCCCGGCCGCTCAGGTCCTGACCGAAGGCCGGGAACTCCACGGGCCGGTCACCGGTGGCCACCCCGAGCAGGAGCCGTCCGCCTGACAGCTGGTCCACCGAGGCGGCCGCCTTGGCGGTGTGCAATGGGTGCCGCAGCGGCATGACGATGCTGGCGGTCCCCAGTGTGATCGAGGTGGTGCGGGCGGTGAGCTGCCCCAGGTACACCCACGGGTCGAAGACCTGCCCGGCGTCCCCGAAGCTGGGATCCAGCAGCGGCACGTCACGGACCCACACCGAGGCGAAGCCGGCCCGTTCGGCCTGCTGGATCCGCTCGATGTGCCCGGCCAGGGACGGCACGGGCCCGTCGAAGCCCTCCAGTGGCGTTATGGCGCCCACGGTCATCCTGTCGCCGGGGTACGCCCTGGCCATTGCCGCGTGCTCGAAGAACGGCCGCTGCGCCCCGCCTTCGACGTCCACGGGTGCGCCGGCTGAGGGAACTGTCGGTGGTGTCATGCGAGCCTCCGGTGATTTCATGCAGTGTCCGGGTCCGCATCCATGCGCCGCGCCGCGCGGGGGCGGTCGGGCCGTCGCGGAGGTAGTGACTCCTCCTCCTGTCGATTCCGCTCCGGCCGTCACCGTCCGCACAGACCGCACCGACATTTCTATGTTCCGGATGTGGGCCACACCCTGCCTACTCCCGGCGGGAGGAAAGGCGGCGGGCTCGATAGACCTGCGAGCACAAGTGCAGATGGCCTCCGCCCGGAAACGGGACGCCGGCGCCGGTCTGCCGGATGTGCGTCAGGGCCTCATCACGCCGGTGCAACGGGCGGACTGCACCCAGTTCGAGCCGGTCATGGACAAGATCCGCGTTCCTCGCACGGGGCTTGGACGCCCTCGACGCACACGTCGGAGCCCGGGCTACCGACCGAGCACGGCCCGACCGCCCACCGCATCCGCCCCCGGTCGCATCCACGTCCAGATCGCCGAAATGCCCGACGGGGCACGCTACTTGTGAACCGGGCGTGCCGTCACCCGTCACCGCGGCGGCTGGGCGAACCCGGCCAGACCTGCTCCATCGACCTCGGCTGCCCCCCAGCGCGCCGCACCACTCCCCGCCCACCCGCTGCGGGAGTTTCTTCGTGCTTTCGTGCAGCGTTCAAGTCCAAGATCTGGTATCTGGACGTTTGCGCAGCTCAGAGCCTTTTCGGTGCGCCCCGGGTCAGCAGAAGGTCAGCATGCGCCGGAACCTTGTCTCCGCTTGCGGACCTTCCGCCCGCTGTGCGGACGCGGGTGCGCGTGCTCACTGATTTCAATGAGCCACTGCGCATCCAGGCGGTGACGAGGCTTGGTCAAAGGCCTAGGCTTGATCAAGATGCCGGGCGCGAGCTGAACCCTGACCGTCAGTGAACGAGGCCGCTGCCTGGTCACGGCGGCGCAGCCGAGGCACTTGACCGTGGTTGGCCCGGTTGACGCGCACCGTGGCGGCTCCCAAGCTGGTGGCAGGGGCTGGTGGAAAGGACCTCGGCCGTGGGTGGTGGGCAGAGTGAATATCCCCGGCTGCTGACGGCGGCGGAGAGGGCGGCGCCGGTGGAGGCCGTCGACGTGTTCGCAGAGGATCTGCGGCGGCGTTACGACGCTACGAAGGTGTCTTTCCTCATCGTGGACCTGACGGGGAAGGCAGTGGCCCGGCTGTCCACTGCCGGGGAAGTGGAGGATGCGCGGCAGGCGGAGCGGATTCCCCTGTTCGGCAGCGTCTACGAGGTGGTGATCCGTACCCAGCGGCTGTATCAGGAGTCGACAGGCATGGGGCAGCGGGTGATCGTGCCGGTCACCAACCGGGGAGACGCTATCGGGCTGCTGGAGCTGCTCCTGCCGGACGCCCCCGGCGAGGGTGTCCTGGAAGCGGTCGGGGAAGCGGCTCATATGCTGGCCTACGTGGTGATCGCCAACGGGCGCTTCACCGACCTCTACACCTGGGGCAAGCGCTCGCGGCCCCCCACCCTGGCAGCAGAGATCCAGTACCAGCTGCTGCCCCTCTCACTGTCGTGCGAGGCCGCACAGTTCACCCTGTGCGGGAGCCTGGAGCCTTCCGAAGACCTCAGCGGCGACACCTTCGACTACTCTCTGGACCGCGACACCCTGCACGTGTCGGTGACCGATCCCATGGGACACGACATCGACGCCGCCCTGGCCGCCACGGTCCTGGTGGGCGCCCTGCGCGGCGCCCGCCGTGCGGGAGTCGGCCTGGCCGAGCAGGCCCACCTGGCCGACCAGGCTCTGGCCGACCACAACCACGGTCACGCCACCGGGCAGCTGCTGCGCATCAACCTCCACACCGGGCGGGCCCATCTCGTCAACGCGGGTCACCCCTGGCCGCTGCGCATGCGCGAGGGTGCCGCGGAGGCGATCACCTGCGAGGTGGACCATCCCTTCGGGCTGTCCGTGCGTGTGCCCCATCCCTACCGCGTTCAGGACATCGATCTGCGCCCAGGTGACCGTCTGCTCATGCTGACCGACGGCATGCTCGAACATCACGGCGAGAAGGTCGACCTGGTGGCCCTGCTCGAGAGGACCCGGGACCTGCACCCGCGCGAGGCCGCGCTGACCCTGACGTCCGCAGTCCTGGAGGCGGCCGGTGGTCGGCTTGAGGACGATGCCACCGTGATGTGCCTGGACTGGCACGGCCCCAAGCAGACCGAGCGACACGTCAGCTCCGGCGCGGACACGCGGCAAGCCTCAGCCGCCCGTACGGAGCACTAGCACGCGGCTCGCCGTCCTTTCCGCCGAGGGAGGAACCACCGCCGACAACCGCTCGCCCCACCGCTGAGAGGGCATCACCGCCGCAGCATCCTGGCGGGGCTGATCCTCGTGACGGCGACAGCGGCGTACGTGTGGCGGCGCTCGACGCGGCCGAGAGAGTACCCGCTCCAGGAGGCGCGGCGCTCCCCATCGCCGGAGCCGTCACCCACCCCGGTGCGCGGGTCCTGATCCGTCACCTTCCGCCGCCACGGCCGCCCGCACCCGCTGCTCCTCGCGAGCAGAGCCGACGTCCCGTTCCAGGGGTGTGCGGCTCACGGCCGTCGCGAGGTCCTCCAAGGCCCGCTTCTGCAGTTCCGCCCCGCGCCGCACCACCGGGCTCCGGTCCCCGGCGGCGGCGCCCTCCCACGCGTGGAGCGCTTCCTCCACGCGCCCCCAGTCCGGATTCCTGTGCTCGCGCACGTCGGCTGCTGCCTGCGCGGTGTCCGCCTCCAGTGCCTCGGCGAACCGCTCCGCCTCGGGGACGAAACGGCTGTCGGCCCGCGGGACGTGGCTCTCCATGAGCATCGCCGCCCGGCCGAACCCCTTGAGCGCCTCCTGCGCCTCCTGCGCCTCACGCGACGTCAGACCCCTGGGGCGGACCGGTTCCCGCCTTGCCCGGTCGTATGCCTCCTGCCAGGCGGCACGTGCCTCCCTGCTCGCCAGCAGTGCCCTGCGCATGTCGGCGTGATGCTCCCGGGTCGGTTCGGCGTAGTTGCGGAGCACCGCGGCCGCGTAGCGGCCGTTGGCGGCGAGCCAGTCCGCAAGCCGGCCCGGCAGCCGGGGCGTCTCCCACGCGGGGAACACCACGTACGCCAGCATGGCCAGGGCCCCGCCGAGCAGGGTGAGCACCACCCGCTCCGGGACCGTCTGCTCCCATGCCTGGCCGCCCATGCCGAGCAGGAAGACGACGTACGCGGCGGTGAAGCACTGGGAGTAGGCGTAGCCGGTACGGTTCAGCGTGTACGACAGGCCCGCCGAGACCACCGCCAGCGCGCCGAACACATGGGTATCCGGTCCCAGGGCCCGCACCATCCCGGTGGCAAGCGCGACCCCCGCCAGGGTCCCGGCGAGACGGGCCACCGCACGCGCGTACGTCCGGTGGAAGTCCGGCCGCATCACCATCACCGAGGCGATGGGCGCCCAGTAGCCGTGGCCCAGGGGGAGCCGGGCGGCGATCAGATAGCCGAGCGTGGCCACCGCCGCCAGGCGGACGGCGTGCCGGAACACGGGCGAGTCCCGGTGGAGCTCACGGCGGACCGCCCGGACGACGACCGGGACCAGCCGGAACATTGTCGGGCGCACCAGGAACTGGGCGCCCGCGGGGCCGGGCGGCGGGGGCGTCCTCCCGGAGGCGCCGCCGCTCCCGGCGATCTCCAACGCCTCGCCGAGCAGTTCCGCGAGCCGCTCCGCGGCCTGCCGCGCGGACCCCTCCAGCACCTCGTGCTCCTCGTCGACGCGCAGGACGTCCGCGCTCCTAGGTGGCACCTCGGCGGGAGTGCCGCGGCGGATCGAACGGGCGGCCGCATCCAGGACGTCGGCGGCCGCGCCGAGCAACTCCCGCGCGCGGTCCCGCCCGGGTCCCTCCGCCGGGGCGCCGACGTCCGGGTCGGCGAGCGCGGCGACGACCGGCCGAATGCGCTCGGCGAGGCCCCGGGGGCCGTGGAGGACGGGGGGACGGGTGCGGGCCTGTGACGGCGTCACGGCAGCCGCGTCCCGGGCCGTCATCAACGGCTCCGGGTCGAACGGGGCGGTCGGGTCGTGCCGCAGCCGGCGGGCGTAGTCCGCCACGGCGGCCAGGGCGTCGGCAAGCGCGTCACGATGCGCCCCCCAACGCCGGATCGGGAACAGCAAGATCAGCACGGCCTGCACCACGCCTCCGAGCGCGATGACCACGGCGTGCTCCAGGGCTCGCCCGACGCTCGTGGGCAGGGTGACGGTCACCAGCATGCTGCCCACCGTCGTCGCCGCGACGATCCCCGCGGTCGACCCGACGGCCCACGCCATCCCCGCGACAAAGGCCCATACGGCCAGCAGCGGGAGGAACGTCACGAGTCGCCCCGCCGCCAGGTAGCCCACGAAGGTACTGAGCGCCAGACCCGCGCCCGCACCGAGCGCGATCACCTTGCGTGGACGCCAGGTGCGCTGGAAGGTGGCCCCACCCGCGGAGTAGGCACCGAGGGCGGCGGACGCGGCATACGCAGGAGAGGCCAGCCACAGCGCCAACCCGATGACGATCGCCAGCCCAGCAGCCGTGCGCAGCGCGAGCAGGGGCTCCAGCCGCGTCTCCTCGATCCTGAGCCCGGATCGCACGACCTCCCCGAAGGCCCGCAGCCACGTCACGGGTGTGAGCCTAGCCGGAACGCCCTGCCGGGTCGCGTCGGCCTGGTTGAGGTGCGGCAGCCGTCGGGCAAGGAAGCCTCCCACACGGCCCGCGAACAGGCCGGCGGCCGCAGCCGCTGGACGTGCTGCCACTGCGGACACTGCTGAGCGTCCGCCGTCCGTCCCCCGGGCCGGAGCGCGGGCAATCGCCGTTGGTTCAGGTCCGACCGGAGCGCGGGCGGTTGCCCCCAGCCCCGGCCGGAGGACGGGCAGATCGCCACCCGTCCCCGGACCGGTCCGGGTGAAACAGGCGGGACGGCGGCCCCGGGTCTCCTACCGCTTGTGGCCGTTCCCGACAACCACGCACGATCGATCAGCGGAATCTTCGTACGCGGACGACCACCAACCACCAATCACCAACGAATCTCCGACTCAGGTCACCAGCTGGTCACCGTCGTCGTCTTGGAGCATGTGGCGGCGTTCCTGTTCGCGCTTGGAGTAGGCGGCTGCCCGGATCGCCTCGTCGCTCTCCAAGCCTGATCCCAGCGCGCCGCCCACCGTGGCGACCGAAGCGACGAACCAGGACAACGTCCAGTATTCCGCGGCGTGAAGCGGGGCTCGTGTCGTGGAGGCGAAAGCTTGGCCGTTGAGGATGAACAGGGCCCACACCAAGTTGATGACGATCAGACCCACGTAGCAGACAAGCACCCCGATACCCACGGTCATGACCGTCGAGGCGTTGTAGAGCCTCGCCCTCTGCCTCGCCTCCCGCGAGACCTCTGCTGATCGATGCCACAGCTGCGCGTCCACGATCAGCCAGCCGATCATGAGCGCGACAGACCCGACCGTGGCGATCACGAGGCGTGGCGCGCTCAGGGACTCGGCCAGATTCCAGATGGTGGAGTTCACAGTGGCGACCGCTCCCGTGGCGAGTGCGGCCGCCAGGGCCTTCGACAAGCCCGGCACCAACCGCCACGGCCGGTTGGCGCGGACCATACCGACGAGCACCCTCAAGTAACCGCGCGGCCCGCTGACGACGTACCGAAGATCAGCGGTCTCCTCCTCACCGACCTGGCCCAGGTGAACAGGCGCGAGACGACTGACGAACGGCCCCAACAGCGGCTGACTCTGCGGAGGTCCCTCAGCCCCGGTGGCCCGCGGGGCCGCCAAGCTGAGCACGGCTTCTTCCACGGCCCGCCGGGCTCTCGTCTGCAGACGCAAGCCCCCCAGCGGAGGAAGAGACAGCAGCGCCAAGCCGTGTTCGTGACTCAGATCCACAACGAGCTTGCGCCCGTGTGAGTGCAGCGGAAGGTCGGTGAGGGCCACGACGATGTCCCAACTCTCCGCTCTTCCGCGGTCCATGATCCGGCGCATCAAGGTGGGCGGGTCCTCGGTCCCTGTGGTGAAGGGCTCACTGACCACCTCGACGTCGAACCGTCGCCCCTGGCCAGACTTGTCGGCGAGCCGAGCAGGAAGTATCCGGGCCATGCGCTGCGCGATCTCCGTGGGCGCGTCCGGGTCCGCCAGGAGAGCCACGACCGTAACGTCCTGAGACGACACCCGCATGGCTCCTTCTCGTCGGCTGCCCCGCGACCGCCCGTGCCCACAGGATGCCCCCGAGGCATCGCCGACGCCGCGTGACACGCTGGCCCCTGCCAGCAGGTGCAGACGGTACGGTCAGGTCTCCTCGTCCTCCCCGCACAGGGCCTGCTCCACCACCGGGCCGCGGTTGCGTGCGCCACCGCGAACACCCGCTCCGCGCCACCCCGGTCGGCACCGCACGTCGCGCCACCAGCCATCCCGCTTCGGTGTCCAGCCCGGGAGTAACGGCTCGATCCGCGCCCACGGCGCATCGGTCAACGGCGCGCCCGGACCAGCGATTCAATGATCCGAACGAAGCGGCCGGCTTAGGCGGGATGGCCCGCGTCAACTGGCCCAGGCTGGTGTCCACGGGCCTCTTCCGAGCGCTCGCCGGCGTGTTCGACACCGCGGCGTTCGGCCTCGTCAGCAGCGACATCTTGCCGGTCACCTCTACGTGGGGCCGCTCCGCGACGCGGTGTTCACCCGGCTGTCGATCACCGCGCTTTCCCGGTGCTCGTGCACGAGGCGGATCGCCATGGCACACTCACCGA
This sequence comes from Streptomyces sp. NPDC096040, assembly GCF_040303265.1. Taxonomy (NCBI): domain Bacteria; kingdom Bacillati; phylum Actinomycetota; class Actinomycetes; order Kitasatosporales; family Streptomycetaceae; genus Streptomyces; species Streptomyces sp. NPDC096040. Next base: position 228,053 of record NZ_JBEOTA010000009.1, read on the forward strand.
CCGCCGAGGCCACCTGTTGACCGGGCCGCTCCTGACGTCGCCGGCGGCGAAGACCCCGGGAAGGGTGGTCTCCAGCACGGGCGGGCCGCGCTGGTTCGACATGTGTCCACATAGACAGGGGTCGAACATCAAGGCGCTGCCGCTGCTGGAGCCCGAGGTCTCCGGTGCCGTGCTGGCCGCCCTGACCGAACAACCCCTGACCGCCGAGGAGGCTGAGCGGAGCGTGGCGATGTTCAAGGCGCTCGGCGATCCGGTCCGGCTGCGCCTGTCCTCGGCGGTGGCCTCGCACCAGGGCGACGAGGCGTGCGTGTGCGACATCTCAGATGTGGGCGTCTCGCAGCCGACCGTCTCCCACCATCTGAAGAAGCTCAAGGAGCCCGGGCTGCGCACCTCCGAGCGGCGCGGCACGTGGGTCTACTACCGGGTCGAGCCCTCGGTCATGGCCGCCATGGGCGCATGCTCGCGACCTGGGGCTGAGCCGCCGGGGCGAGTGCGCCACCGGGAGGCGAACCGCCGCGTTCGCCGGAGGGCGCCGGCGGCGGTCAGACGAAGGCCCCGACTGGTTCGGGGGATCCCCAGCCGGGGCCGATCGAGAGTGGGCGCGAAGGGCGGTCGCCTCGCGGCGGGGGCTCCATAAGGCTTCAGCCGAACGATCGTCCTCATGGGCAAAGGGTGAGGCCCGGGGACACAGTTCCCTTCACGCCCACATACGGATCAACGGTGAAGCACCCTCGAATGTTCCCTGGGAGCAGCTCACACCGGGACTCTCCGGACGCTCGTGTGAGCGGGGCCCGGTGACGGCGCCTGTCGCGCGGTTCCCGGCGCGATCAGGTAGTCAGGAACGGTGAACAAGGACGCGACCGACCCCTTCGTGCATGTCCGGGGCGCCAGTGAGAACAACCTGCGGAACATCGACGTCGACGTTCCGCGGGACGCGATGGTCGCCTTCACCGGCGTCTCCGGTTCGGGCAAGTCCTCGCTCGCGTTCGGCACGCTCTACGCGGAGGCCCAGCGGCGCTACTTCGAGTCCGTAGCACCGTACGCCCGAAGGCTGTTGCAACAGGTCGGCGCACCGCACGTGCAGGAAATCACCGGACTGCCACCGGCCGTGGCCCTGCAGCAGCGACGCGGGTCGCCCACCTCGCGCTCGACGGTCGGCACCATCACCACGCTGTCCAATCTGCTGCGCATGCTGTACTCCCGCGCCGGCACCTATCCGCCCGGGGCCGCACGGCTGGAAGCCGAGTCGTTCTCACCCAACACCGCGGCCGGCGCCTGCCCGGAATGTCACGGACTGGGCGTCGTGCACGACGTCGCCGAGGACCTGCTCGTCCCGGACCCCTCGCTGAGCATCCGCGAGGGGGCGATCGCCGCCTGGCCGGGCGCCTGGCAGGGCGCCAACCTGCGCAGTGTCGTGAGCGGCCTGGGGATCGACATCGACCGACCGTGGCGCAGGCTCAGGAAGAAGGACCGGGACTGGCTGCTTTACACGGACGAGCAGCCCTCCGTGTACATCGAGCCGGAGGAGGACCGCGTCGACTACGGCTACCAGGGCAAGTTCTGGAGCGCCCGCAAGCACGTCATGCACGTCCTCGCCGACTCCAAGAGCGAGAAGATGCGCGAACGGGCGCTCCGGTTCGTCAGGAGTGTGCCCTGCCCCGAGTGTCACGGCAGCGGACTGCGGGCCGAGGCGCTCGCCGTGACCTTCGCCGGACGTTCCATCGCCGAGATCAACGCGATGCCGCTCACCGAGGTCGTGGCGCTGCTGCGGCCCGTCGCGGGGCGGTCCAAGGCCGACGCCACCACGTCGACCGCCCGATCCGGGGAGACGACCGAGGTCGCGGTCCGGATCTGCGGCGATCTGGTCGCGCGGGTCGACGTACTGCTCGACCTGGGTCTCGGATACCTCAGCCTCGGGCGCCGCTCGACGACCCTGTCACCCGGTGAGGCGCAGCGCCTGCGGATCGCCACCCAGCTGCGCTCGGGGCTGTTCGGCGTCGTCTACGTCCTCGACGAACCCTCCGCGGGCCTGCACCCGGCTGACGCGGAACCGCTGCTGGACGTGCTGGACCGCCTCAAGGCGGCCGGCAACTCGCTGTTCGTCGTGGAGCACGACATGGACGTCGTACGGCGGGCGGACTGGGTGGTCGACATCGGACCCGGCGCGGGCGAGGGCGGCGGACGCGTGCTGTACAGCGGCCCGGTCGCCGGTCTTGAGCGGGTCGGGGAGTCGGCCACGAGCCAGTACCTGTTCGGGCGCGCCCAGCCGCTCGACCACCGCCCGCGCACACCGCACGGCTGGCTGCACCTGCGCGGCGTCTCCCGCCACAATCTGCGCGACGTGTCCGTCGACGTACCGCTCTGCGTACTGACGGCGGTGACGGGCGTGTCCGGTTCCGGAAAGTCGACGCTGGTGACGCAGGTGCTCGCCGAGGTCGTCCGCGGCCACCTCGGACTCGTACCCGAGGAGCCCGACGAGGCGCGGTTGGAGGTCGACGTCCAGGACACGTCGGGGGTCGAGTCGTTCGACCGGCTGGTCCTGGTCGACCAACGGCCCATCGGCCGAACTCCCCGGTCCAACCTGGCCACGTACACGGGAATGTTCGACGCGGTGCGCAAGCTGTACGCGGCGACGGACGAGGCCAGGGCGCGCGGCTACTCGGCCGGGCGGTTCTCCTTCAACGTGCCCGAAGGGCGGTGCGAGACCTGCCAGGGCGAAGGATTCGTCGCGGTGGAACTGCTGTTCCTGCCCGGCACCTACGCGCCGTGCCCGACCTGCCAGGGCGCCCGGTACAACGCCGAAACGCTGGAAGTCACCTACCTCGGCAAGAACATCGCGGAAGTACTGGCGCTGTCCGTCGACGCCGCCGCCAAGTTCCTGTCCGCCGTCCCGGCCGCCTCCCGCAGTCTGGAGACGTTGCGCGAGGTGGGACTGGGGTACCTGCGGCTGGGCCAGCCCGCGACGGAACTCAGCGGTGGTGAGGCGCAACGCATCAAACTGGCCACCGAACTGCAGCGAGCCCGCCGCGGGCACGCGCTCTACCTGCTCGACGAGCCGACGGCGGGGCTGCACCCCTCGGACATCGCGCTGCTGCTGCGACAGCTGCACCGACTCGTCGACGCCGGCAACACGGTCGTCCTCGTCGAGCACGACCTGGACACGATCGCCACCGCCGACTGGGTCATCGACCTCGGGCCGGGCGGCGGCGACGCGGGCGGGCGGGTGGTCGCGGCGGGCCCGCCGGCCAAGGTGGCAAGGGCCCGCCGCAGCGCCACCGCGCCCTATCTCGCGGCCCGGCTCGCGCGCTCCTGACGACGGCGCGAGGGGCTGAGCACCGGTCAGCCGGGTTCGGGGCGCAGGGTCGCGCGCGTCGCCATGCTGCGTTCCAGCTTGTGGCGGATATCGCTCGCGAGGTATCAGGGCACCCAGCCGAGACTGGAACAAGACCGGGCTCTGGTCTTCCACGTACCCACCCGAACACCGCAGACCAGCTCCTCGCCGGCTACACCGCCTACACCGACGCCGAGGAGTTCGGCGCCAGCGCCTCGGCCGACGCCCCCGCCACCACCCTGAGCATCCTCAGCTTCATCGGTGGCTCCAGCGGCGGTTGCGGCGCGGCTTTCAGATCACTACCGCCCTCGAACGGCTCGCGCTCCTGCCCAACCCCGGCTGACCAGCAACTCTCCACCGTCCCAACGACAACATCACCCGCCCCGGGAAGTGGAACCCGGCGCCCACCCGACGCGACAACCGGGCCACCGACCTACCCACCGTCAACTGCAAGAGGCGAAAAGGTCCACCGGCTCCGTCGGCGGACCCTCGCGAAAGATCGAGGCTAGTACTCCAGCCGGACTTCTGTATTTCTCCTGGTCGACGGCCTGGCGGTGGGGAGTGTGGCGAGGGCTTGGCACGGGTGGGGCGGTCTTGGGCCGGCCGTCCCACCAACGAGTGCCCGCGCCGCATGTAATGACGGTGCGACGAGCAGTCCATTGTCGTGATCAACGATGTACCGACGAACGCCCGGGACCGCGCCTCGGGCGTGGCGGAGAGGGCTAAACGACACGGAAGCGCTCGGTCGTGTGGTGGAGGAAGAGCACGGGTCGGCCGTGGTCCCTTGCCTCACCGCCGCTGACCCTAGTAGCAACTTGCTCTGAGCCCCTCGACCGGTCTGATGGCCCATCAGGGCTCGGCATCCAATCAGCATCAGACCGGGACGGCTTTCCGTATGTGCCCCTGGTCGACGGCTTCGCGGCAGCTTGAATTGTGCAGATCGCGCAGGCGAGAAGGCTGCTCGCCGCGGCGCACGATGTTCTATGAGGGCTTCGAGTCGAAGGCGTGCCGATGTACAGTGACGAAAGCCCTTGACCTGCAGAAAGCAGGCAGGGAGCCGTCTTCCAGGAGTCCAAAGTGCTGCGTACTCTATTCAAGTCCAAGATCCACCGAGCCACCGTCACCCAAGCCGACCTGCACTACGTGGGATCGGTGACCATCGACGCCGATCTCCTCGACGCCGCCGACCTGCTTCCCGGCGAGCTGGTCCACATCGTCGACATCACCAACGGCGCCCGGCTGGAGACGTATGTCATCGAGGGGGAGCGGGGCTCGGGGGTCGTCGGGATCAACGGTGCGGCTGCCCATCTCGTCCACCCCGGCGATGTGGTGATCATCATCAGCTACGCTCAGGTCACCGACGCCGAGGCGCGTACGCTTCGGCCGCGGGTCGTGCACGTAGACCACGACAACCGCGTCGTGGCGCTCGGCGCCGACCCGTCCGAGCCGGCACCGGGCTCGGACCAGAAGCGCAGCCCGCAGGCCGTCTCGGCCTGACCGGCGGACCAGGAGGGCGACATGAGCGACATCGAGATCCGCGACGACCGGGCGGCGGGCCGTCTGGAGGCGGTCGCCGACGGCGAAGTCGTCGGCCATGTCGAGTACTTCTTGCTGGAGTCGCCCTCCCGGGCCCTGGTGCCGGTCCACACCATCGTGGAACCGGAACACGAGGGGAAGGGCATCGCGGGCTCCCTCGCCCGTGAGCTGTACGCGATCGCCGAGCGCGAGGACACCCCGGTGGCCCCGCTGTGCCCGTACGTCGTCAGGTGGGCCGAACGCCACCCCGACGTCGCGCCGACCCCGGACCCCGAGCTGCTGCGCGCGGCGAAGGAGTGGCTGGTCGCCCACCCCGGCCGCTTCTGAGGAACCGCACATGCTCGCCCTCCTCCACACCTCCCCTCTCCACATCCCCGTCTTCGACGCCCTGCGCGACGAGGACCACCCGGGCCTGGAGCTACGACACCTCGTGGCACCGGAACTCCTGGCCCGGGCCCGCCGGGAGGGCCCCGAGGCGGTGGCGCCGGATGTCACGGCGGCCCTGGAACGGGCGGCGGCGGACGGCGTACGGGCAGTGCTCTGCACCTGCTCGACGATCGGCGAGGTAGCGGAGCAGGCCGCCGACACGGTCCGTGTCCCGATAGTCCGAGGCGACCGCCCGATGGCGACGGCGGCAGTGACAGCGGGCCCCCGCGTCGCCGTACTGGCGACGGTCGAGAGCACCCTGGCTCCCACCCTGGCCCTGCTGCAGGACGAGGCCCGCCGCGCGGACCGCCCGATCCGTGCCCGTGCCCAGGTCGTGCCGCACGCCTGGACCCACTTCGAGACCGGCGATATCGAGGGATGCGCCCGCCTGGTGGCAGCCGCCGCGGACGCCGTGACCGACGCCGACGTGATCGTCCTCGCGCAGGTCTCGATGACCTCGGCCCAGCAGCTGACGACCACGACCGTACCGATCCTCTCCAGCCCACGTCCGGGCCTGGCGGCGGCAGCACAGACGGCACGCAACAACGGCTGACGCCCGCCCGGGCGAGTGCACGGCCCCCGGTCGGGTACGCGGGAACTAAACCCCAGAGGTGAAGTCAAGCCACTGGCTGGAGGACACCATGACGAACCCGCCCCCCACCCCCGCACCCCCCAACCCCCAGCCTCCGGACCCCTACCCCAGCCCGGTCCCCACCCCCGAACCACCCCCAGGCCCTACCCCCACCCCGCCACCCCCAGGCCCCACCCCCAAACCACCATCGCCGGACCCCACCCCCTCCCCGATCCCCCCGGACCCAGAACCCACCCCCACCCCGGAACCGGGTCCACCCCTCACCCGATAACGGCCCTCACCCGAACGCGCCCCCCAAGGGGCGCGGGGAACCGCGCAAAACCCACGACGGCGCCGCACCCGACCGACAAGCTCGGCCCCCCACCCAGAGGGGGGCGGGTGAACTGCGCAAACCCGCAGTTCAGCCGCCCCCCATCTCCAACGGCCAGGCGTAGCTACGCGGTCACCTCGCTACGGTCCCCGCCCCACAGCGTGTGGAACGACCCCTCCCGGTCCACCCTCCGGTACGTGTGCGCCCCGAAGAAGTCTCGCTGCCCCTGCGTGAGCGCCGCAGGCAACCGCTCCGCCCGCAGCGCGTCGTAGTACGCCAGCGCGGCCGAGAACCCGGGCACCGCGACCCCCTCCCGGGTTGCCGCGATGATCACCTCACGCCAGTCGTCCTGCGCGTCGGCGATCTCCCGGGCGAAGGTCTCGTCGGACAGCAGGCTCGGCAGATCCGCCCGCGCGTCGTACGCCGACCGGATCCGGTCCAGGAACGCCGCCCGGATGATGCAGCCGCCCCGCCAGATCGACGACACCGCACCGAGGTCGATGTCCCAGTCGTACTCCTCGCTGCCCGCGGCGATCTCGTGGAAGCCCTGCGTGTACGACACGATCTTCGACGCGTACAGCGCCTGCTCCACCCGGTCGGCGAACGCCGCCGCCTCCGACTCGGAGAGCGCCGTCGGCTTCGGCCCCGCCAGCCCGCGCGAGGCCGCCCGCAGATCCGCGTGGCCCGACAGCGAGCGGGCGAAGACCGCCTCGGCGATCCCCGACACCGGCACGCCCAGGTCGAGCGCGATCTGGACGGTCCAGCGGCCGGTGCCCTTCTGCTCGGCCTGGTCGACGACGACGTCCACGAACGGCTTGCCGGTCGCCGCGTCCACGTGGGACAGCACCTCGGCGGTGATCTCGATCAGATACGAGTCCAGCCGGCCCTGGTTCCACGTACGGAAGATGTCGGCGATCTGCGCGGGGGAGTACCCGGCGACATCGCGCAGCAGCTGGTACGCCTCGCCGATCAGCTGCATGTCGGCGTACTCGATGCCGTTGTGCACCATCTTCACGAAGTGCCCGGCGCCGTCGGGGCCGATGTGCGTCACGCAGGGCGCGCCGTCCTTCGCCTTCGCCGAGATCTTCTCCAGCATCGGGCCCAGCGAGTCGTACGACTCCTTCGGCCCGCCCGGCATGATGCTCGGCCCGTGCAGCGCGCCCTCCTCGCCGCCGGAGACGCCCATACCGACGAAGTGGATGCCCTGCTCGCGCAGCGCCTTCTCCCGGCGGCGGGTGTCCGCGAAGTGCGCGTTGCCGCCGTCGATGATCATGTCGCCGGGCTCCAGGAGCGGTGCGAACTCCTCGATCACCGCGTCCGTCGGATCACCGGCCTTGACCATGATGACCAGTCGGCGGGGCCGCTCCAGGGCCTCCACGAACTCCTTGGCGGTCTCGGCCGCGATGAAGTCGCCCTCGTCTCCGAAGTTCTCCGCCAGCTCGCGTGTCTTCGACACCGTGCGGTTGTGCAACGCCACCGTGTAGCCGTTGCGCGCGAAGTTCCGGGCGAGGTTGCGGCCCATGACCGCGAGACCCGTGACGCCGATCTGCGCCGAAGTGCTCATACCGCCTGCTCCTCAAAGATCAAGTCGATCCCGTAGAACGTGCAAGGAATGCTGCCGCCCCTCATGGCCGCCAGTATTGCCCAAAGGCCATCCTGACTCGCCGTCCGACCGGCCGCACTTGCAGATACGGACCACAGGGGCTGACGCCTCAGTAGTCTCACGAGACACTCCGTACGACCGCCGCGCGGCCCACTGGGATGACGGCGGGTCAAATCCGTTGCAGGCCCTTCCGGTTCACGGCGTGACGGCCGTGCCCCCGGGTGCGAGAGGCGGCTGATTGCTGTCTTGTCATGGCCTGTTCGGGGCGCTTACTTTTGGCCTTCCTGACGCGCGTGGCGAGGGGGCTCTCAGACATGGCCGAACGCGGCCGGCACCGCCGGTACCAGCCGAACAGGATCAATCGCGCCTCGCTCACCGTCACGGCGGGCGGCGCCGGGCTGGCGATTCCGCTGGCCGCCGCCGGGAGCGCCGAAGCGGCCTCCGTGTCCACCTGGGACAAGGTCGCCGCCTGCGAGTCCAGCGGCGACTGGGGCATCAACACCGGCAACGGCTATTACGGCGGGCTCCAGTTCACCCAGTCCACCTGGGAGGCCTACGGCGGCACTCGTTACGCGCCGCGCGCAGACCTCGCCACCAAGGACCAGCAGATAGCCGTGGCAGAGAAGGTCATGGACGGGCAGGGGCCGGGTGCCTGGCCCGTCTGCTCGGTCCAGGCCGGGCTCACCCGCAGTGGCGGCACACCTGACGTGCACACCGAGAGCACCACCACCCGCCCCGCCAAGAGTTCGGTACGGGACGTACAGCCGCAGACCACACCGCAGTCCCGGGCCGGCAAAGCCGAGCTGTACACCGTGGTGCGCGGCGACACGCTCTCCGGGATCGCCGACGAACACGACGTCACCGGCGGCTGGCACCGGCTGTACGCGGCCAACCGCGCCACGGTCGGCTCCGACCCCGACCTGATCCTGCCCGGGCAGCGGCTGAGTCTTACGGGCCGGGCCGCCGCGGCTGCCAAGACCGCATCGTCGGCGAAGAAGGCGGATGCCACCAAGACGGCCAAGGCGGCCAGGACGAAGGCCAAGGCCAGGGCCAAGCCGGAGGCCGGGACCAAGAAGGCCCCCTCCCGCAGCGGTCACTCCCTCGTCGCCCCGGTCGACGCACCGATCGGTACGCCGTATCACGCGTCCGGCCCGTACTGGTCGAAGGGCTACCACACCGGCGTCGACTTCCTCGCGCCCACCGGCACCTCCGTGAAGGCGGTCGAGGCAGGGCAGGTCGTCACCGCCGGCTGGGGCGGTTCGTACGGCTACCAGGTGGTGATCCGGCACGCCGACGGCCGCTACACCCAGTACGCCCATCTGTCGGCCATCTCCGTGCGGGACGGGCAGAGCGTGTCCACGGGCCAGCGGATCGGCCGCTCGGGCTCCACCGGAAACGTCACGGGCCCGCATCTGCACTTCGAGGTGCGGACGGGGCCCGGTTTCGGCACGGACATCGACCCGGTCGCCTATCTCCGGGCCGGTGGCGTCAGGATTTGACCCGCGTCCGGCGCCGGTCCAGCACCTGGCCCGGCAGATAGCCGACGGTGGGGAGCAGGACGCCGGCCATGTCCGCCATCGAAGACGCGGTGCGCTGCTGCGGCATCTCGACCGGCGTCGGTCGGACCTCGCCGTCCACCGACCCGACGAGGGCTCCGTCTCCCACCGCCGCCCGCACTCCCGCCAGGCCCGTCTCGACCAGACCGGCGTTCGCGAGGCCCGCTTCCGCCAGGCCGGCGTTCGCCACGCTGGCCTCGGCCAGGCCGGCGTTTGCCAGGTCCGCCTCGGCCGGGTCGGCCTCCGCCAGATCCGTGTTTGTCAGACCGGCCTGTGCCAGGCCCATCTCCGTCGGACCGGCCTCCGCCAGACCTGCTCCGGCCAGGTTGGCGTTCGCCACGCCGACCTCGGTCAGACCAGCCTTCGCCAAACCCGCTTCCGTCAGACCGGCTTTGGCCATGCCTGCCTCGGCCAGACCGGCTTTGGCCGGGCCCGCTTCCGTCAGGCCGACGTTCGCCACACCCGCTTCCGTCAGGCCGACGTTCCCATGACCGGCCCTCGCCAGGCCCGCTTCCGCCAGTTCCACGAGTGCCTCGACCAGTGGCTCGGGCGATGCCTCGGGCTGCGGCGCCGACTCCGTCGGGTGCGGTGTGCTCTCGATGCGTTCGGTCGTCAGCAGGATCAGGCCGCCCGTCGCCACCACGCCGCAGGCCAGCGCCAGCACCGTGCCCGTCGTGCCGTAGCGGAACGCCTCGTCGAACATCGTGATGCCGACCGCGGCGGCCAGCACCGGGTTGACCACCGTCAGCGTGGCCAGCGGCGAGGCGAGGCCGCCGCCGCGGTACGCGGACTGGGAGATGAGGACGCCGGCGACGGCGTAAACGCCGATCACGCCCAGCCAGAGCAGGTCGGACAGGACGATCCCGCCGTCCCAGTCGATCGCCACGACCTTGGTGAACACCGAGGACATGCCGAAGGCTATGCCGGACGCGACGGCGAGCAGCACGCTGCGTATCGCCGGATGCCGGTGCGCGGCCCGCCCCGCGATCATCAGCGCGACGACCGCCCCGCCGGTGACCAGCGCGACCCCGACCCGGCCGGCGGAGTCCAGGGCGTGCGAGTCGGAGGAGCCCACCAGAGAGAGCAGGCCGGCCAGACCCACGGTGGCCATGACCGCCCCCCGCCAGGCGGTCGACCCGGCCTTGCGGCCGACGAACAGGGCCGCCATGGGCAGCGCGAACACGATGGTGAGCGCGCCCAGCGGTTGGACCAGGCTGAGCGGGCCGTAGGCCAGCGCCACGACGTGCAGCAGGCCACCGAGGCCGTTCAGCGCCATCGCCCCCCACCAGCTCGGGCGACGCAGCGGCGCGTACTGCTCGTCGGGGGAGGTGACCGCGACCTGCTCCTGCACGATCGCTCCGCCGGCGTAGGCGACGGCGGAGACGAAGGACAGCAACACGGACAACGCGAGGGCACTCATGCGGAGCTCCTCTGCGTCAGTCGGAGCCGCAGGGCGGTCCCGCACGGTGAACGGTCGGCTTCCATGAGCGACACTCTGCCCGCCCGAACGCTTCCCGTCGTCGTACCTGAGCACCCAATGCCTCGTACTACCGATGGAGTAGGGGAGGTCTCTGATCATCCCCAGGGTGGGTGACGCCGGGTGGAGGTCCGGGGCGCCTGGCTCCCAACAAGCCTGGTACTACTGCTGTTCGTGGACTTGGACCCCGATCTCGCCGCGCTTCGGCCGCTCGGCGGATTCTTCGTGCTGCGGACACTCCGATCGGCGGCCGGAGAGCCGGCGGCGGCGCGGGTCGCCGAGCTACCGAGCCTCGCAAAGGCTTATAGAAAAGTCACATCGGATGTTTACGGAGATATCCTAACTTTCCGTGTTGGGCTGGTGGCGGACCGTCTCCGCAACCCCGAGCTTCGGGTCGCCGCCTCCATCGCCCACCAGGCGCTGGCCGCCCGGCTCTGGTCCGTCGCCCTCGGCTGCGCTGCCCGCTACGACGGCCTCCCCGACCTGGACCCCCGTCTGCTCCGCTGGGACGCCGGCGCCACCGCCCCCGACGACCTGTGGCTCACCGAGGTGCGCCCGCTGCCCGCGGGCGCCGGACCGGCCACGCTCGCGGACGTCGTCGTACACGGCCATCTCGAACCCCTGGCGGAGGCTCTGCGAGCCCGGTACGGCGTCGCCACCGGGCTGCTGTGGGGCAACGCGGGCTCCGCACTGGCCGGCGCCGCCCGCGAGCTGGACCGCTGGGCACGAGCCGACGGCCGCACCGAGGTAGCCGACCGGACCCGCACCCTCGTCGACGCTCTCTTCGCGCACCCCCTGCTCAGTCCCAGCGGCATCCGCACCGGCCCGGCCTTCCGGCGACGCAGCTGCTGTCTCTACTACCGGGTACCGGGCGGCGGGGTGTGCGGTGACTGTTGTTTCACACAACCACCGGGCTCTTCCCCGCGCGCCGCATCTGGGTGACCATGGAACAACCGGCCGTGGAGATCAGGGGGTTGCGGGTGCGAGTGGGACTGCTGACCCGGGAGTACCCTCCGGATGTCTACGGCGGTGCGGGTGTTCATGTGGAGTTCCTCGCCAGGGAGTTGCGACCTCTGGTCGACCTGGACGTGCACTGCTGGGGCGAGGGCCGCGGGGTCGGCGTCGTCCGGCACCGCCCCTGGTCCGCGCTGGACACCGCCAACGACGCGCTGCGCACCTTCTCCGTGGACCTCGCCATGGCCGCCGGCCTCGAAGGCCGCGAACTCGTGCACTCCCACACCTGGTACGCCAACCTCGCCGGCCATGTGGCCAAGCTGCTGTACGGCGTCCCGCACGTGGTGACCGCGCACTCACTGGAGCCGCTGCGCCCCTGGAAGGCCGAGCAACTCGGCGGCGGATACGCCCTGTCGAGCTGGGCCGAGCGCAGCGCGATCGAGGCCGCCGACGCCGTGATCGCGGTCTCCGGGGCCATGCGAGCGGACATCCTCGGCTGCTACCCCGCCCTGGACCCGGCGAAGGTCCATGTCGTGCACAACGGCATCGACACCGCCCTCTACCGGCCGGACCGCTCCACCGACGTCCTCGCCCGAATCGGCATCGACCCGGGCCGTCCCTACGTGCTGTTCGTCGGCCGCATCACCCGCCAGAAGGGTGTGCCGCATCTGTTGCGGGCCGTACGGGACATCGACCCAGGGGTGCAGGTGGTGCTGTGCGCCGGGGCACCCGACACCCCTGAGATCGACCGGGAGTTTCGCGAGCTCTTCGAGGAGCTGCGCCGGGTCCGCGAGGGCGTGCACTGGATCCCGCAGATGCTGCCGCGCGCGGACGTCATCCAACTCCTCACCCATGCGGCCGTGTTCGTCTGCCCCTCGGTGTACGAACCGCTCGGCATCGTGAACCTGGAGGCGATGGCCTGCGGCACACCCGTGGTGGCGTCCCGGGTCGGAGGTATCCCGGAGGTCGTCGAGGACGGCAAGACGGGGCTGCTGGTCGATCTCGGCGACGACTTCGAGGCGGGCCTGGCCCGGGCGCTGGACGCCGTCGTCGGCGACCGGGAGACGGCCCGGCGGATGGGCGAGGCCGGACGGGAGCGTGCGGTGGGGGAGTTCGGCTGGGACGCGGTGGCCCGGCGCACGGTCCGGCTCTACGAGGAGATCCTCAAGCAGGCGTGACGAACCAGCCGTCTCCCCGAGGAGATCCTCAAGCAGGCGTGACGAACCGGCCGTCTCCGCCAGAAGATCCTCAAGCGGCCGTAACTGGCAGGCCGCCTGTTCGACGCGATGCAGGTGCAGGCTTAGCGGGAGTGCTCCGAGGGCAAGCATGGAGCACCAGGGTGAGGGGAGCGGCCATGCGTCGTGGTGGGCCTTCGGTACTCGGGATCGTGCTCGCGGGCGGGGAAGGCAAGCGCCTGATGCCCCTGACCGCCGACCGCGCCAAACCAGCTGTCACTTTCGGCGGGACGTACCGTCTGGTCGACTTCGTCCTGTCCAACCTCGTCAACGCGGACGTGCTGCGCATCTGTGTGCTGACCCAGTACAAGTCGCACTCGCTGGACCGGCACATCACCACCACCTGGCGGATGTCCAGTCTGCTCGGCAACTACGTCACCCCGGTCCCGGCCCAGCAGCGGCTCGGCCCGCGCTGGTACCTGGGCAGTGCCGACGCCATCCTGCAGTCCCTCAACCTCGTCCATGACGAACAGCCCGACTACGTCGCGGTGTTCGGCGCCGACCACGTCTACCGCATGGACCCCCGGCAGATGCTCCAGCAGCACATCGAGGGCGGCGCCGGGGTCACGGTCGCGGGCATCCGCGTCCCGCGCGTGGAGTCCTCGGCGTTCGGTGTGATCACCCCGGGCTCGGACGGGCAGACGATAGAGACCTTCCTGGAGAAGCCCGCCGACCCGCCGGGGCTGCCGGACGCCCCCGACACCGTCTTCGCCTCGATGGGCAACTACATCTTCACCACCAAGGCCCTCGTCGAGTCCCTGCACCGGGACGCCGAGGACGACGACTCGGTGCATGACATGGGCGGCTCGATACTGCCCCAGCTCACCGCCCGAGGCGAGGCACAGCTCTACGACTTCGGCACCAACCACATCCCCGGCGAGACCAGCCGCGACCGCGGCTACTGGCGGGATGTCGGCACCCTCGACGCGTACTACGACGCCCATATGGACCTGATCGCCGAGCGGCCCGCCTTCAACCTCTTCAACCGCAGCTGGCCCATCTACACGCACTCCTACCAGCTCTCCCCGGCCCGCTTCAACGCCGGCGGCATGGCGAGCGAGTCCATCATCAGTGCGGGCTGCCTGATCCGGGGTCAGGTCACCCGGTCCGTGCTGTCACCGGGCGTGCGCGTCGACCCGGGTGCGGTGGTTCAGGGGTCGATCCTGCACGACAACGTGATCGTGGGCCGGGGCGCGGTGGTGCGCGGCGCGGTCCTCGACAAGAACGTCGAGGTCCCGCCCGGCGCCACCATCGGCGTCAACCCGGACCGTGACGCGGAGCTGTACACCGTCTCCAAGGGCGGGGTGATCGCCCTCGGGAAGGGTCAGCTGGTCTCGTAGCCCCCTCTGCGCCCCCCGGGCCCGGCGCGGTTTCCGCGCCGGGCCCGACCCGTTGCCCGACCCGTTGCCCGACCCGTTGCCCGACCCGTTGCCCGACCGATTGCCCGCCCGTCGCGCGTCCCGTCATGCGACGCGCTGCGCGCGAAAAGCCCTATGTGCCGGGCTTTACAGCCTTTTCCCCTCACGATGCAGGCAACGATGTCGAACCTTCGGAGGTCATCCGACATGAGAGGGACCCGGCGCACACGGCTGTGCCTGGCCGGGGTGCTGACAGCGTCCGCGCTGCTCACCGCCCCCGCCGCAGGGGCCGCCGAACCGACCGACGGCCACCTCACCGACCTGGTGAACCCCTTCATCGGGACCCAGAACGAGGGCAACACCTTCCCCGGCGCGGCCGTACCCTTCGGCATGGTGCAGCTCTCCCCGGACACCGGGCACAGCACCGGCTACGACTACGCGCAGAACCGGATCCGCGGCTTCTCCCTGGTCCATCTCTCGGGCGTCGGCTGCCGCATCGGCGGCGACCTGCCGGTCCTGCCCACCACCGGGGACGTCACACAGACGGACTACGCCCGGTACGCGGCCGGGTTCGACCACGCCGACGAGGAGGCGAGCCCCGGCTACTACCGCGTCGGCCTCGACTCCGGCGTCCGCGCCGAGCTGACCGCGACCGCCCGCACAGGCGTCCAGCGCTACACCTTCCCGGCCACCGACAAGGCCAACGTCCTGCTCAACGCGGCCCAGGCGCTGCACAAGCCGGTGAGCAGCGAGGTCGAGATCCTCGACGACCACACTGTCCGCACGAAGATCACCGGCCATGGTTTCTGCCGGGAGACCGCGCCCTACACCGTCTACACGGTTACCCGCTTCAGCCGCCCCTTCACGGCCTACGGCACCTGGAACGGCACCACGATCACCCCGGGCGCCCGCACCGGAGCCGACGGTGCCTACGTCCGTTTCGACACCACCCGGGACCGTACCGTCGAGGCGACCACCGCCCTGTCGTACGTCGACGCGAGCGGCGCCGAGGTCAATCTGCGCGCCGAGGGCGGCCGTTCGTTCGACGCGGTACGAAGGCAGGCCCGGGACGCCTGGGAGCGGCGGCTCGGTGGGGTGCGCGTCCAGGGCGGCGGTGCGACCCTCCGCCGTACCTTCTACTCGTCCCTGTACCGCGCCTTCCTGGCGCCCAACGTCGGCGACGACGCGGACGGCCGGTACACCGGCTGGGACCGCCGGATCCACCGCGCCAAGGGGTTCACCTACTACCAGAACTGGTCGCTCTGGGACACCTACCGCACCCAGGCCCAGCTGCTCGCCCTGCTCGCGCCGCGTGAGGCACGGGACATGGCGCTGTCGGTGCTGAAGGTCGACGAGGAGGGCGGCTGGCTGCCCAAGTGGGGCTACGGCACGGTCGAGACGAACATCATGACCGGCGACCCGGTCACCCCGTTCCTGACCACCGCCTACCAGATGGGCCTGCTCAAGGGGCATGAGGAGCGGACGTACCGGGCGCTGCGCAGGAACGCCGACGGCGTGCCGCCGGCCGCCAACCCGGGCGTCGGCCGCGAGGCCAACGCCGAGTACCTCGCCGACGGCTTCGCGCCGTACGCCAAGGGCCGCCCGCACGCCAAGGTGGGCGACTCCGACTACGACCACGGCGCCTCCGTCACCCTGGAGTACGCGCTGTCCGACGCGATGCTCGCCCAGATGGCCCGGGACCTCGGCCATGGCGCGGACGCGGCCCGCTACGCCACCCGGGCGCAGAACTACCGCAACATCTTCGACCCCTCCACCGGCTTCTTCCGCGCCCGGGACGCCTCCGGCGCCTTCACCGGCGACCCGGACCCGGCTCGCGGCATCGGCTTCCACGAGGGGACCGCCTGGCAGTACCAGTGGCTGGTCCCGCAGGACCTGCCCGGCGTGATCTCCCTGATCGGCGGCGAGCGCGCCACCAACACGCGGCTCGACTCCTTCTTCGCCTACGACAGGCTGCTCGCCGACCCCGAGAAGACCGCGCGCGAGGTGTGGGTGCACGGCAACGCCTACGCCTACTACAACGCGGCCGTCTACAACCCGATGAACGAACCCGACCTCATCGCCCCGTACACCTATCTCTCCACCGGCCAGCCCTGGAAGACCACCGACGTGGTGCACGCGGCCCTCACGCTCTTCACCGACGGGCCGTCCGGGATGACCGGCAACGACGACCTCGGCACCATGTCGGCCTGGAACGTGCTCTCGTCCATCGGTCTCTTCCCCGTCCAGCCCGGATACGGCACCTGGGGCCTGTCCACGCCCGTCTTCGACCGGGTCGACGTCCGCGTCGACCGCCGCTACTGGCCGAGCGGCGGATTCACGGTCACCGCCCCCGGTACCTCGGCCCGCGACCGGTACGTCCAGACGGCCCGGGTCGACGGATCGGACTACGGCCGGACCTATCTGACGAACGGTTCGCTGCGCACCCTGCGGTCGCTGGCGTTCACGGTCGGCCCGCGCCCGTCAGAGTGGGGTACGTCACCCAAGGGGGCGCCACCGGCCCTCAGGTGACCTCAGGTGTCCCTTGAGTCCCGCCTCTTTCGGAGGAGGCGGGACTTAAACTGCTGTTAACTGAGCGTAGCGTGATCGTACTTGACCGTAATCAGGTGACGGCGATTGACTGCTGATCCACCCTCCGTCCACGCGAGGCAACCCTTGACTGCTGATCTGCTCGCTCCTCTCGATCTGGCGTTCTGGAACATCGAGTCCGACCGGCACCCGATGCACCTCGGCGCACTGGGTGTCTTCTCGGCGCACTCGCCGACCGCCGGCGCCCACGCGGCCGACCTGCTCGCGGCCCGTGCCGCCGCCGTGCCCGGACTGCGCATGCGCATCAGAGACGTCTGGCAGCCGCTCTCGTTCGGCGGCGCGGCACGTGAGACCGACCCGGACTTCGATCCCCTCGACCACGTCCGGCTGCACGCCCCGACCGCCGACTTCCACGCCGTCGCCGGCCGGCTGATGCAACGCCCGCTGGTGCGCGGCCGGCCGCCGTGGGAGGCGCATGTGCTGCCCGGCGAGGACGGGGTGTCGTTCGCGGTGCTGTTCAAGTTCCACCACGCCCTCGCCGACGGGCTGCGCGCCCTCAAGCTGGCCGCCGGGGTCATGGACCCGCTCGACCTGCCCGAGCGCTCCCCCCGCCCGATCGAGGCGGCGCGCCCGATGCCGGTGCTGCCGGACATGCGCAGGGTGCCCGAACTGCTGCGCGGCGCGCTCTCGGACGTGGGCCGGGCCCTGGACATCGGCGCCTCCGTCGCCCTGTCCGCCCTCGGGGTCAGCTCCTCGGCCGCGCTGAGGTCGGAGCCCACCGGCACCCGCCGTATCGCCGGCGTCGACCTCGACATCGACGATGTGCACCGGGTCCGCAAGGCCGTCGGCGGGACCGTCAACGACGTCCTCATCGCCGTCGTCGCCGGCGCGCTGCGCCGCTGGCTGGAGGAGCGCGGCGACGGTACCGAGGGCGTCGCCCCGCGCGCCCTGATCCCCGTCTCCAGGCGCCGCCCGCGCACCGCAACCCCACAGGGCAACCGGCTCTCCGGCTATCTGATACGGCTTCCGGTCGACAACCCCGACCCGCTCGCCCGCCTCGACCGCGTCCGCACGGCGATGGTCCGCAACAAGGACGCCGGCCCCAACCGGGGCGCCGGTGCCGTAGCGCTGCTCGCCGACCATGTGCCCGCGCTGGGGCACCGGCTCGGCGGACCGCTCGTCGGCCAGGCCGCCCGGCTCTGGTTCGACATCCTGGTCACCAGCGTCCCGCTGCCCGGCCTCGGTCTGCGCCTGGGCGGTCAGCCGCTCACGGCCGTCTACCCGCTGGCCCCGCTCGCGCCCGGCCAGTCCCTCGCGGTCGCCATCTCCACCTACCGCAACCAGGTCCACTACGGCCTGGTCGCCGACGCCCGTGCCGTCCCGGACCTCGATGTCCTGGCCCGCGCGGTCACGGACGAGGTGGACTCGCTGATCGCGATCTGCCATCCATGATCCGGTCTGGTTTGGAGGTATTGCCCGGCGCTCCGTAAAATTCCCTGTTCGAAAGCAGGCGCGAGTCGGAGCGCCGCTCGTGGATCAGGGAAGCGGCAGCGCGATGACGGTGACACAGGACGGCCCGACGGCCGAAGACCAGGTGGTCTACGGCCCGGGCATCGACCCCGAGCGACTCGCCGTCTGCCTCAGCGTGCTCGAGGAGCTGGACCGGCTGGAGGTCGACCACCCGGACGCCATCGCGGTGCGCCGGGCCACGGCCGGCGTCTACCGCACGGTCAAGCAGCGCCGCCGTCAGGAGCGCCGGGCCGCCAAGACCGCGCACGACAAGGCGGTCACCGAGGCCACGGCCACCGGCTCCGCCGAGCGCATCGACGACGAGACCGAGGGCCTGCTGCCCTCCTCACGGACGGAGGAGGGCAGGATCGCGGGGATACTCCAGCGCCCGCGCTCCTGCTACACCTGCAAGAGCCGCTATGTCGAGGTCGACTACTTCTACCACCAGCTCTGTCCGGACTGCGCCGACCTGAACCGCGCCAAGCGGGACGCCCGCGCCGACCTCACGGGCAAGCGCGCCCTGCTCACCGGCGGCCGCGCCAAGATCGGCATGTACATCGCGCTCCGGTTGCTGCGCGACGGCGCGCACACCACGATCACCACCCGCTTCCCGAAGGACGCCATCCGCCGCTTCAAGGCGATGGAGGACTCGGCGGACTGGCTGCACCGCCTGGAGGTCGTCGGCATCGACCTGCGCGACCCCGCGCAGGCCGTCGCCCTGGCGGAGCAGGTCACCGAGGCGGGCCCGCTCGACATCCTGATCAACAACGCGACCCAGACCGTACGCCGGCTGCCCTCCGCCTACGCGGCCCTGGTCGACGGCGAGAGCGCCCCGCTGCCCGCCGGTGAACTCCCCGCCCACCACGTCATCGGGGCCTTCAACTCGGGCGCCGTGGACGGCCTCGCCGCGCTGCCCCCCGGCATCAGCGGCCTCGACGCCCAGCAGGTCGCCGACCTGGCGCTGGTCGCGGGCAACGCCAGCGTCGCCCGGCACCTCGACGGCACCGCCATCGACGCCGGCGGCCTCGTCCCGGACGTCGTCGACAGCAACACCTGGGTGCAGACCATCGACCAGATCTCCCCGGTGGAGCTCCTGGAGACCCAGCTCTGCAACTACACCTCGCCGTTCATCCTGATCAGCGCGCTCCGGCCGGCCATGGCCGCGGCGGCGAAGAAGGCGGCGCGCGGACGGTCGTACGTTGTCAACGTATCCGCGATGGAGGGCGTCTTCGGCCGCGGCTACAAGGGCGCCGGACACCCGAACACCAACGCGGCGAAGGCGGCCATGAACATGGTCACGCGAACCAGCGCGACCGAGATGTTCGAGACCGACGGCATCCTCATGACCTCCGTCGACACCGGCTGGATCACCGACGAGCGCCCGCACTACGACAAGCTGCGCCTCGCCGAGGCCGGCTTCCACGCGCCGCTCGACCTGATCGACGGCGCGGCCCGTGTCTACGACCCGGTCGTGCGCGGCGAGCAGGGCGAGGACGTCTACGGGGTCTTCCTGAAGGACTACGAGCCGGGCAAGTGGTAGGCCCCGCTTAATCGTTGGCGGCCTGCGGCACCGGCGCCCTATGGTTCAGGCAGGCGCCGGTGTGCCCGGTGCGCAGGTCGCGCGTTCTTCGTGGTTCGATCCCATACGGGTCCACCCATGGGCCCGTCGCCCATCGGGGGCAGCCGCGTTGCCGACTCGATCTCGGGCACGCCCGGCTCTCACCTCACTGTGTGTGCCGCTCGCACCCGGGTACCGCCGTCCACCAGCACGTCGGCTCCGGTCACCCACTGCGCGGCGTCCGAGCACAGCCACAACACCGCGCCCGCCACGTCCTCGGGCTCTCCTATCCGCCCCATCGGGAGCCCGGCCGCGATCTCCGGCTCCCGCGGCTCCCACATGAACCGGGCCATCTCCGTGCGCACCAGCCCCGGCGACACCGAATTCACCCGTACCCGGGGTGCCAGTTCGCCCGCCAGCTGCTGCGTGAGATGCAGCAGCGCCGCCTTGGTGGTGCCGTACGCGCCCACGTCGGGGCCGACATGCGCCGCGCCCTCCGTGCAGATGTTGACCACCGAGCCGCCGTGCTCCCGCATCCAGCCCCGCCACGCGCACTGCGTGAGTCGCAGCGGCGCCTCGACGTTGACCGTGAACGCCTCCCGCCACGTTCCGAGATCGGCGTCCATGAGCGGTCCGTAGGGACGATTGGTGGCCGCGTTGTTGACGAGGATGTCGAGCCGTCCGAACTCGCCGAGTGCCAGCCGGGTCAGCTCCCGGGCGTGCTCCGGCTCGGCCACGCTCCCGGCCAGACCGGTCCCGCCCAGCTCCGCGGCGGTACGCCGGACCTCGTCCGCGTCCCGCGCGCTCACGCACACCAGCGCACCGGCCGCCGCGAGCGCCCCGGCGACCGCGCGTCCGATCCCGCGCGTGCCGCCGGTGACGACGGCCGCCCTGCCCCTGAGCCCGTACGACGACGTCATTGCCGTACCGTCTCATGACGGGTCGTCAGTCGACAGCCCTGAGGCGGGAGTTACGGGCCGCGACCAGTTCCAGGACGGTCCGCCAGTCCTCCAGGACGCCCGCGTCGAACCCCGCGGCGCGGCCCTCCTCGTCGGCCTGGCGCAGCCGCAGCACGTCGTCGTCGGCCGGGGCGCCGTCCTCGCGTACCAGGTGGTAGACCCGCTCCCCGAGCAGATGCCGTACCGCGTGCGCGGCGCCGTCGGCGGGTCCCAGTAGTTCCTCGATGCCGTGCACCAGGCCGGCGACCTGGAGCTCCTTGTCGGCGGGGCGGCTGCGGCGCAGCAGAGCCGCGGTGCGCAGTGCGCGCTGGTGCCGGCAGGCGTACAGCAGATCCATCAGCTCCTCGACGCTGCGCAGCTCCATGCGTCAGTCCTTCCGCGAGACAGCCGTTGTCCTGTGCCATCGGATCATGTCGAGTTTTCGACCCGGCCAACGCAACCTGAACTGCACAGCCTGTGCAGAGAGCGGAGGTCTGTCCGTTCGAAGGTGTGTTCGATGGTTGGGTCGAGCGAGTGGAGCGTAAACCGGTCATCATGTTACGAAGGGGTGTATTTCCGGGCTGTGGGAGTACGCAGCGACTCGAGATAGTTACACCTTGTTTGCACTCCCTATCGAGCGGACCCTCGCTCATTTGGTTAACCTATAGGGGACGGACAGCAGTAAGGGGTCCCACCCACACCCACGGTCCGTCCCGGGACAAGCCGGTTGACAAGCGGCCTGCTCTCTTGTGAGTTACCGGCGCCACCGCGTCCGAACTGGCCTTCCATCCAGACCCGAGCGGGCGTCGAGCACCGGGAAGCAGACTGTCCGGCACGCCCCGAGGGTGACCGACACATAAGGAGTGCGCGGTGACACCGGAGAAGACGAATCGCGAGCAGCGCCCCAAGGAACGTGCGGAGCGCGCGGGCAGCCGGCCCGGACAGCTCGGCAGCCTCGACGTGTGGGCCCGGTCCGCCCCGATCCGCCTCGCGGGTTACGAGGAGGATCTCGCCGAGCCCCACATCCTGCCCAGCGTGGACTGACCGCCGGTCGATAATCCGTGATCGCCGACGCATGGGCGTGCGAGACTCACGCCCATGCAGATCAGAGCAGCCACCGCGGCCGACTGGCCGCAGATCTGGCCCTTCTGGCACCGGATCGTCGCCGCCGCCGAGACGTACGGCTGGGACCCCGACACCTCGGAGGAGGCGGCCCGCGCCCTGTGGATGAGCCCGGCGAAACGCGTCTACGTCGCCGAGGATCCCACCGGAGCCGTCGTCGGCTCCGCCTATCTCACCCCCAACTACGGGGGCCCCGCCGCGGGCGTCGCCAACGCCGGCTTCATGGTCGACCCCGACCAGGGCGGCCGGGGCATCGGGCGGGCCCTCGCCGAACACGTCCTGGCCGAGGCCCGGGCGCACGGCTACCGGTCCATGGTCTTCAACGCCGTCGTCGAGACCAACCCCGCCGTCGCCCTGTGGACCTCCCTCGGCTTCACGGTCATCGGCACGGTCCCGGAGGCCTTCGACCACCCGAAGCACGGACTGGTCGGCCTCCACATCATGTACCGCGCACTCTGAGCACCGTCATCCCGCGAGCGCCTCGGACACGGCCCACAGCCGGGCCGCGTTGTCCCGGTCCAGGGCGTACGGCGCGACCCCGCCGACGGCACCGGCCCGCTCGGTGACCGGCCCGGCCTCCACGCAGTCCTCGAAGGAGCGACCGCTGACGCCCTCCACCGTCGGCGAGGCGGCCGCACCGAGGTCGCCGCGCCCTGCTCGACCGTCTTCTGCGGCGGCAGCGCGATGGCGCCCAAGGCGACGAAGTCGGCCACCTGCTGCATGTCCACGTGCCGGGCCAGGCTGGTGTCGGCGATGTTGCCCGGCATCAGGGCGTTGGCGGTGATCCCGTCGTCGGCCCAGCGCTCGACGGCGGCGAGCAGGATGTTGACGGTCTTCGACTGCCCGTAGGAGGTCCACGGGTCGTAGGGACGGAACCGGTAGTCCAGGTCGTGCCCGCCCCGCGTCGCCCGACGCGAGGGGGGAGGCTGATTGTCCACGCCTCTCCGCCTTACAGCCGCCCCGCACCACACCCCGCTCGGATCGGCCCAAGAGTGCCGTTTCCCGCAGCCGAGCTGATCCGCTGCCCCCTAGCCGACAGGTGCCGTCCGCTGCCATGGCCGTAGGGTTTCCAGGGTCTGGGCCACCTCCAGCAGGAGCGCCTCCGAGCCCGGCCGTCCCACCAGTTGTACGGCGCAGGGGGCGCCCGAGGGCAGGGTGCCGAACGGGACCGACATCGCCGGCCAGCCGGTGAGGTTCCAGGCCGGGGTCAGGGGCGAGTAGTTGGAGCCGGCCAGCGCGTTGCGCAGCCAGCCGCGCTCGTGCCAGGGGGCCGCCTCCGGGGCACGCCGCGCCAGCGCCGGGGTGAGCAGCACGTCGTACTTGGCGAAGAAAGGGGTGAGCCGGGCGCGCAGCCGCTCCCGGGAGTCGCTCACCCGGACCCCGCGCAGGAAACGGCGGCCGATCGCCGCGTGCACCCGGGTCCGCCGGGTCAGCAGCGCCGGGTCCAGGCCGGCCGCGTCCACGGCCGTCCCCGCGGTCCAGTGCCGGAGCGCGGTGACACCGATCGACATCGGATACGGCGGCTCGGCTCGCCGCACCTGGTGCCCGGTCCCCGCCAGCAGCCCGGCCGCCTGCGCCACCGCGTTCGTATACGGTCTGCTCACGGTCACCCCGACCAGCTGGCTGCGCCGTGAGACGGCGATCTTCAGTGGGCCCGGCCGGCCGCCGCTCTCGAACCCCTTGCCGGCGAGGACGGCCAGCATCAGCCGGGCGTCCTCGACGCTGGTGGCCAGCGGCCCGTTCTCCGACATGCCGAACCAGTCGCCGTTGCCGATCCCGGCCGGGACCACCCCGAACCCCGGCTTGATCGTGACCAGACCGCAGTTGGCCGCCGGGATGCGCAGCGAGCCCATGCCGTCGTTGCCGAGGGCGATCGGCGCCAGCCCGGCGGCGACCGCGGCCGCGCTGCCGCCCGAGGAGCCGCCCGCGCTGCGCAGCGTGTCCCACGGGTTGCGGGTGATGCCGTGGACCCCGTCGGTCGTACCGAAGACACACAGTTCGGGTACGTTCGTCAGCCCCACGACCACCGCGCCCGCCGCCCGCAGCCGGCCCACGGTGACATGGTCGGCGTCGGCAAGCGTGTCCGGTGCCGCGGCCGAACCGCCCAGATGTGCCTCACCGCGCACCGCCAGATTGTCCTTCACTGCCAACGGCACACCGGCGAGGGGGAGTTCGGCGAGGTCGGTACGGGCCGCGACCTCGTCCGCCTCGGCGAGCGCCGCATCGGCCCGGACCTTCCGGAACGCGCCGATCCGCCCGTCCAGCCGCGCGATCCGCTCCAGATGCTCGGCCACCACCTCGCGGGGAGCGACCCGCTTCTCACGTACGGCGGCGGCTATTTCGGCGGCGGTCCGGCCGACCCAGCTGGTCACGGGCGCTCCTGGGATGCGGGAAAGAGGCTTACTCGTCGGTATGGAAGGGCACTCTGCCCGGCCGCGGGCTTCGCGTCGAGAGCGTCCGCAGTCTTCCCGTAGGTCATCCGACCACTGACTCAACTTCCGGGTGTACACACACCATTGACAGGCTTCTGGGCCCGCTTAATCATCAGACATCCGATGAATGGAGCCGCGTATGAGCATGTCTCCTGTTCCAAGACGCCAGATCCTGGGGGTCGCGGCCGGGGTCGCCGCGGCGGCCGCCCTGCCGCTCGCCGCGACGACCGAGGCCCACGCCGCCGAGCCGGCCGCGTCGCCATGGGTCCCCGTCCCCGCTCCGGTCCCCGTACCGCTCGAGTCCCTCTACGACAACGACGGCATCGACACCGCCGACGCCGGGGGCGGTGACTTCGACGGCTCCGGCTACACGTTCCCGGGCGAGGAACTCCCGGCCGGCCGCATCGAGGTGGACGGCATTCCCTTCGACTTCCCCGCCGCGACGGCGGGCGCCAAGAACAACGTTGTCGCGCTCGGCCAGCGCGTCGACCTCCCCAAGGGTCACTACCTGTCCGCCGTCTTCCTCACCGCCGGCAGCTACGGCAACGCCTCCGGCCGGGCCACCGTCCACTACGCCGACGGCACGACCACCACCGCCGGCCTGAGCGGCGGCGACTGGTACTCGGCGGGCGGCCCGCTGGCGGCGCCGTACCGCTACCAGCCGGACGGCGGCAAGGACGAGCACAGTGTCGGGATCGGCACCTCGGAGGTGCCGATCGACCCTCGGCGCGAGGCCGTCGCCCTCACGCTGCCGGTCACCAGTCCGGCCGAGGCCGGTAAGACCGCCCTGCACGTCTTCGCGCTCTCCCTCCAGCCCGTCGCCCAGGGGCGGGCGCTGGCCCTGCGCGACGCCCGCTCCACCAGCTCCCTGCTGGACGCCACCGGCGCCCAGAGCGTCGAAGCCACCGTCGTCAACGCGGGCACCGTCGCGATCCTGGCCCGCGACGAGGTGTCCGTGCGCGTCGACGTCCCCGGCGCCCGCACCGTCGAGCCGGCCCGCATCCGCCGCCTCGACCCCGGCGAACAGGTACGCGTCCGCGTCGGCATCCGCAGCCGCACCGGCACCGCGCCGGGCACCGAGCGGGACGGCACGGTGAGTGTCAGCGGACGTGGTACTCAAGTCGCCGCGACCAGGCGAACTTTGACGCTCGGCACCGCCGACTACCGGCCCACCGAGACCTCGTTGGCCGGCCACCAGGCGCCCTACTGGTTCAACGAGGCCAAGTTCGGCATCTTCATCCACTGGGGCGTCTACTCGGTGCCCGCGTGGGCGCCGGTCGGGGTGCAGTACGCCGAGTGGTACTGGGACCAGATGCAGGACCCGAACAACCCCACCTACGCCTACCACCGGGACACCTACGGCGAGGACTTCGCCTACGACGACTTCATCCCGCGCTTCACCGCCGAGAGGTTCGACCCGCGGGCCTGGGTGGAGCTGTTCCGGGACGCCGGTGCCCAGTACCACGTACTGACCTCCAAGCACCACGAGGGCTTCGCCCTGTGGGACACCAAGGTCTCCGACCGCAACGCCGTGAAGCTGGGCCCGAAACGGGACCTGGTCAAGGAGCTGTTCGAGGCGTCCCGGCGCCATACGCCCGAACTCCACCGGGGCCTCTACTTCTCCATGCCCGAGTGGTTCAACCCCGACAACCCCTGGATGGGCCACGCCCCGCGCAACCCGTACACGCTGGAGCCGCTGCCGTACACCGGATACACCTCCGGCAAGGACTACGTGAGGGACTTCCAGGCCCCGCAGATGCTCGAACTGATCCACGGCTACGACCCGGAGATCATCTGGTGCGACATCGGCGGCGCGAACGACAGCGTCGATGTCCTCGCCGAGTACTTCAACCACGCCAAGAATCGGGCCCGTCCGGTCGACGTGACCGTCAATGACCGCTCGGGCATCGGTTTCCACGACTTCACCACGCCCGAGTACACAACCTACGCCGACACGGTCGTCGCCAAGTGGGAGGCCAGCCGTGGCCTCGACCCCCGCAGCTACGGCTACAACCGGGCTACCCCGGACGACGCCTACATGGCCACCGAGGAGCTCGTGCACAGCCTGGTCGACATCGTCTCCAAGAACGGCAACTTACTGCTCGACATCGGCCCCCGTGCCGACGGCACCATCCCGGAGATCATGCAGACCCGGCTGCGGGAGACCGGCGCCTGGCTCGCGGTCAACGGCGAGGCGATCTACGGCACCACGTACTGGTCGCGCATGGCCCAGCTCGGCGAGGACCTGCGGTTCACGGTCCGCCCCGACGAGGCCTTCTACATCCACTCCCTGACCCGGCCGGGCGCCAAGCTCACCGTCGAGGCTCCGGTGCCGGTCCGCTCCGGCGACAAGGTGACCATGCTCGGCCACGACCGGCCACTGACCTGGACCCTCGCCAACGGAGCACTGGTGATCGACGTACCGGAGTCGGCGCGGAGGGCGGGACAGCACGTGTGGGTGTTCAAGGTGGAATGGCACGGGTGAGTCCGGCAATGGGCTGTCGCGGCCCCTCGGGGCCGCAGCAGCGCTGACCCCGCTGACCCCGCTGGCGGCACCGGCCTCGGCGGTCGCCTAGGAGCGGGCGGCGGGTGCCGTGCTGCCCCGTACCGTCAGCCGGGGCACCGGCACCCGAACCGCCCGGGCCGAGCCGCCGTCCAGCAGGGACGTCAGCTCGTGTGCCGCCACCCGACCGAACTCGGCGCTGTCCCGGGAGAGCGCCGACAGCCAGGGCTTGACCATGCGGCACAGGGCCGAGTCCTCCCAGGAGACGACGGAGACGTCGTCCGGGACCGAGTAGCCGAGTTCGGCGGCCGCCGCGACCCCGGCCACCGCCATCACGTCGTTGTCGTAGATCAGAGCCGTCGGGGGCGGGTCTGTGCGCAGGACACGGCGGGTGACAGCCGCGCCCTCGGCGTCGGAGTAGTCGGTGGTGACCGAGCGGACCTCGGTCAGGCCCCGGCCGTCCGCCTCGGTGCGCAGGGTGCGGATCCGGCGCTGGGTGTGAGCGAGGCCGGGCAGGCCCGCGATGTGCACGATCCTGCGGTGACCCAGCGTCGTCAGCTCGTCGATCACCGATGTCATCGCGGCCGCGTCGTCGGCCCAGACCGTCGACAGCCCGGGGTGGCGTTCGTCGGGGGCGCCGCCGATCACCACGGCGGGCAGGCCGAGTTCGTCGAGCAGGTCGGGGCGGGGGTCGTCGGCGCGCGGGTCCACCATCAGTATGCCGTCGACGCGGTGTTCCGCCCACCAGCGGCGGTACACCGCACACTCGTCGGCCACGTCCTCCGCCATCTGGTAGAGCAGGCCTAGATGGCGTTCGGCGAGCACCTCCTGGATGCCGGAGACCAGTTGGAGGAAGAAGGAGTCCACGCCCAGGGAGTGCGCGGGGCGGGCGAGGACGAAGCCGACCGTGGCCGCGCCCTCGCCGGACAGGGCGCGGGCGGCCGTGCTGGGCCGCCAGCCGAGCTGCTCGGCGACCCGGTGCACCCGGGCCCTGGTCGTCTCGGAGACCCCGGGGCGGCCGTTGAGCGCGAAGGAGACCGCGCTCTGCGAGACTCCGGCCCGGCGCGCGACGTCCTTCATGGTCGGCCGGCGGGCGGGGATGCGTTTCTCCGCCAACTCACTTCCTCATTCGGTCTGGACCGCGATCCACTAATGCGCTTGAGTCCGAACAGCCTAAAGCGTATTAGTGACCGGCCGCAATATGCTCGTAACGCCTTGCTGAGCAGGGACTTTGAGCCACTAATGACTTTAGCTGTGCCGAATCCATTGACTCCTCGTGGAAACGGCGTGCAAGGTCTGGCGCGGCACCTTCGGCCGTCCCCGCTGCAAAGGAGCAACGGACCATGCGTATCTCCCGCAGAGCCCTCGCCCTCGCCGCTGCCGCCTTCCTCGCCCTGCCGCTGAGCGCCTGCGGTTCGGGGGAGGACGGCGGTGGTTCCACCGACGCCTCGGGCAAGGTCGAGGGCGACATCACCTTCCAGACCTGGAACCTGCGCGCGAACTTCAAGGAGTACTTCGAGGGCCTGATCGCGGACTTCGAGAAGAAGTACCCGGACACCCACGTGAAGTGGATCGACCAGCCGGCCGAGGGCTACGCCGACAAGATCAGCGCGGACGCGGCCGGCGGCACCCTGCCCGACGTCGTCAACGTCTCCCCGGACCTCGCCGCCCCGCTCGCCAAGGCGGGCCTCGCCCTCAACCTCGACAAGGCGGCCGGCAAGTACAAGTCCGAGTACCTGTCCGGTGCTTGGGCAAGCCATCGGATACCGGGGATGAGCGGTACCTACGCCTTCCCCTGGTATCTGAACACCGGGCCGCTCTTCTACAACAAGGCGCTGTTCAAGCAGGCCGGACTCGACCCCGAGCAGCCGCCGAAGACATACGACGACCTCTTCGCCGACGCCCTGAAGATGGCGCGACAGAGCGACGGCAAGGTAGCCACCCTCGCCAACGTCCCCACCATCGAGGACTTCGGGCGCTACGGCGTCGAGTTGATGGACAAGCAGGGGACCAGGTTCGCCTTCAACGACGCCAAGGGAGTCGAACTGCTCACCACGTACAAGGAGTTGTACGACGCCAAGGCACTCGACCCGCAGGCGCTGACCGCGACTCCGGAGTCCTCCGGCAAGAAGTTCCTCACCGAGGCCGTCGCCATGAACCCCGGCAGCGCGCTCGACCTGGCCAACTTCAAGAAGCAGGAGCCGAACCTGTACAAGAACATCGGCATCACCGACCAGATCACCAGCACCGGGCACGTCAACATGTACGTGATGGGCGTGATGGTCAACTCCAGGACGAAGCACACGGCGGCCTCCGTCGCCTTCGCGCACTTCGTGACCGACGCACAGAACCAGATGTCCTTCGCCAAAAAGGTCGCCATCTTCCCCAGCACCGCGGGCTCCCTCGACGACCCGTACTTCACCAAGGAGGACGGCACCGACGAGACGAGGGTGCGCATCGCTGCCGCCAAGTCCCTGAAGACCGCGGTCAATTACACGCCAGTGCTGTTCAGCGACCAGATGAAGACCGCGCTGCGCAACGAGGTCGCCAAGGCGTTGCAGGGCAAGGAGAGCCCCAAGTCGGCTCTGGACAACGCTGTCAAGGCCTGCGACCAGCTGCTCCAGCAGCAGGGCTGAGAGGCGAGGCATGGCCGGCGTGTCCCGCGTACGGCGCCAACTTCCCATCAGTCCATGGCTGTTCGCTTCTCCCGGGCTGCTGGTCGTCGGCGCCTTCGTGCTCTATCCGTTCGTCTCGACGGTGGTCAACTCCTTCACCGACCGCCGCACCCTGATCCCCGGCCGGTTCGTAGGCCTGGCCAACTTCCGTGAGCTGATCCACGACGACATGTTCTGGACCGGCCTGCGCAACAGCACGCTGTACATCGTCGTGGTCGTGCCCGCCCTCGTCGTCCTGCCGCTGCTGCTCGCGTTGCTGGTGCAGAAGAACATCCCGGGCATCACCTTCTTCCGGTCCGCCTTCTACACCCCGGTCGTCGCCTCCATCGTCGTGGTCGGCCTCATCTGGGTCTGGCTGCTCGACGAACGCGGCCTGGTCAACTCCCTGCTGGAGACGGTCGGGATCGGCCGGATCGGGTTCCTCAGCGACCAGTGGCTGCTCCTGCTCAGCGCGATGGCGGTCACGGTCTGGAAGGGCCTCGGCTACTACATGATCATTTATCTTGCGGCGCTCGCCAACGTCCCGCGCGAACTGCACGAGGCCGCCGCCGTGGACGGGGCGGGGGCGGTACGCCGCTTCGTCTCCGTCACCGTGCCCGCCGTACGTTCCACGATGGTGCTGGTCGCCGCGCTCTCCTCGGTCGCCGCCTTCAAGGTGTTCTCCGAGGTGTACCTGATGGCGGGCCCGAGCGGCGGCCCGGCCGGCGAGGACACCACCCTCGTGATGCTGGTCCAGCGCACCGGCACCGGACTGACCGGCCGGGTCGGCTATGCCTCGGCGCTCTCCGTCGTCGTCTTCGTCGTCACCGTCGCGCTGATGCTCCTGGTGCTGCGCGCCGACCGGAGGGACCGCTCGTGAGCGCCACCCGGGCACGCTTCACCGACGAGCACGGCCGCCGCGTCCGGATCGGCGAGCTGGTCCTGCGCTATGCACTGCTGCTGCTCGTGCTCGCGGTCACCGTCGGGCCGTTCCTGTGGCAGCTGTCCACCTCGCTCAAGGGGCCGACCGAGGACATCTTCAGCTCGCCCCCGAGCCTTCTGCCCGAGCATCCCACCCTGCACAACTACCAGCGGGTCGCCGACACCATCCCCGTCTGGGACTACGCCCTCAACTCGCTGAAGGTCGCGAGCGCGAGCGTCGTCACCAACTGCGTCGGCTCGGCGCTCGCCGGATACGCTCTGGCCCGCCTGCGCTACCGGGGGCGCCGGATCGCCACCCTTGTCTTCATCCTCGCGATGCTCGTGCCGGTGGAGGGGATCATCATCGCCCAGTTCACCACCATGCGTGAACTCGGCCTCAACAACACCCTGCTCGGTGTCGTGCTGCCCGGCTCCGTCGCCGCCATGAACGTACTGCTGATGCGCAACGCCTTCCTCAACCTGCCCTACGAGATCGAGGAGGCGGCCTACGTCGACGGCGCCGACGTCTGGCAGCGGTTCCTGCGGATCGCCCTGCCGTCGGTCAAGGGCACCGTCGCCGTCGTCGCGATCTTCGCCTTCATGGGCGCCTGGGACGACTTCCTCTGGCCGCTGATCGTGCTCAGCGACCCCTCCAAGTTCACCCTCACCATCGGCCTCAACTATCTGCACGGCACCTTCGCCAACGACGAACGCCTCGTCGCCGCCGGCACCGTGATCGCCGTGGCCCCGCTCATCGCCCTGTTCGCCTGCCTCCAGCGGTACTTCTTCCGCGGGGTCGGCGAAGGCGCCGTCAAAGGCTGAACCCCCGTTCCCGCAAGGAGACCGCATGCCTCCGGCCGCGCGCTTCGGCGTCAACTACACCCCCAGCGAAGGGTGGTTCCACCACTGGCTCGACTTCGACCTGGACTCCGTACGCGCCGACCTCGACTCCATCGCCGCTCTGGGACTCGACCACATCCGGGTCTTCCCGCTGTGGCCCTACTTCCAGCCCGACCGCACCCTGATCCGGCCGCGCGCCGTAGAGCAGCTCGTCGCCCTCGCGGACGCGGCCGCCGAACGCGGGCTCAACGTCAACGTGGACGGCCTGCAGGGGCACTTGAGCAGCTTCGACTTCCTGCCGGCCTGGACCCGGACCTGGCACCGGCGCAACCTCTTCACCGACCCGGAGGTCGTGGCAGGGGAGGCCGCCTATCTCCGCACCCTGGCCGCGGCGCTCGCGGACCGGCCCAACTTCATCGGGATGACGGTCGGCAACGAGGTCAACCAGTTCGCCGCCGGCCCGCATCCGGATCCGGACCGGGCCACCGAGGAGGACGCGGAGCGCTGGCTGGTACGGCTGCTGGCCGCCTGCGCCGAGGCCGCGCCCGGCAGGCTCCATCTGCACGCCTCCTACGACGCCGCCTGGTACCAGGACGACCAGCCCTTCACCCCCGCCCACTCGGCCCGGCTCGGCGACCTCACCGCCGTGCACTCCTGGGTGTTCAACGGCACCGCCCAACGCCACGGCCGCACCGCCCCGCAGACCGAACAGCACGCCGCGTATCTGGTGGAGCTCAGCAAGGCCTGGGCCGAGGACGCGCACCGGCCCGTATGGCTCCAGGAAGTGGGTGCGCCCGCGCCGCTGATCCCCGCCGAGCACGCGGCCGCGTTCACCGAGGCGACCCTCACCGCCGTACTGGACTGCCCCGACCTGTGGGGCGTCACCTGGTGGTGCTCGCACGACGTCAGCCGGAGCCTCGCCGACTTCCCCGAACTCGAATACGGGCTCGGTCTGTTCACCAACGACCGCAAGCCCAAGGACCTCGCGCATGCCCTCGCCGCTGCCGAGCCCAGGGCTGCGAATGCGCGCAGTACAGCACTCGTCGTGCCCTCCGACCCGGCCCGCCGCTCCCGGTGCGCGCCCGGGGGGCCCGTCTTCGACGCCTGGTTCCGGCTGGTCGCCGACGGCGCCCGCCCCACCACCGTCCTCGACACACGCGTGGACGACCAGGACCATCTCGCCGCGCGCGGCATCACCGAAGTCGTCACTCCCGATCAGGTACTCCCCACCCCACCAGGAGGCACCCGCTCGTGAACCCAAGCAGACGCACCGTTCTGATCGCCGCCACCGCCGCGGCCCTGGCCCGCTCACTGCCGGCGACGGCGGCGACCGAGGCGGCGGCCGTCACCCCGCCGTACGCCTCCTACTGGTACCCGGACTCCTTCCCCGCCGGCACCCCGGGCACCGGTATCACCTGGCGCAGCCTGAAGAGCTGGACGGCGGCCGGTGACACGGACCTCGCCTTCAACGCCGCCTGCGTGCCGCTCGCCGCCCGCTTCACCCCGACCCCGGCCAACACCACCGCCCGCTCGGGCCAGGCCCGCATCCAGGCGCTGGTGTCCTTCGGACCGACCTCCGGCAACCCCTCCCAGGGCTCGGCCACCGCCGACTACTACGCCCTCACCCACTGGGCCTACCTGGACGAGCTGGTCTTCTGGGGCGGCTCGGCGGGGGAGGGGCTGATCCTCGCCCCGAACGCGCCGGTCGTCGACGCCGCCCACAGGCACGGTGTGCCCGTCCTCGGTAACATCTTCTTGCCGCCCACCGCCTACGGCGGTCAGCCGCAGTGGACCCGCGACCTGGTCCAGAAGGACTCGACCGGGCACTTTCCCCTCGCTGCCCAACTGGTCGCCGTGGCCGCCGCCTACGGCTTCGACGGCTGGTTCGTCAATGCCGAGACCGGCGGCGGCGACACCGCCCTCGGCACCGACATGCTCGGTTTCGTCACGGAGCTCAAGTCCCTCGCGGCGGCCCGCGGACAGCGGGTGACCTGGTACGACGCCATGACCGTGAACGGCACGGTCAGCTGGCAAGGCGCGCTGAACAGCCAGAACCAGGCCTTCTTCCAGGCCGCCGACGACATGTTCGTCGACTTCCGGTGGAGCGCCTCGACACTCGCCTCTTCGGGTACGAAAGCGATCCAACTCGGCCGCAGCCGCTACGAGTTGTGGGCCGGGATCGACGTCGAATCCAACGGGTCGAACACCTCCGTGAACTGGGAGGCGATCGTGCCCAGAGGCTCGGCGCACATCGCCTCGATCGGCTTCTACCGGCCCGAGTGGACCCGCAACCACCTGCCCGCGAGCCGCACCCCCGGCGACTTCCACGCCGCCGACGACCGGTTCTGGACCGGGCGGTCACTGGACCCGTCCCGGCCGGACAGCTCGGACCCCTGGCGGGCGCCGGCCGTGTCGGTGGCGGACCGGTCGACGGTGTCGGCGGTGCCGTTCGCGAGCGTGTTCAACACCGGGCACGGGCTGCGCTGGTACGAGGACGGCGAGGTCACCTCGGACACGGCCTGGAACCACCTCGGTCTGCAGGACCGGCTGCCGTCCCGGCGGTGGGCGGTACGGACGGACGGCACCAGGCCGGCCGTGACCTTCGACTTCTCCGCCGCCTGGCGGGGCGGCAGCAGCGTGCTGGTCGACGGCGACCTCGACCAGCCGGTGGTCCTTGACCTCTACTCGACACAGCTGCCGATCACGGACCGGACGGTTGTCGAGCTGACGTTCCGGACCGACGCTGGGAGTGTGGACGTCGAGCTGGCCATCGCCACCGCCGAGCCGGGCAGCGCCGGCGCGACACCGCCGTACATCTGTCTGCCGACGGACCAGGGCGACGGTTGGTCGACCGCGACCGTCCCGCTCACCGGACTCTCCGGCACCGTCCACGCCCTCGGCGTCCGCCTCACCGCGACCGACGGTCCCGTCCGGTGGCGGCTCGGCGGGATCGCCGTGCGGGACGCGGTGAGTACCCCTGCCGCACCCGCCGACCCGCGGATCACCGCGGCCGGCGGGGGCGATCTGCGCCTCTCTTGGGACGCGGCGCCCGGGGACCTACGGCACTACTCCCTGCACCGGCTGCTCCCGGACGGCACCCGGCGCTTCCTCGGCGCCACCGGCCAGCGGGCCTACTACCTGACCGGGCTCCAGCCGGAGCAGGGCGAGGTGACGGCACGGTTCGAAGTGCGTGCCGTAGGGGAGCTGTACACCTCGTCGGATCCCGTGACCGTCACGCACACCTGGTAACCGGTAACGAACAAACGGAGCACCCCACATGCATGACGACCGCAGCCTTGTCGAAGCCCGCCTCAGGCGCGTCCTCGACGAGCGCATCCGTCCCGCCGTGTACCCCGAGTCCGTGCCGCTCGACGTTGCCGTGTGGCACGCGCCCGGCGAGCCCGTACCGGTCGCCGAGGGTCTCGCGGCCGAGCCCGGGCCGATCGAGGTGGGCGCCCGGTGGGGTGCTCCATGGGGGACCAGCTGGTTCCGGGTGACCGGAACCGTCCCCGAGGAGTGGGCCGGGCGTACCGTCGAGGCCCTCCTCGACCTCGGATTCGACGAGAACATGCCCGGCTTCCAGTGCGAGGGCCTGGTCTACCGGCCCGACGGCACCCCGGTGAAGGGCCTCAACCCGCGCAACCAGTGGGTCCGCGTCGGCGCCCCGGTGGCGGGCGGCGAACAGGTACGGCTGCACATCGAGGCCGCCTCCAATCCCGTCATCCTCGACTACCACCCCTTCCGGCCCACCTGGCTGGGTGACAAGGACACAGCCGGGCACGAGCCGCAGTACACGCTCACCCGGATGGACCTCGCCGTCTTCGACGAGACCGTGTGGCAGCTGGTGATCGACCTGGAGGTGCTCGGCGAGCTGATGGCCGAGCTGCCGACGGACGCACAGCGCCGCTGGGAGATCCTGCGCGCGGTCGAACGGGCGCTGGACGCGATCGACCTTCAGGACGTCAACGGCACGGCCCAGCAGGCGCGTTCACGACTCACCGATGTCCTGTCCGCCCCCGCCGTACCCTCCGCGCACCGCATCAGCGCCGTCGGTCACGCCCACATCGACTCGGCGTGGCTGTGGCCGCTGCGCGAGACGGTCCGCAAGGTGGCCCGTACGACCGCCAACATGACCGCCCTCATCGAGGACCAGCCCGACTTCGTGTTCGCCATGTCCCAGGCCCAGCAGTGGGCGTGGGTGAAGGAGCACCGGCCCGAGGTGTGGGCGCGCGTGAAGAAGGCGGTCGCGGACGGGAGGTTCGTGCCGGCCGGTGGGATGTGGGTGGAGTCGGACACCAACATGCCGGGTTCGGAGGCGATGGCCCGTCAGTTCGTGCACGGCAAGCGGTTCTTCCTGGACGAGTTCGGCGTCGAGAACGACGAGGCGTGGCTGCCGGACACCTTCGGCTTCGCCGCCGGGCTCCCGCAGATCATCAGGGCGGCGGGCGCCACCCGGCTGCTCACCCAGAAGATCTCCTGGTCCCAGACGAACAAGTTCCCCCACCACACGTTCCAGTGGGAGGGCATCGACGGCACCCGGATCTTCACCCACTTCCCGCCCGTCGACACCTACAACTGCTCCATGAAGGGCAGCGAACTCGCCCACGCCGCACGCAACTTCAAGGACAAGGGCCAGGCCCGGCACTCCCTCGCGCCGACGGGCTGGGGTGACGGAGGCGGCGGCACGACCCGGGAGATGGTCGCCAAGGCGGCCCGGGCACGGAACCTGGAGGGCTCGCCGACGGTCGTCTGGGAGACCCCGCAGGAGTTCTTCAAGAAGGCAGAGGCCGAATACCCGGACCCGCCCGTCTGGGTGGGCGAGCTCTACCTCGAACTGCACCGCGCCACCCTCACCAGCCAGGCCAGGACCAAACAGGGCAACCGGCGCAGCGAACACCTCCTGAGGGAGGCCGAGCTGTGGGCGGCGACGGCGGCGGTGCGGACCGGATTCCCTTATCCGTACGAAGAGTTGGACCGCATCTGGAAGACGGTCCTGCTCCACCAGTTCCACGACATCCTGCCGGGTTCGTCGATCGCCTGGGTGCACCGCGAGGCCCGGGCGGCCTATCAGCGGATCGCCGCCGAACTCGACGAGATCATCGACGCGGCCCAGCGAGCCCTGGCGGGGGAGGGCGAGCGGCCCCTCCTGTTCAACGCGGCGCCGCACAGCAGGAACGGCGTCCCGGCCCTGGGCGCCGGCGAGGAGGAGCCGCCCGAGGAGACGACGGTGTCGGAGCGCCCCGAGGGCGGCCAGATCCTCTCCAACGGCCTGCTGCGGATCGAGATCGACGCCCGCGGCCTTGTCGTGTCCGCGTACGACCTCGCCGGCGACCGAGAGACCATCGCCCCCGGTACGGCCGCCAACCTGCTCCAACTCCACCCGGACTTCCCGAACATGTGGGACGCCTGGGACGTCGACGCCTTCTATCGCAACGCGGTGACGGACCTGACGTCCATCGATGAGCTGACCGTCGCCGAGGACGGCCGTTCGGTGCGGATCACACGGTCCTTCGGCTCCTCCCGCGTGACCCAGGTGCTGTCGCTGCCGCCGGGCGAGCGCCGGCTGCTGATCGACACGGAGGTGGACTGGCACGAGACGGAGAAGTTCCTGAAGCTGGCCTTCCCGCTGGACCTGCACGCCGAACGCTACGCGTCGGAGACCCAGTTCGGGCACTTCCACCGCCCTACCCACACCAACACCTCATGGGAAACGGCGAAGTTCGAGGCCTGCAACCACCGATTCATCCACCTGGACGAGCCGGGTTGGGGCGTGGCGATCGTCAACGACTCGACGTACGGCCATGACGTGACCCGCACGGTCCGCACGGACGGCGACCGGGGGACGACGACCACGGTCCGCGTGTCACTGCTGCGCGCCCCGCGCTTCCCGGACCCCGAGACCGACCAGGGCATCCACCACTTCCGGCACGCACTGGTGCCGGGCGCGGGGATCGCGGACGCGGTGCGGGAGGGGTGGCGGATCAACCTTCCGGAGCGATGGGTAAACGGCGCCGGGGAGGTGGCTCCGCTGGTCACGGTCGACAACGACGGGGTTGTCGTCACGGCGGTGAAGTTGGCTGATGACGGCAGCGGGGATGTCGTGGTCCGTTTCCATGAGGCCCACGGCGGCCGGGCGCGCGCGACGCTGACGGCGGGCTTCGAGGTCGCGGGGGTCAGGGTGACGGATCTGCTGGAACGCCCGCTGGACGAGCAGACCCCGGACCCGGACGGGAACCACGTCTCGCTACGGCTGCGCCCGTTCGAATTGGTGACGCTGCGCTTCGTGGCTCGTTAGGGGCGCTCAACCCCCACCCACGTCCAGCTGTGCCCGCAGCCACTCCTCCACCTCACCCACATGCGCCGCTGCCGCAGCCCTCGCCGCCTCCGGATCCCGGGCGACGAGGGCCCGGTGAATCGCGGCATGCTCCCGCCGGGTACGCGCGAACGCGTCCTCCTCCTGATACCCCCGCCACACCCGAGCCCGGAAGGTCCGCGACGACAGCCCCTCCAGAATCGCGGCCATCGTGTCGTTCCCCGCCGCACCCGCGATCACCCGATGGAAAGCGAGGTCATGCGCGAGGATCTCCTCGGGGTCATCCGTCGCATTCATCGCCGTGAGGTGCTTCTCCACCTCGGCCAGCTGATCGGCCGTGATCCGCGCGGCGGCCAGCGCCGTCGCCGTCGATTCCAGGACCCGCCGCACCTCCAGCAACTCCACCAGCTGTGGCCCGCGTGAGAGATCGGCGACCACACCGAAGGTCTCCAGCAGGTCACCGGCCTCCAGCTGGGTGACGTAGATACCGGAGCCGTGCCGGGCCTCCAGGACGCCGAGGACCGTCAGCGCGCGGATCGCCTCGCGCATGGAGCTGCGGGACATGCCCAGCTGCGCGGCGAAATCCCGTTCCGTCGGCAGCCGCTGGCCCGGCTCCAGGCGGCCCTCCCCGATCATCGCCTTGATGCGCTCGATGGCGCGCTGCGTCACCGTGCCCTTCTGCGGGGCTGTCTCGTCCACACCGCTCCTCCTGTCGCCGGTGCGCCGCAGTCTAACCAGCGATGTGGTCGGACCACTACGGCTCGTTTCACGGAAAAACGCGTCCGCAGGGTGTTGAAGGCGCTGAGTGGTCTGATAAGTATGCGGGCATCTGCTCGAACACGCTCGATGAGGAGCTGCCAGATGCCCGGCAGAACACTGAGGAAGCGGAACAGGTCCCGGATCATCGGCGCGACGGCCGTGGCCGTCGGCGCCTCGCTCGTGCTCGCCGCATGCGGCAGTACCAAGGACACCGGTAGCGGCAGCGCCGGTGGCGGCGGCACCGGCAAGGTCGGGGTGATCCTGCCCCTGCTGACCTCGCCGTTCTGGCAGTCGTACAACGACTACGTACCCAAGATGGCGAAGTCGGAAGGCGTCGAGGCGCTGAAAACGGTCAACTCCAACAGTGACCCCTCGCAGCAGATCACCGACATCAACAACGAGCTGAACCAGGGCGTGAAGGGGCTGGTCGTCGCCCCGCTGGACAGCGCGGCCATCGAGGCGGGTCTCGACCAGGCCGACCGCAAGGGTGTACCGGTCGTCGCCGTGGACGTGGCGCCCGACAAGGGCAAGGTCGCCATGGTGGTGCGCGCTGACAACGTCGCCTACGGCACCAAGGCCTGCGACTATCTCGGCCGGCACGTGACCAGCGGCAAGGTCGTGCAGATCATGGGCGACCTGGCCTCGGTCAACGGCCGGGACCGGTCCGAGGCGTTCCGGGACTGTGTGAAGAAGAAGTACCCGAAGCTCAAGGTCCTGGAGATCCCGGCCAAGTGGGAGTCCGACACGGCCGCGTCCAAGCTGGACACGCTCCTCAACGCCAACCCCGACATCAAGGGCATCTACCTGCAGGCCGGCGGTGTCTATCTCGCGCCGACCCTGCAGACCCTGAAGTCCAAGGGCATGCTCAAGACGGCCGGCCAGAGCGGGCACATAGCGATCGTCTCCAACGACGGCATCCCGCAGGAGTTCGACGCCATCCGCAAGGGCGAGATCGACGCGACCGTCTCCCAGCCCGCCGACGCCTACGCCAAGTACGGCATGTACTACATCAAGGCGGCGATGGAGGGGAAGACGTTCAAGCCGGGTCCGACCGACCACGACTCCACGATCGTCAAGCTGCCCAGCGGCATCCTGGAGGACCAGCTCCCCGCGCCGCTCGTCACCAAGGACAACGTGGACGACCCGAAGCTGTGGGGCAACACGGTCAAATGAGCACGCCACTTGTTGAGGCCCGGGACATCGTCAAGCGGTACGGCCCCACCGTGGCCCTCGCCGAGGGCCGGCTCACCGTCTGGCCCGGCGAGTCCCACGCCCTCGTCGGCCGCAACGGCGCCGGAAAGTCCACCCTGGTCAACGTCCTCACCGGCCTCCAGGCCCCGGACGAGGGCGTGGTCCGCTTCGACGGCGAACCCGCGCCCCCGCTCGCCGACCGGGACGCCTGGCGGAGCAAGGTCGCCTGCGTCTACCAGAAACCCACTGTCGTACCGGAGTTGACGGTCGCCGAGAACCTCTTCATCAACCGGCAGCCACTGCACCGGGGTTTCATCAGCTGGCGGCGGCTGCGGAGCGAGGCCGCCGCCCTGCTCGACACCTGGGACGTCCATGTCGACCCCGAGGCGCGTACCGCCGACCTCAAGGTCGAGGACCGCCAGATGGTCGAGATCGCCAGGGCGCTGAGCTTCGGCGCCCGGTTCATCGTGCTCGACGAGCCGACCGCCCAGCTCGACAACCGGGAGATCGAGCGGCTGTTCAGCCGGATGCGGGCGCTCCAGGACTCGGGTGTGACCTTCCTGTTCATCTCGCACCACCTCCAGGAGGTCTACGAGGTCTGCCAGACCGTCACCGTGCTCCGTGACGCCCGCTGGATCACCACCGCGCCGGTCGCCGAGCTCCCGCGCCGGGCCCTGGTGGAGGCCATGGCGGGGGAGTCGATCGCCGAGCAGGACCACAGCCGCGAGGCGGTGGCGGACGAGTCCCCGGTCGTGCTGGACGTGCGGGGGCTGACCTCACCGTCATACCAGGACATCGACCTCACCGTGCGCCGGGGCGAGGTCGTCGGGATCGCCGGATCCAGCGGCAGCGGCAAGATCGAGCTGGCGGAGTCCTTCGCCGGGCTGTACTCACCGACCGGGGGAGCCGCCCGACTCGAGGGCGAGCGGCTGCCGTTCGGTGATGTGAAAGCCGCCCTGAAGGCCGGTGTCGGCTGTGTGCCGCGCGACCGGCACGGGCAGGGTCTGGTCTTCGGCCTGAGTATCGGCGACAACGCCACCATGAGCGTCCTCGACCGGCTCGGCCGCTTCGGATTCGTCGCCGGCGACCACAAGCGCCGTTTCGCCGACGAGTTGATCGAGCGTCTGGACATCCACGCCGAGGGTCCCGAGCAGCCCGTCTCCGACCTGTCCGGCGGCAACGCCCAGAAGGTCGTCATGGCCCGCGCCCTCGCCTCGGACCCCCGGCTGCTCGTGCTCATCAACCCCACCGCGGGCGTCGACGTGAAGTCGAAGGAGTCGCTGCTCGCCCGGATGGACAACGCCCGCGAGGACGGCACCGCCGTACTGGTCGTCTCCGACGAACTCGACGACCTGCGCCGCTGCGACCGTGTCCTCGTCCTCTTCCACGGCCGTGTCGTCGCCGAGCACCCGGCGGGCTGGCGCGACCACGAGCTGATCGCCTCCATAGAAGGAGTGGACTCCATGCCCCCAGGAGCTGACTCCCCGGCCGAAGGAGTGGACCATGGCTGACACGAAGGCCCCGTCGGCCTCGACCGCCGGCCCCGTGCGCCTCCCAGACGCCCGTGCCGCCAAGAACGTGCTGCTCCGCCGGATCCGTGAACTCGCGCTCGTACCCGCGCTGTTGGTGCTCCTTGTGCTCGGTGCGATCGTCAACGACTCGTTCCTCACCGAACGGAACCTGATCTCCATCCTGGGCGCCTCGGCGGCTCTGGCGATGGTGGTCCTCGCCGAGTCGCTGATCCTGATCACCGGCAAGATCGACCTGTCCCTGGAGTCGGTGGTCGGTATCGCGCCCGCCGTCGGCGCCCTGCTGGTGCTGCCGTCCGCGGAGTCCGGCTGGGGCACCGGGTGGCCGGCCGGGCTCGCCCTGTTCGCCGTCCTCGTCGTCGGCGGGGTCATCGGCGCCTTCAACGGCGTCCTGGTGGTGAAGTTCAAGCTCAACGCCTTCATCGTCACCCTCGCCATGCTGATCGTCCTGCGCGGGCTGCTCGTCGGCGCCACCAAGGGCAAGACGCTGTTCGGCATGCCCGACGCGTTCTTCTCCCTGGCCACCTCCACCTTCCTGCGCGTCCCGCTGTCGGTGTGGCTGGCCGCGGTCGCCTTCGGTGTGGCCGGGCTGATCCTCAAGTACCACCGGGTCGGCCGGGCCCTGTACGCGATCGGCGGCAACGCGGAGGCGGCCCGCGCGGCCGGTATCCGCGTCGACCGGGTGGTGCTCGGGGTGTCCGTCGTCGCCGGTGTCCTCGCCTCGGTCGGCGGAATCATGCAGACCGGCTATGTCGGTGCGATCAGCGCCAACCAGGGCAACAACATGATCTTCACGGTGATGGCGGCGGCCGTGATCGGCGGCATCAGCCTGGACGGCGGCAAGGGCACCATGTTCGGGGCCCTGACCGGCGTACTCCTTCTGGGTGTCGTACAGAACCTGCTCACCCTGGCGCAGGTCCCGTCGTTCTGGATCCAGGCCATCTACGGCGGCATCATCCTCGTGGCCCTCATGATCGCCCGTGTCACCACGGGACGGGCGCAGGACTGATCGACCGGCGTCCCGAACTCCCCCTGACGGAAAGGCAATCCGTGTCCCCGAGCCCCGGCCCCTCTTGTCGCGTCACCGCGGTCGACACCTACGACATCCGCTTCCCCACCTCGCGCGAGCTCGACGGCTCCGACGCGATGAACCCGGACCCCGACTACTCGGCGGCCTATGTCGTGCTGCGCACCGACGCGGCCGACGGGCACGAGGGGCACGGGTTCACGTTCACCATCGGGCGGGGCAACGACGTCCAGGTCGCCGCGATCGACGCGCTGCGGAACCATGTGCTCGGCCGCCCGGTCGACGAGATCTGCGACGACCCCGGAACCCTCTTCCAGGTCCTGATCGGCGACAGCCAGCTGCGCTGGCTCGGCCCCGAGAAGGGCGTGATGCACATGGCGATCGGCGCGGTGATCAACGCCGTCTGGGATCTCGCCGCGCGCCGGGCCGGCAAGCCGCTCTGGCAGCTGCTCGCCGACGCCGAACCCGAGTGGATCGTCCGCCAGATCGACTTCCGCTACCTCACCGACGCCCTCACCCCCGAGGAGGCCCTCGGCATCCTCCGGCGCGCCCGCGAAGGCGCCGACGAGCGCCGGGCCCGGCTGCTGGAGCGCGGCTTCCCCGCCTACACCACCTCCGCCGGCTGGCTCGGCTACGACGACGAGAAGCTCACCCGGCTCGCCGCCCAGGCGGTCGCCGACGGCTTCCAGCAGATCAAGCTGAAGGTCGGCGCCGACCTGGAGGACGACATCCGGCGCTGCCGGGTCGCCCGCTCGGTCGTCGGCCCGGACATCCGTATGGCCATCGACGCCAACCAGCGCTGGAACGTGGACGAGGCGATCCGCTGGACCAGGGCCCTCGCCGAGTTCGACCCGTACTGGATCGAGGAGCCCACCAGCCCCGACGACATCCTCGGCCACGCGGCCGTCCGCCGGGCGGTGACCCCGGTGAAGGTCGCCACCGGCGAACACGTGCAGAACCGGATCGTCTTCAAGCAGCTGCTCCAGGCCGGTGCCCTCGACATCGTCCAGATCGACGCGGCCCGGGTCGCCGGCGTCAACGAGAACCTCGCCATCCTGCTGCTGGCCGCCAAGTTCGGCGTCCCCGTCTGCCCGCACGCGGGCGGGGTCGGGCTGTGCGAACTCGTCCAGCACCTCTCGATGTTCGACTACCTCGCGGTCGCCGCCACCACCGACGACCGGGTCATCGAGTACGTCGACCATCTGCACGACCACTTCCGCGACCCAGTGGTGATCAGGGAGGGTCACTACACGGCACCCACCGCACCGGGCTTCTCGGCCGCCATGCGACCGGAGTCCATCGCGGAGTACACCTATCCGGGCGGCACCTTCTGGGCCGCCGACGCACAGACACAGACGCGGACACAGACGCAGACACAGACGCAGACGGGACAGGCCGCATGACCGACTTCGAGGGCATGAAGGCACTGGTCACCGGCGGGGCCTCCGGGATCGGCAGGGCCACCGCCGAACTCCTCGCCGAGCGCGGTGCCCAGGTCGCCGTCCTCGACCTCGACCCGTCCTCCGTCGAGAAGCCGCTGCTCGGCTTCCAGGCCGACGTCACCGACGACGACTCCGTGCGTACGGCCGTGGAGAGCGCGGTGGAGGCCCTGGGCGGCCTCGACGTCCTGGTCAACAACGCGGGCATCGGCGCCCAGGGCACGGTCGAGGACAACGACGACGACGAATGGCGCCGCGTCTTCGACGTCAACGTCCTCGGCATGGTCCGCACGGCCCGCGCCGCCCTCCCGCACCTGCGCCGCTCGGACCACGCGGCGATCGTCAACACCTGCTCCATCGCCGCCACTGCGGGCCTGCCGCAACGCGCCCTGTACAGCGCCACCAAGGGCGCCGTCTACTCCCTCACCCTCGCCATGGCCGCCGACCACCTCCGCGAGGGCGTCCGCGTCAACTGCGTCAACCCCGGTACGGCGGACACCCCGTGG
The DNA here is from genome assembly GCF_040303265.1 of Streptomyces sp. NPDC096040. NCBI lineage: Bacteria > Bacillati > Actinomycetota > Actinomycetes > Kitasatosporales > Streptomycetaceae > Streptomyces > Streptomyces sp. NPDC096040. Next base: position 272,219 of record NZ_JBEOTA010000009.1, read on the forward strand.
ATCGGCCGCCTCCTCGGCAAGACTCCCGACCCGGCCGCCGAACGCGCCGCCCTGGAGGCCCGCCAGCCCACCGGCCGCCTGGTCTCCGCCGCCGAAGTCGCGGGCGCCATCGCCTACCTGGCGAGCCCCCTGTCGGGCGCCACCACCGGCACCTCCCTTGCGGTCGACGGCGGCATGCAGGGCCTGCGGCTGCGCCCGGCGGGCCAGTGAACGCCCTCGGCCGAAGCGGTGTCCGGGTCAGCCCCCTGGGTCTCGGCGCCGCGGTGATCGGCAACCTCTACACCGAAGTCCCCGAGCGGCAGGCGCACGACACGATCACCGCCGCCTGGCAGCAGGGCATCCGCTACTTCGACACCGCCCCGCACTACGGCCTCGGCCTGTCCGAACGGCGGCTGGGCGAGGCGCTGCGGGAGTACGACCGGGAGGCCTACACCCTGTCCACCAAGGTGGGCCGCCGCCTGGAGCCGGGTCCCGGGGACGGCGACGACCTCGCCAACGGCTTCGCCGTGCCCGACACCTACCGCAGGGTCTGGGACTTCACCGCCGACGGCATCCGCCGCACCCTGGAGGCCAGCCTGGAGCGGCTCGGCCTCGACCGGGTCGACGCCGTCTTCCTCCACGACCCCGACGACCACGCCGAACAGGCCTTCCGCGAGGGCTATCCGGCCCTGGAGAAGCTCCGCTCCGAGGGGATCGTGGGCGCGATCGGCGCCGGCATGAACCAGACGACCATGCTCACCAGGTTCGTCCGCGACACCGACGTCGACGTGGTGCTGTGCGCCGGCCGCTACACCCTCCTCGACCAGAGCGCCCTGGCCGACCTGCTTCCGGCCGCCGAGGAGGGCGGTACGTCGGTGGTGATCGGCGGGGCCTTCAACTCCGGTCTGCTGGCGGACCCGAAGGCGGACGCCACCTACAACTATGCGCAGGTCTCCAACGAGTTGCTCGCCCGCGCACTGCGCCTCAAGGCGCTCGCCGAACAGCACGGCACCACCCTCCGCGCGGCCGCCCTCGCCTTCTGCGCCGCCCACCCGGCCGTGGCGAGCGTGCTGGTCGGCGCCCGCTCGGCGGCCGAGATCGCTGACGGGGCAGCGCAGTTCGCCACCCCGGTCCCCGCCGCCTTCTGGCAGGAACTGCGCGACAGCGCACTCCTGCCCGCGGACACCCCGCTCCCGACAGAGGACCCGTCATGAGAGTCGCCCCGCGAGCTGCCATGACCGTCGACGCCCACCACCATGTCTGGGACCTCTCGGTACGGGACCAGGACTGGATCACCGGAGCCGAACTCCAGCCACTCAGAAGGAACTTCACCGTCGAGGACCTGGAACCCGAGGCACGGGCGGCCGGCGTCACCCGCACGGTCCTCGTCCAGACGATCACCGTCCCGGAGGAGACCCCCGAGTTCCTGGCTCTCGCCGACACCCACGACCTGATCGCCGGAGTCGTCGGCTGGACCGAACTGACCGATCCGGCGATCGCCGACGAACTCGCCCGCCTCCGCGAACTCCCCGGCGGCGCCTATCTGAAAGGCATCCGCCACCAGGTCCAGGGTGAACCCGACCCGGAGTGGCTGCTGCGCCCGGACGTCCACCGGGGCCTGGCCGCGATCACGGCCGCGGGCCTCGTCTACGACCTGGTCGTACAGGCCCACCAGCTTCCGGCCGCTGCCAAGGCAGCCGAGTCCCACCCCGAACTCACCTTTGTGCTCGACCACTTGGGCAAACCCCCCATCGCATCAGGGGCCCTCGACCCCTGGGCCACCGCGGTACGCACCCTCGCCGCCCGGCCCAACACCGTCTGCAAACTCTCCGGCATGGTCACGGAGGCCGACCCCGCATCCTGGACGGTCGACGACCTCCGCCCGTACGCCGAGACGGTTCTGGACGCCTTCGGCCCTGACCGTCTGATGTTCGGCTCGGACTGGCCGGTGTGCGTCCTGGCCGGTACGTACGGCGAAGTATTCGACACGGCAACCCAGTTGATCGGTCTCGACGAACGAACCCGGGTCTTCGAGACCACCGCCACCCGCGTCTACGACCTCTGAGCCGCACCCGCCGGTAGCGTCTACCGTCGCTGAGCCGCGCTCTCCAGCCGTGTCGGCGGCATGAAATCCCGCACATACGTCCGCTCCCAGCACGCGCCCGTCTCCCGCAGCTCCCGCCAACTGGTGAAGCGGTAGCGGAAGAGACGGGCGCGGATGAAGCGCGGGGGCCGGTCCGGCGGGAAGGGGGAGCGGCGCAGCAGCCGTAGGGTGTCGCGGTCGTTCTCCAGGAGCCGCTCCACCAGGCCTCCGAACCAGTCGCCGGCGTACGCGGGGGAGAGGGCGGCGAACCACATCAGCCAGTCCAGGCGGAGGTGATACGGCGCGAACTGGCGAGGCCAGTACCGTGGATCGCCCGGCTTGCCCTTGAACTCGTACTCCCGCCAGTCGGAGTCCTCGCGCGGCGCCTCGTCCAGCGTGCCCTCGACCACCACCTCGTACCGCACCCGGCTGACGCTGCCGAACGCGCCGTAGGTGTTGACCAGGTGGAGCGGGTCGAAGGAGCGGTTCATGACCTGGCGGCGGGAGACCATGTTCACCACCGGGCGGTAGCTCAGGAAGAGCAGCAGCGCGGTCACGGCGAGGACGACGATCTCGTACCAGAGCGGGGCGGGGGCTGCGGAGGTGTGGCCGGTCGGCAGCTGCAGCGCCGACAGGGCCAGCACGATGGTGATCCAGTTCAGCCAGGAGAAGTTGCCGGAGAGCACCAGCCACAGCTGGGTGAGGATCATCAGCGACGCGGCCGCCGTCGCGATCGGCTGGGGAGTGAACAGCAGGACCGGGACCACGAGCTGGGTGAAGTGGTTCGCGGCGACCTCCGCCCTGTGCACCGGCTTCGGCAGGTGGTGGAAGAACCAGCTCAGCGGGCCCGGCATCGGCTGGGTCTCGTGGTGGTAGTAGAGGCAGGTCAGCTTGCGCCAGCAGGCGTCCCCGCGCATCTTGATCAGGCCCGCCCCGAACTCCACCCGGAACAGGATCCAGCGCAGCAGGAAGAGGACGACGACCGGCGGGGCCACCTCGTCGTTGCCGAGGAAGACCGCGAGGAAGCCGACCTCCAGGAGCAGGGACTCCCAGCCGAACGCGTACCAGGTCTGGCCGACGTTGACGATCGAGAGGTACAGCGCCCAGGGGATCAGCCACAGCACCATCCCGGCCCACAGGGGAAGCCAGGAGTCCAGCCCCGCCAGCAGCGCCACCGACACCGCGCAGCCCGCCCAGGCGCAGGCCGCGAAGAAGCGGTCCGAGTAGTGCCAGTGGAAGAGGCTCGGCGCCCGCCTGAAGGGGACCTGGGCGACGAACCTCGGGATCGGCAGCATCCCGCGCTCGCCCAGCAGGGCCCGGAACTGGAGCGCCGCCACCAGGAACGCGACGAGATACACACCGGCCAGCGCCCGCTGGAAGACCAGCCGGCTCAGCCAGTACCCGGGTGCGGTGAACCAGTCCACGGCCGTGCGCCCCTGCCTCTCTCCGGTCTGCGGCCCCGGCATCGCAAAAGGGCCTGTCACCCTGTGTACCGCGTCCCTCCGGTCGCGTAACCCGAGCGAGTGAAGTGGACAACATGGGAGGAATTGCCCGGGAGGGGTTCCCCTGGCATGGTGGCCCCATGGTTGATCGGGGAGCGAGTGCTCCGTCACTCCCGGACGACTGGCCCGCCCACCCGGACCACCCGATCCTGGCGCTCAACCGCATGGGCACCTTCGACTGGGACCTGGACGCCGGCCTGTTCCACATGGACGCCGAAGCGTACGAGGTGTTCGACCTGCTCCCCGAGGAGTACGACGGGCGTCCCGAGAGCCTTGCCGTCCGGGTGCCTCCGCCGGAGGCCAGCCGGCTGGACGCGGTGGTTGCCCAGGCCATCAAGGACGGCAGCGAGAACTACGGGGCGTACTTCCGCATCCGCCGCCGCGACGGCACACCACGCTGGACCCACACCCAGGGCTACATCCGGCGGGACGAGACGGGCCGACCGCGCCGGGTCGTCGGTGTGGTCCGGGACGCCACCCAGGAGCTGGAGGACAGCGAGGCGCGCAGCCTGCGGGCCGCCCAGGACCAGGCACTTCGCCACCAGTCCGGCGTCGTCCAGGTGGTCACCATGGCTCTCGCGCACGCCCGCAGCGTCCAGGACGTCATCGACGCCCTCAAGGACACCCAGGGCATCCCCAACCTGGGCGCGACCAGCCTGGTGATGGGACTGGTCGAGGCCGGCCGGATCCGGCTGGTCGCCGAGGGGCCGGCCGGCAGCTTCGTGCCCGGCACCGGGATCACCCGGATAGACGAGCCCTATCCGATGGGCGAGGTGGTGCGCACCCTCAGCCCGCGCTTCATCGAGTCACCGGAGGAGTTCGCCGAGGGCTACCCGATACTGTGGCCGCACATCACCGGCCTGCACATCACCTCGGCCGCCTACCTCCCCCTCATCGCCCAGGCCCGTCCGATCGGCGCCATGGGCCTGCTCTACAACGACCGCCTCGGCTTCTCCACCGAGGAACGCGCCGTCCTCGTCGCCCTCGGCGGCAGCATCGCGCAGAGCCTGCAGCGGGCCATGCTCTACGAGCAGGAGAAGGACCTCGCCCAGGGCCTCCAGCAGGCGATGCTGCCGCGCACCATCCCCAGCGTGCGCGGCGCCGACGTCGCCGTCCGCTACCGCTCCGCGAGCGCCGGCGGCGCCCTGGGCCGGGACATCGGCGGCGACTGGTACGACCTGATCCCGCTGCCCGGCGGCCGGGTCGGAGCGGTCATCGGGGATGTTCAGGGACATGACACGCACGCGGCGGCCGTCATGGGCCAGCTGCGTATCGTGCTGCGCGCCTACGCCGCAGAGGGCCACGCCCCGGCCACCGTGATGGCCCGCGCCTCCGTCTTCCTGGACGAACTGGACACCGACCGCTTCGCCACCTGCCTGTACGCCGAGGCCGACCTGTCCACCGGCGTCGTCCAGGTGGTCCGGGCCGGGCACATCGACCCGCTGATCCGCGGTGCCGACGGAAGCTGCCGCCGGGTCGCCGTCGAGGGCGGGCTGCCGCTCGGGCTGTCCGCCGAGTTCAAGAGCCTCGAATACCCGGTGACGACCCTGGAGCTCGACCCCGGCGAGACGCTGCTGCTGTGCACCGACGGACTCGTGGAGCAGCCCGGCACCGACCTCGGGGACGGTATGCAGGCCCTGACCGAACAGGTCGCGGAGGGGCCGGAGGACGTGCGGCGCCTGGCCGACAGGCTGATCGAGCTCGCCGAGGCGCGAGGCGGCGACGACGACGTGGCCCTGCTCCTGCTGCGCCGCCGGGGCCCGGACAGCACGCAGGCCGTCGGCCGCCTCCAGCAGCATGTGGCCTCCGGCGACCCCGAGGCGCTCAGCCTGGCCCGGCACATGATCCGCGCCGCCGTCCGGGCCTGGGGCGCCGGGGACCGCGCCGACGAGATCGAGCTGGTCGCCGACGAACTGATCACCAACGCGCTGATGCATACCGAGGGCTCCGCGATCGTCACCCTCAGGGTCCTCGGCGGCGGCGACCGCCGGCTCCGCGTCGAGGTCGAGGACTCCTCCAGCGCCCTGCCCCGGCGGCGCGAGGCGGGGCAGGACGGGGTGTCCGGGCGCGGCCTGCTGCTCGTCGACGAGATCGCCGACGGGTGGGGTGTGGAGGCACGCGGCGGCGGCAAGGCGGTGTGGTGCGAGTTCCGGATGCCGCGGCCCGCCTGACCCCGTGGGCCACGGGTGGCACCCTGGACGCATGCCCGAACTGCCCGAGGTCGAAGCGCTCAAGGACTTCCTGACCGACAACCTGGTCGGCCACGAGGTGGTGCGCGTCCTGCCGGTCGCCATCAGCGTCCTGAAGACGTACGACCCTCCCGTCGGCGTCTTCGAGGGCAGCGAGGTCGTCGCCGTGCACCGGCACGGCAAGTTCCTGGACCTCGAGGGTGACGGCGGCCTGCGCTTCATCACCCACCTGGCCCGCGCGGGCTGGCTCCAGTGGAAGGACCGGCTGCCGGACGGCCCGCCCCGGCCCGGGAAGGGGCCCCTCGCCCTGCGGGTGGCCCTGGAGACCGGCGCGGGCTTCGACCTCACCGAGGCCGGCACCCAGAAGAAGCTCGCCGTGTACATCGTCCGGGACCCGCGGGAGGTACCCGGCATCGCGCGGCTCGGCCCGGACCCGCTCGCCGCCGACTTCGACGAGGCCCGCCTCGCCGGCCTGCTCAAGGACGAGCGACGGCAGCTCAAGGGCGCCCTGCGCGACCAGAGCCTGATCGCCGGGGTGGGCAACGCCTACAGCGACGAGATCCTGCACGCGGCGAAGATGTCCCCGTTCAAGCTGGCCGCGTCCCTGACGCCCGAGGAGGTCCAGGGGCTGTACGAGGCGCTGCGCACCACCCTCACCGAGGCGGTGGAGCGCTCCCACGGCCTGGCGGCGGGCCGGCTCAAGGCGGAGAAGAAGAGCGGGCTGCGTGTCCACGGCCGGACCGGCGAGCCCTGCCCGGTCTGCGGGGGCACCATCCGCGAGGTCTCCTTCAGCGACTCCTCGCTGCAGTACTGCCCGACCTGCCAGACGGGCGGCAAGCCGCTCGCGGACCGTCGGATGTCCCGGCTGCTCAAGTAGCCGGCGGTCACTTGGGGTCCAGGGTCACCAGGCGCTGCCCGTCGGCGTCGCGCACCTCGTAGCGCTCGATCTCGTCGGGGTGCATCGAGGAGCCGCCCGCCATGGTGGACACCCGGTCGTCGTGGTCCCGCTCGGCCCAGGTGGTCACGATCTGCTCGGAGCCGTCCCGGCCGACGGCGACCAGCCGGCAGGAGCGCGGCCCTTCGGCATCCTTGACCTGCAACTCGATGGTGCTGCCCGAGTCCGTGTCCGCCGACTTCACCTGCGCCCACACACCCGACTGCGCGTCGGTGGCCGCGGTGACCTGCACGGCCGGCGGGGCGTCATGACCGGCGTACGTCACGATGCCGGGGCCGACGACCGCGAACACCACCGAGGCGGCGAGGCCGTACAGCAGCCTGCGGCGCTTGGCCCGGTGCCGGCTCGCGACCTCGGCGAGCAGCCGGTCCAGCAGCCGGGGACCCGGCTGGGCCATGGGGTGCACAAAGCGCGGCGTGGCCCTGCGGTACAGCATCAACTGCCGTGCGGTGGGGCCGAATTCGGTCACGTGTGCCGCGCAGCGCGGGCACTCCATGAGGTGGTCCTCGAAGCGGAAGGCCTCCGCCTCGTCCAGCACGCCGAGCGCGTACGCGCCGACGTCGCGATGCCTTTCCAGGGACCTCATGCCGAATCCTCGTGCCGATGGGTGCGGGTGGGGTTACTCACTGCTCCTTGCTCCCACCCGTACGCAGTCGGCCGCTGTTTCACTCAAGGCACGTACAGAATCGTAATCAACGGATTCGGAGCGGCCGGGCCCGCGGATTGGTGCCGATTCAAAAAAGATGGATGGCGAGATGTCCGAGGGGCAGACCGAGCCGCCAGGCTGGGGTCCACACCTTCGGTCCGTCGTCCTCGCCGAACACCGAACCGCCGCCCGGCACCGCGTCCAGGTCGGGTGCGAGCAGCTCGGTCTCCTCCAGCCAGCGCCAGGCCGCCGTGGCCAGATCCAGGTCCGGTGACGGCCCGACAGACGCGACCGCCTCGGCGGCCAGCCAGGCCATACGTTCCCTTACCCAGTGCTGCCACGGCTGGTCGTATGCCGTCAGCGAAAGCCAGTTCTCCAACTGGGACACGACCCGGATGCCCGACAGTTCGCCGTCCGTGTCGGAGAGGAAGATCGTCAGCGCCAGCGCGTCCCGGCCGGCCCGGAACTCGAAGGACGTCGGCGGCATGAGATCGCCGGTGCGCAGCAGTTCGTCGGCGATGTACTCGGCGTACAACCAGGCCATCGGGACCGCCAGTTCCCCGCTTCCGGCCCCGTCCGTGCTCTCTTGACCTCTGTGCAGCATCCCGTCCTGCCTTCCTCCGGTGCGCGCGCGTGGCCCCGACCCCGGGTCCGTCCCTCTCCCGGTGCGGAACACGGATGAAGACAGCTGATTGCTCAAACATGGTCCTCAGCAAGGCGCTTTACCGAGGTTTGACCTGGCTTACGGTTTCATCGCAGGTCGGGTGCATAACCGGGCAGAACCCGGCGCAGGGCGCGCAGCGCATAGTACGCCCGCGACTTCACGGTACCGGGTGGAATCCCGAGGGTCTCGGCGGCTTCCGCAACACTCGCCCCTTGGAAATACACCAGCACCAGGACTTCACGGTGCTCCGGGGTGAGAGTCTTCACAGCCTCCCGCACGTCGAGCGCCGCGGCGGCGCGTTCGGCGTGGTCGCCGATGGCCCGGGTGTTCTCCAGGACGGCGTCGTGCACCTCGGGCGGCCGTGCCTGCCGGGCCCGGCGCGCGTCGATGGCGAGCCGCCGGCCGACCGTCAGCAGCCGGGGCAGTACGGAGTCGAAGCGGTCGGCGCGCAGTGCCTCGGGATGCTGCCAGGCGCGTACGAGGGTCTCCTGCACGAGGTCCTCGGCCCGTTGCCGGTCGCCGTCGCTGAGCCGCAGCAGCAGCGCGAAGAGCGGGCGGCCGTGCTCGCGCTGGAGTGCGGCGAGCTCGTGCTCGGCGGTCGTCGTCCCGTCGGGAAGAGTGGTTCCGGCCGTCATGGCCGTATGGCATCGCAGGGCCGGCCCTGGGGACAGGGGACGCACAGGGATCTGCGGCGGACGGTCGATCGCGTCGGCGAACGGTGCGACGAACGGTCCGTCATCCCCCTTACCCGACCCGGATGGGTCAATCGGGGCGCCTGAGTTGTTTGCGGCCCGGCCCGGCTTCGTACCCATTGATCTGTATATCGGACAAGGCTTGCGACTCTGGGGTGCTCCTGATGATCAATCGCAGACGCCAGGCGGCACTGGCCCTGACCGCCCTGCTCGCCACCGCAGCCGCCTGCCAGAACCACGCACGGCAGGAGAACGCCGCCCCGCCCGGCCAGCCGGCACCCGCCGTGCCCGCTCCCGGTGGTGGCTTCACCCTCGTCGCCTCCGGTGACGTCATGCCGCAGAAGTCCGCGATCGACCACGCGAACCTCGATGCGGGCGGCAACGGCCACGACTTCCGCCCGATGCTCGCCGGCGTCGAACCCGTCGTCTCCCACGCCGACCTGGCCCTCTGCCACCTGGCGACCGTGGCCGACGGGCAGTCCGGCTCTCCCGGTGTCACGTCCCCGCCACAGCTCGCCGAGGGCTTGGCCGCCATCGGTTACGACGGCTGTTCCACCGCCTCCGACCGCGCCCTCGACGGCGGCGCCGACGGCGTCAAGCGCACCCTCGACACCCTGGACGGGGCGGGCCTGCGGCACGCCGGCACCGCCCGTACCCAGGCCGAGGCGGCCACCGTCGCTCTGCTCAACGCGGGCCGCACCAGAGTCGCTCACCTCTCCTACACCTTCGACGTCAACGGCAACCCCCTGCCGCCCGGGCAACCCTGGGCGGTCAACCTCCTCGACGAGAACCGCATCCTCGCCGACGCCCGCGCCGCCCGGCAGGCGGGAGCCGCCGTGGTCGTCGTCTCCGTGCACTGGGGCACCGACGGGCAGGACGCCCCCGACCAGCAGCAGCTCACCCTCGCCAAGCGGCTCACCGCCGCACGGACCGGCGGGCGCCCCGACATCGACCTGATCCTCGGCACCCACGCCCACATCCCGCAGGCGTACGAGAAGGTCAACGGCACCTGGGTGGTCTACAGCCTCGGCGACCAGCTCGCCGGCGAGCTGTACAACCGCCAGGGCCACCAGGACCCGCGCGGCAACCAGTCCACACTCGCCCGCTTCACCTTCACCCCGCCCACGCGCCCCGGCGGCCGCTGGGAGGTGGCCAAGGCCGAGTTCATCCCCCAGCTGTACGACCTCGACGCCGGCCGGGTCGTCGACCTCAACGCGGCCATCGACCAGGGCGCCGACTTCACCGCCGTTCGCGACAGCATCCGGGACGTCGTGCTCAGCCGTGGGGCCGCCAAGGACGGGCTGGTGATGGGGGAGTAGCGGCGGTCACTCCACATCGACGTGGTCGAACGTCCGCAGCAGTTGCTTCAGCACTCGCACGCACGCCGTGATCTCGGCGTCGGTCAGATCGCCGCCGACCTGCCGGTTCAGGGCGTGCTCGCGGGCGAGGATCGCGGTGATCGTGGCGCGGCCCTCGGCCGTGAGCCGGATCAGGGAGGAGCGCTGGTGCGCCGGGTTGGGGATGACCTCGGCCCAGCCGTGCGCCACCGCGTCGTTCACCGTGCGCTGCACGAACTGCCGGCTCAGCGCCATGATCCGGCCCATCTGGGGCACCGTCATGGGCTCGAACCGGCGCAGCAGATCCAGCACGGAGCGCACGCCGACGGAAGCCCCCTCCATCTGCTCGCCCTGCTCGAGCTTGCGGAAGGCACGCCGGTAGAGCGGGCCGATGAGGTCGTACACCTCGGTGATGCGCTCGGCCAGCTCGTCGGGGGCGAGGGGCTTGTCGATGTCGTTCACCCGGCCATCATGCACCGTGCCGTGGTGACACCTCGGGTGTCAAAGTCGTCATGACAACTCAGTTGTCAAAGCCTCGGGAAAATGACACCTTGGTTGTCATGAATGGTGCTGCGGACGTCCGCTTCTTCCCGTCCTCCGACGGCGACCTCGCCTATCTCGACACCGGCTCCGGCGACCCGGTGGTCCTGCTCCACTCCGGATACGTCGACCATCGCTTCTGGGCCGGCCAGATCCCGGCCCTCGCCGCCGAGTACCGGGTGATCGCCCCGGACGTGCGCGGCCACGGGTCCTCCGCCAACGCGAGCAAGCCGTTCCGGTGGGCCGACGACCTCGCCGAACTGCTGCGCCAACTCGACGCCGGGCCCGCGGTCCTGGTCGGTGTGTCGATGGGCGGGGTGATCGCCACCGACACCGTGCTGGAACACCCGGAACTGGTCCGTGCCGTGGTCACCTGTGGCGCGGTCACCGGCGACTTCCGGTACACGGATCCCTGGCACCAGGCACTCCAGGCCGAGTACGCCCGCGCCCTGGGCGCCGGTGACATCGAGGGCTGGCTCGACGCCTTCGTACGGGTCGCGACGGGCGAACACCGTGAACCCGACGCCCTCGACCCGGAGATCCCGCGCCGGCTCCGGGAGATGGCCCGCCACACCCTCTCCAAGCACGCGCCGGGCGAGACGGACTGGCATGTGCGGGTGACCGACTCCTGGCCCCGGGTGCCGAAGATCGACGTCCCGGTCCTCACGATCAACGGCGGCCTGGAACCCGCCGATCTGCTCGCCGCCGCCGAACGCCTCGCCCGCGAGGTCCCCGACGGCCGCGCCGAGATCGTCGAAGGCACCGACCACTATCCGAACCTGGAACGGCCGGACGTCTTCAACGACCTCCTGCTCGGGTTCCTGCGCTCGCTCCGACTAACGCCCGGCCAGCCGTGACCTCTTGTACGAGTAGCCGAAGTAGATCACGCACCCGATCACGAACCAGACCGCGAACCGCACCCAGGTCTGCCACGCCAGGAACGTGATCAGCCAGATCGAGAAGACGACACCCAGCGCCGGCACGAACGGCATCCATGGCGTACGGAAGGTGCGCGGCAGCTCCGGCTGCCGGTAGCGGAGCACGATCACCGCCGTGCACACCACCACGAACGCCAGCAGGATGCCGATGTTGGTGAGTTCGGCCGCCTCGCCGATCGGCACGAACCCGGCGAGGAGCGCCGAGGCCACACCGACGATCCAGGTCACCCGCGTCGGCACGTGCCGCGTCGGGTGCGTCTTCGCGAACCAGCCGGGCAGCAGCCCGTCCCGGGACATGGAGAACCACACACGGGTCACACCCAGCATGAACGTGAACATCACCGTGAGGATGCCGATGATCGCGCCCACCGCGATCACATCCGCGAGCCCGTTCAGCCCCACCGACTTGAACGCCGTCGAGAAGCCGCTCTCCGGGTCGATGTCCTTGTAGTTCTGCATGCCGGTCAGGACCAGACAGGCCGCCACGTACAGCACCATGGAGATCGCCAGCGAGTAGATGATCGCTTTCGGCATGTGCCGCTGCGCGTCCTTCGACTCCTCGGCCGCCGTCGACATCGCGTCGTACCCGAAGACCGCGAAGAACACCGTGGCCGCACCCGTGAACGCCCCGCTGACGCCGAAGGGGAAGAAGGGGTGGTAGTTCGCCGAGTTGATGTGGAACACACCGACACCGACCACCAGCAGCACCACCAGCACCTTGAGTACCACCACGACCGTCTCGAACCGGGCCGCGCTGCGGATGCCGAGGTTGAGCAGATAGGCGATCAGCAGGCAGAGCACGGCGGCGAACAGGTCGACCCGGTGGCCGGCGCCGGTGCCGGGCGCGCCCAGCATCCACCGCGGCAGTTCCGCGCCCATCTGCTCGACCAGGAAGCCGAAGTACCCGGAGATGCCGATCGCGACCACCGCCACGATCGCCGTGTACTCCAAAAGCAGGTCCCAGCCGATGAACCAGCCCGCGAACTCGCCGAGCACCGCATAGCCGTAGGTGTACGCCGATCCCGCCTTCGGGATCAGCCCGGCGAACTCGGCGTACGACAGCGCGGCGCAGGCGCTCGCCAGACCGGCGATGAGAAAGGAGATCAGGACGGCGGGACCGGCCGTGCCGTTGGCGACGGTACCGGCGAGGGTGAAGATGCCCGCGCCGATGATGCCGCCCACACCGATCGCGGTCAGCTGCCACAGCCCGAGCGATCTGTCGAGCCGGGCACCCTCGCCGACCTCGGTCTCCTCGATGTGTTCGATGGGTTTGCGGCGGAGAATTCCTTCACCCGTACGGAGCTTCGCCATGTGCCTCACCTCTTCGCCGATCGCGAACGGCTGACGGCGGATCATGATGGCTCAGGGGCGTCACGGACGGAAGACGCCACGCACGCTCTCGGCCCAGCCGGGCACCCAGGTCCGGGGCGCGGGGCGGGGCGGCCGGGTGCGGGCGAGATGGCCGCGCAGGGCGACCAGCGCCGGGTGCGGGTTGGCGGTGGTCCACACCAGCGAGTGCGGGTAGACGGGGGTCGGGTCGAGCAGCGGGATACGGCGCAGATCGTGACCTTCCGGCCAGACCAGCCGGGTCTGCTCACTGACGAGGGTCGCCAGCGTGTCGGAGCCGGCGACCGCCTCCTGCACCGCCCCGGTGAAGTTGGGGCCCGAGGAGTCGATGGTGAGGTCGAACTCGGCGGCGAGTGAGGCGTAGTACGCGGCCCACTCGGTGCCGTCCACGATGCCCGGCATCCAGATCCGGTGCCCGGCCAGCTCCCCGGGCGAGACCGAGCGACGGCCGGCCAGGGCGTGCCCCGGGCCGGTGAGCAGCTGGACCGGCTCGTCGAGCACCCGGGCCGCCTCGACGCCCCTGGGCAGCGGCCGGCCGGGCATGGCGACGGCACGGAAGGACGCGTCGATCGCACCGGAGCGCAGGGCGGTGAGCGCCGAGTCCACGTCGAAGAGCGTGACGACGTCCAGCGCGATCTCCGGGTGCGCCTCGTGGAAGCCGCGCAGCAGCGTCGCCGGGGCGAGCCGCGACCCGATCACATCGACCCGCAGAGGGCGCCGCCCGGATCGCACGGAGGCGGTCGCGCGCTCCTCGGCCAGCAGCAGCTCGCGTGCGTGCGGAAGGAAGGTCCGGCCGTCGACGGTCAGGTCGGCACCCCGGGCGGTACGGGTGAACAGCCGCACCCCCAGCTCCTTCTCCAGTGCGGCGATCCGCTTGGAGACGGCCTGCTGGGTGACCGCCAGCACGGCGGCGGCCTCCTGGAACTGCCCCGAGTCGGCGACGGCGACGAAGGTGCGTACGGCTCTGAGGTCCACGTCCCCACCGTACAACCGCAGGTTGTGACAGATGGTCGGGGAGTTGTTTGATTCGGCGGCCACCTGCGCGTTTTCATGTCCCGGGTCAACGGGAGGTTGTGCATGGGGCGACGGTTCGGGTGGCTGTGGGCCGCGTACTCGGTGAGTGCGCTGGGCACCTATCTGGCCTTCGACGCGTTCTCGGTGATCGCGGTCATCGCCCTCCACGCCGACTCCGCTCAGGTGGCGCTGCTCGCCGCGACCGGGCCCGCCGTGGGCGCGGTGGTGGCCGTGCCACTCGGTCCGTGGGTGGAGTTCCGGCGCAAGCGGCCGGTGATGATGGCGATGGATCTGGTCCGGTTCGCCGCTCTGCTCACCGTCCCCGCCGCCTACGCGCTCGGCGGGCTCGGCCTCGGCCAGCTGCTGCTGGTGTCGGTACTCGTCGCGGCGGCCGACATCACCTTCAACGCGGCCTCCGGCGCCTTTCTGAAGAACCTCGTACCCGCCGACCGGCTGCTCACCGCGAACGCCCGCTTCGAGTCCTCGAACTGGACCGCGCTGGTCCTCGGACCGCCGCTCGGCGGCGCGGCGATCGGCGTGTTCGGCCCGGTCACCACCGTCGTGGCGAACGCCGTCAGCTTTCTGCTGTCGGCGCTCGGCATCCGGGCCGTCGGCGGCGGTGAGACCCGGCCGGAGCACACCCGCACGGAGCGCCTGCGCGCAGCCGACCTGCTCGACGGCTGGCGGCACATCCTCGGCAGCCCGGAGCTGCGGCCGCTGTTCTTCAACAACCTCGCGGCCAACGCCCTGATCATGGTCGCCGCACCGCCGCTGGCCGTCCTCATGCTCGGCCCGCTGGGCTTCGCCCCCTGGCAGTACGGCCTCGCCTTCGCCGTGCCCTGCCTGGGCGGCCTCCTCGGCTCCCGGACGGCCCGCCCGCTGGCCACTCGGTACGGGCAGCGGCGGGTACTGCGCAGCGCGGCCACCCTGCGCACCGTCTGGCCCCTCGGGCTGGCCTTCGTCCGGCCCGGGCTCCCCGGACTGCTGCTGGTGATGGTCCTGGAGTTCGGCGTGATCACCTGCTCGGCCGTCTACAGCCCGGTGTACGCCACCCGCCGCCTGGAGTGCACCCCGAACGACCGGGTCGCCCGCACCTTGTCCGCCTGGTCGATCACCGGCAAAGCCACCACGGCCGCGCTCACCGCACTGTGGGGCCTGCTGGCGAGCCTCACCGGCCCGCGCACCGCCATCGCCGTGGCCGGTGTCCTGCTCCTGGCGACCCCGGTGCTCCTGCTCGGGGAGCCCCGGAAGGCGGCTACGGTACGACCGTCACCGGCCACCGTCCCGCCTTCACCAGGCGGAT
This sequence comes from Streptomyces sp. NPDC096040, assembly GCF_040303265.1. Classification (NCBI taxonomy): domain Bacteria; kingdom Bacillati; phylum Actinomycetota; class Actinomycetes; order Kitasatosporales; family Streptomycetaceae; genus Streptomyces; species Streptomyces sp. NPDC096040. Next base: position 287,408 of record NZ_JBEOTA010000009.1, read on the forward strand.
CGCCACCGAGCCGATGAACCGGTGGCCGGCCTGCTCGGAGGCGCCCACCACCACCGCGTCCGCCTTCAGTTCGTCGGCCGCCTTCACCAGGCCGGTATAGGGGTCACCGCGGAAGGTGTGGAACTCCCAGCGCACCTCGAATATCCCCTTGAGCCGCTCGGCCGCCTCCCTGACCTGGGCGACCAGTTCCTCCGCGATCTCGTCGGTCGTCTCCGCCACCGGCGCCCCGAGAGCCGCCCCGGCCGCCAGGACCGGCTGCACGTACACGACGGCGAGCAGCGCGTGCTGCCGCCGGGCCAGGCCACCGGCGTAGGAGGCCGCGCGCCACGAGGAGTCCGAGCCGTCGACACCGACCACGATGACCTTGGGGCCGTCCGTGCCCCGCTCGAACTGGTGTTGTTCCGCCACGGTCCGAGGCTATCGGAAACCGCAGGCCCCCCAGGTGCCAGGGGGTGCTCGACGGACGCGTCGCCTCCGGTTGGCGGCGGGCTGGTCGATGGGCGTGTGGGGTGTTGTCGGCGTGGGGCCAGTGGATGGGTGAGTGAGGTCTTGTTCGCCTCGGGCCCGTCGGCGGGCGAGTCGGTTTTGGTTGGTTGTGGGCCGGTGGAGGGGCGGGCCGGGTTCTGCTGGTCGTGGGCCGGCCGACGGACGGGCCGGGCCCGGTTGGCTTCAAGGTGATCGGCGGGCGTGGGGGTGTTGTCGGTCTCGGGGTGCTCGACGGGCGAGGCGGGCGGGTGCTTCCTACAGTCGGAACATGAGTGCCGCCGTGGAGCCCGCGCCGGGGAAGGAGACCGCGGACCCGCCGCGCCCGCCCGGGGGCGGGCGGCTGACCTGGGTGCCGGAGGCCTTCGGGACCTTCTTCGGCGCCCTCGCCCTGCTGTGCGCCCTGCTCTCCTTCATCGCCCCGCTGCGCGCGCTGCTCCGTCCGGTCGTGCACTTCCTCGACGCCGTCGTGGTGCCCGTCAGCCCGAACCTGGCCTACGCCGTCTTCCTGTTCCTGCTCGGCGGCGCCACCGCCGCCCGCAAGAAGGTCGCCTGGTGGCTGGTGGTGATCTACCTCGGGCTGCTGGTGCTGGCGGACGTCCTGACGGTCGTCTCCGGCTTCGACTGGTACTCCTTCAGCTCACTGCTGGTGTGCGGACTCGCCCTGGCCCTGCTGATCGTGGCGAGACGGGAGTTCTACGCCGCCTCCCGCCGGGCCGCCGTACGCCGTGCCCTCGCCGTACTCCTCGTCGGTCTCGTCGTGGCGATCATGGCCGGCTGGGGCCTGGTCTCGCTCTTCCCCGGCTCGCTCCCGCACGGCCAGCACCTGGCCTGGGCGGCCGACCGGGTCTGCGGCGGCCTGGTCGCCGGCGGCAGCTACGGCGGCCGCCCGCCCCGATTCGTCGCCTTCCTCCTCGGCCTCTTCGGCGCCCTCGCCCTGCTCAACGCCGCCGCCACCCTGTTCCGTTCACAGCGCCTGGAAGCGGCCCTGCACGGCGACGAGGAGGCCCGCATCCGAGCCCTGCTCAAGGCCTACGGCGACCGGGACTCCCTCGGCTACTTCGCCACCCGGCGCGACAAGGCCGTGGTCTTCTCACCCAGCGGCAAGGCCGCCGTCACCTACCGCGTCGAGGCCGGTGTCTGCCTGGCCAGCGGCGACCCCGTCGGCGACCCGGAGGCTTGGCCGCACGCCGTCGCCGCCTGGCTGGACGTGGCCCGCCGGCACGCCTGGGTGCCCGCGGTGATGGGCGCATCCGAGGACGGCGCCAAGACCTACGTCCGCGCCGGACTCGGCGCCCTGCAACTCGGCGACGAGGCGATCCTGCCCGTCGCCGGCTTCGACCTCGGCGGCCGCGAGATGCGGGTCACCCGGCAGGCCGTCAACCGGGTCCGGCGCACCGGCGCCACCACCCGTGTGCGCCGCCACGCCACCCTCACCGAGGCGGAGATGGAGGAGGTCGTCGACAAGGCCGACGCCTGGCGGGACACCGAGACCGAGCGCGGCTTCTCCATGGCCCTGGACCGGCTCGGCGACCCCACCGACGGCGACTGCCTGCTGGTGGAGGCGCTCGCCGAGGACGGCCGGCTGCTCGCCCTGCTCTCCTTCGTGCCCTGGGGCGGCGACGGCGTCTCCCTCGACCTGATGCGCCGTGACCGCGCCGCCCCCAACGGGGTGATGGAGTTCATGGTCGCCGACCTGTGCGCGGCCGCCCCCAAACTGGGCGTCCGTCGCGTCTCGTTGAACTTCGCCGTCTTCCGCTCGGTCTTCGAGGAGGGTGCCCGCATCGGAGCCGGACCGGTGCTGCGCCTGTGGCGCGGCCTGCTGCTGTTCCTCTCCCGCTGGTGGCAACTGGAGGCCCTGTACCGCTCCAACGCCAAGTACCGCCCGGAGTGGTACCCGCGGTTCATCTGCTACGGCGAGACCGCCTCCCTGGCCCGTATCGGCCTCGCCTCCGGAATCGCCGAAGGCTTCGTCTCCGTACCGTCCTTGCGCAAACTCTGGGGAAAGGGGCACCCGAAGACCGGACCGCGGCTCGTCGAGGCGCCGCAGTCTTCGCTGGTGCCCGGTCTCGACGGAGGGGACGAGGCCGGGCCCGGCGCACCGGAGACGGGCCTGCCGGACCAGTTCCGCGTCCGGCGCCGGAAGCTGGACCGGCTGCGCGCCAAGGGCGTCGACCCCTACCCGGTGGCGACCGTACGGCCCACCCGTGCCCTCGCCGACGTCCGCGACGGCGAGACGGTCACCGTCGCCGGGCGGATCGTGCTGGTCCGGGACTTCGGGGGCATCGTCTTCGTGACGCTCCGCGACTGGTCGGGCGACCGCCAACTCGCCCTCACCCGGACCCGGTCGGGCCCCGCCCTGGCCCGCTTCACCGCCGACACCGACATCGGCGACCAGATCACCGCCACCGGCCGGGCCGGCCACAGCGACAAGGGCGAGCCCACCGTCTTCGTCACCGACTGGCAGCTCACCGCCAAGTGCCTGCGCCCCCTGCCCGACAAACACCGGGGCCTCGCCGACCCCGAGGCCAAGCTCCGCCGCCGTTATCTCGACCTCGCCACCAGCCCCGCCGCCCGAGCCATCGTGCGCGCCCGCTCCACCGCCGTACAGGCGCTGCGCCAGGGCCTCCTCGACCGCGGCTACCTGGAGGTCGAGACCCCGATGCTCCAGCAGATCCACGGCGGCGCCAACGCCCGCCCCTTCACCACCCACATCAACGCCTACGACCTCGACCTCCATCTGCGTATCGCCCCCGAGCTGTATCTGAAGCGGCTGTGCGTCGGCGGACTGGAGAAGGTCTTCGAACTCGGCCGTACCTTCCGCAACGAGGGCGTCTCCTACAAGCACAACCCCGAGTTCACGATGCTGGAGGCCTACCAGGCGTACGCCGACTACGACGTGATGCTCGACCTCGCCCGCGAACTGGTCCAGGGCGCCGCGACCGCCGCCTTCGGCTCCCCGGTGGCCCGCAAGGAAGGGCGGGAGTACGACATCTCGGGCGACTGGCCGGTCAAGACCGTGTACGGGGCCATCTCCGAGGCGCTGGGGGAGGAGATCGGCCCCGGCACCGAGTTGCTGCGGCTGCACCGGCACTGCGACCGGACCGGTGTGCCGTACACCCCCGACGACGGGCCCGCGGACGTCGTCCTCGAGATGTACGAGCGGCTGGTGGAGGAGCGGACCCAGCTGCCCACCTTCTACAAGGACTTCCCGACCGAAGTCTCCCCGCTCGCCCGGCAGCACCGCACCGACCCGCGGCTCGCCGAACGCTGGGACCTGGTCGCCTTCGGCACCGAACTCGGCACCGCCTACTCCGAACTGACCGACCCCGTCGAACAGCGGCGTCGGCTGACCGCCCAGTCGCTGCTCGCCGCCGGCGGGGACCCCGAGGCGATGGAGCTCGACGAGGACTTCCTCGACGCCCTCGAATACGCGATGCCGCCCACCGGCGGGCTCGGCATCGGCGTCGACCGGCTGGTCATGTTCCTCACCGGTCTGACGATCCGCGAGACGCTGCCGTTCCCGCTGGTCCGCCGCCGCTGAGGCCTCCCCGGTTCCGGGACTCGCCGTCGCTTCCGGGTACTTGACCCATTCTTTCCGAAACCTCCGTTCGCTGGTCCGTGCGGGTGTTTTCGCGCCGCCGCACCGGTGTCTTAGTGGTGCGCCCAAGCCCGGCCGGGCGACTGATGAGTCATGCAGAAGGATCAGTTGTTCACCCGGCGCCGGCTGCTGCTCGCCGGTGCCGCCGCTCTCGGGGCCGCGGGTACCGCGGGAATCGTGCTGGCGAGCGACGGCGAGGAGGCGGCGGGCACAGTCGCCCCGGCCGCCGGCCCGCCGGCCCGCCAGACGCTCAAGTCCTCCGCCTTCCGGCTCCAGCCGCTCACCGGCTACGGCCCGCCGCCCACCGAGCCGCGCAAGCTCAAGGTCCGCAAGGAACCCATCCTGCAGATCTCCGGACGAGGCAGGCGCATGATGCTCACCTTCGACGACGGGCCGAACCCGGCCTATACCCCGCACATCCTGGACACCCTCGCCAAGTACGACGTGCGCGCGATGTTCTTCCTGTGCGGGGAGTGCATCGTCCAGAACCGGGAGCTGGTGGCGCGCATGGCCGCCGCGGGCCATGTGGTGGGCAACCACACCTGGACGCATCCGCTGCTGACCACCATGAAGCGCCGTGAGATCCGCGACGAGATGGAGAGCACCAGTGACGCCATCGAGGACACCTACGGCGAACGCCCCCAGTGGTTCCGCGCCCCCTACGGCGCATGGAACCGCGCGGCCTTCCAACTCGGCGCCGAGATGGGCATGGAGCCCATGGCGTGGACCGTCGACAGCACCGACTGGACGACCCCGGGCACCCGCACCATCGTCGACACGATCGAGAAGGGCGCCGCCCCCGGCGTCGTGGTCCTCTCCCACGACGCCGGGGGCGACCGCTCGCAGAGCGTCCAGGCCCTGCGCGAGTATCTGCCCTATCTGCTGGACAACGGATACCACCTGACCGTGCCGCGCCGCCGGACCTGAACCGGGTTCGGCCCGTCGCCGCGAACGGGCCTTCGCCCGCCCGGCCGGGGCCGCCTCAGCGGGCCTCGACCAGGCGGGCGAAGACCACGACGTTCCCGTCGTAACCGTTCTGCTTCGAGAAACCGCCGCCGCAGGTGATGACCCGCAACTCCGGTGTGCCCTTGGAACCGTAGACCCGGTCGCCGGGGAAGTCGGCCTTCGCGAAGACCTCGATGCCGTAGATCTCGAACACCGCGGTCTTTCCGTCGGTGCGCTCGATCTCGACCCGGTTTCCCTTCTTCAGGGAACCGAGTCCGTAGAACACCGCGGGGCCCTTGGAGTTGTCGACATGACCGACGATCACGGACGTGCCCTTTTCGCCGGGCGAGACGCCCCCGGTGAACCAGCCGGCCAGATTCGGATCGTCCGGCGGCGGCGCGGCGACCCAGCCGTCCGTGTCCAGACCCACCGGCATCACGGGCGCGTCGACCCGGATCGCGGGGATCCTGATCCGGTCCGCCGCCGCGTACGGCAGTGCGTCGGGCGCGGTGGCGAAGGTGTCCGGGAGCGTGCTACGGGTGTCCGGGGCGGCGGCCGAGGCCGGCTGCGGCGGACCGACGTCGAACTCTCCGGAACCGTTCCGGATGAGAGCCAGACCGGTCAGCAGAACAAGCGCTATCACGCCCCAGGGGGCACGCTTGCGCCGCCGCTCCTCCTCTTCGGCCTCTTCGGCCAGCTCGGAAAGTTCGGACGCAGACATTCGCCATCCCCTCTCGACGCGGCCGCTGCGATCTCCGTATCGCCTATGGGAAAACGCTAAGTCCCGCGCGCGCGAGCGGCGACGGGGCGACGGGCGAACGGGTGGCCCGGGCGTATTCCGGTGCGCCATCCGAGTTGCCGTTCTCAGGATTTTTCTGACGGTCCGTGACCTGCGGCAACATCCGATTGTGTGCTTTTCGCTCGGCGTGTCCACTCACCAGGACGGACCATTCTCGAAATGCGGGCGTGTTCAATACATCTGAGGGTCTATTCGGGAGGTGCTTTCTCGCCGATCGACCGGGGACGGTTCCCGGGGCGCCTTCCGCGGAGGAAGAGATGCGAAACTCACGTGCCCTCGCGGCAGCGTGCACGGTGGTCGCCGTGCTCGGAGCCGCCGCCCCCATGGCCGTCGCGGACGGCATGGGCAACGGCGGCGGCCCGGCCAACACCCAAGCCCCGGTCGTCGGTGGGGTGGGCGTCGCCCCCGGGACCGGCGTCGCTCCCGGCGTCGGTGTCGCCCCAGGCGTCGGTGTCGCCCCAGGCGTCGGTGTCGCCCCAGGCGTCGCGGTCCCCGGAGTCGTCGTCCCCGGGTACGGCGTAGGCGGAATCGGCCGGGGCAGGGACGACTTCGGCGGCCGAGGCGGGGACGGCTTCGGTGGGCGGGGCGGTGACGGGCGTGGTGGTGAGGGGTTCGGCGGCGGGCGTGGTGGTGAGGGGTTCGGCCGCGGACGTGGTGGTGAGGGGTTCGGCCGCGGACGTGGTGGTGAAGGGTTCGGCGGCGGACATGGTGGTGAGGGGTTCGGCGGCGGACGTGGCGATGACGGGTTCGGCGGCGGACGTGGCGATGACGGGTTCGACGATGGATTCGGCGGCCGAGGGGACGACGGGCGCTTCGACGACGGATTCGGTGGCCGGGGCAACGGGGTGCGCAACATCGTCGCCCAGCCCAGAGCGATCACGAGCGGCGCCCGCCTCACCGTCACCGTCGACGGCTGCCGCCGCGGTGTCATGACCTCCCGTGCCTTCCGGACGACCGAGCTGTTCCCGTTCGGCGGCGACATGGCGCGCGGTGTCGCCACCATCGACCGGGACGCCCGCCCCGGCCCGTACGACCTGACCGTCCGCTGCGACGGACGGACCCTGACCCGGCCGTCCGCGTTCTTCGTGCTCGGTGGGGTCCGGGGCGGCGTCGGCGGCAGCGTCTCCAGTGGGGCCACCCGGGCCGACATGGCGATCGGCGGTGGGCTGGTGGGCGCGGCCGTGCTCGCCGGCTGCGGGTTCTGGCTGCGCCGTCGGCACGAGAAGCGGCTCTGACCCGTGCGGGCCGTCTTCGCCCCGGCCCCGCAGGACCGGGGCGAAGACCTGGGCGGTCAGGTGGCGAGCCGGGAGGCGATCAGGCACCGTCCGCACCGCCCTCGTCGGCCCGTCGGCGTGCGATGTGGTACGCCGTGCCTACCGAGCCCACGACGAGCGCGGCGCCGAGGCCGATCTCCTTCGGATCGAACCCGCCGACGCTGCCGCCTGCACCTGCCCGCACACCCCGATCGGGCGGGAGAGGCTGCGGGTTGAGCTCCTCACGCCCGCCGGTGCCGCTGTCCGATTGCCGGTCGACAACGTCGTGCGTACCGCTGTCGGTACCGCCGTCTGTGCGTTCGTCAGCCTCGGTGTCCGTGCGTCCGTCGGAGTGGCCATCTGCAAGGCCGTCGGACCGGCCCTCCGTGCGGTCGCCGTCCGTACCGCCGTCACCATGCCCCTGCGACTGGCCGGCGGCGATGCTGAGTTGGGTCGATCCCCTGGTCCCGTCGCAGTCGAAGGTCACCCGGTACGAGGCCCGTGTTCTCGCGTCCCGGTGGACCGTGGCCGCGACCGAGTCCCGTCCCTCCGGGATCCGGACCGTGTCGAACACGTCCGAGCTGACCGTCGCGGCGCCCCGGCAGCCTTCGGCGCGGTTCAGTTGCAGGCTGACCCGGCCGCCGGCCGACACCGTGGACGGCGTGACGTGGAGACCGAAGGAGGTGTGCTGGCCGCTGTCACGGCCCCCGTCGCCCTCGTCGTCCGTGAGGGCGGCCGGAGCGCCGAGGACGAGGGCGCCGACGCCGAGCAGTGCGGCCGAAGCGACGCGTATGGCGTGCATGGTGGTTCCTCCGGTCTCCGAGGAGCTGCCGGCGGATCTGTTCCGCTCGTGCCGGAAACGCACCTCGATGATCGGAACGCTAGGAACATCCGTACACCCGCGCGAACGCAGTAGCGCGAACGGGGGAGGCGAATGGGCCGACCGGGGGATGTGGATACGGCACCCGGGGGACATCCGCGGCGTGGCGCGACGCGTTGTCCCCCGGATGCCTCCGGCTTTCGGGTCACCTAACCCCTGATGTGCGGGAAGAGGTTCAGGAAGGGCTGCGCCGTCGCTGTGATGCCCCGGCTGTAGGGCTCGTCGAAGTCCCAGATGAGGAACAGCATGAAGGCGATCGTCGCGGAGAACAGCCCCGCCAGGATCAGCTCGCGCCGGGTGCGCCTGATCTGCAGGGCGAAGACCATACCGATGGTGACCGCGGCTCCGGTCAGCAGCCCGAACCACACCACGTTCGGCATGGTGGCCCCGGTCGAGTCGGCCCGGGCGCTGCGCGACTGGTCGAGAGCGGCCACCTGGTCCACCAGCGGCTGGTAGGCCTGGGCCTGGAAGTCGGTCTTCGGCTGGTAGTCGGTGACGTCCTGGCGGATCTTCGCAAGCAGGTCGGCGCCTTGCTGGGTGAGACGGCCGTGATCCGCCATCTCCTTCCACTCCTTGCCGACGACCTGCTGGGTGTAGGCGTCGACGTCAGCCCGGATCCGGTCACGGGCGTCGGGCGGATACACCCGTACCCGTTCGTAGATCTCGTGCAGCGCCTGCGCCTCCGCCTGCACATGGTCCTGGGCGGCGCTGCGGGCCTCCCACACCCCAGCCACCGCCAGACCGAGGACGATGGCGTAGATGACGCCGATCCACATGGTCATGTACTCGATGACGTCCGGCGTCTCGGAGGGATCCTCGTCCTCCGCCGCCCTCTTGTGCCGTACGAGGGTGATGATGACCACCACGGCACAGGCCGCGAGCATCGCGAGGACGAGAACAAGCCAATCCGGCAACGGAAGCCTCCTGGAGTGAGCGGGCCGGCCGTCAGCGCGCGCGGAACGCGGCGATGGCGACGATGGCGGGTACGGCGATGAGCAGGACATAGGTGACCGGAGAGGTGCGGTTCGGCGCCGTCGTGCCGGTCGACTGGATGCGGTACGGCGGGTAGGTCACCGGGGTCGGTGAGGGCCGCGGGGTGGGCTTCGGCGACGGGGTCGGGGTGGGCGTCGGCCTCGGCTTGGGCTGGGGAGCCGGTGGCGGGGTGGGCGCCGGCTGCGGGGCCGGCGCCCACCGGGGCGGCGGCGGTGGTGCCGGGGCCGGCGGGGTGGGCTTTGGTGTGGGTTTGGGGGTGGGGGTCGGTCTCGGCGACGGCGTGGGTGTGGGCGTCGGAGTGGGGGTTGGCGTCGGTGTGGGGCAAGGCGGCGGTGTGGGGGGCGGGCAGAGCGGGGGAGTGGGCCAGGAGCCGCCGGCCACGGCCACCGCGTGAGTGCCGTCGGGGCCCGTCGAGGCGTAGGCGCAGGCGTCGGCCGACGCCGTGCCGACCGGGCAGCCCACCAGGGTCCACGTGAGTGTCAGCAAGGCCAACACTCGTGGGACGGGCGCGAGTCGGGTCACTTCGGGTGCATGCACGACCGAGATCATGAGGCGTCGGGTGCCGTCGCACGCCGGAGTGCGGAGGGATTGGCCCGAACGGGGGATATGTACCGTAAACCGGTTTGAATCACATCGGTCGGCGATTGGCTCGAAGCGTACGCCCGTGCGGGACGCGGGCCGAGGGCACGGCGTCCCGAAAGAAATTTGTGCGGCTGTTGAACACTTCGGCCCCCGGTATCCGTACCTGGTGGCGTGCGGCGGCGCACAGGCGCTGCAATATGCAGGCGATTATGGGGAGTTGAAGATGAAGACCTCCTGGAGGAGCGCCTCTCTGGTGGCCACGGCCGCAGGCGTGCTGGCGTTGACGGGGTGTGGTCAGGACAATGTGACCACTCCGTCCTCGGCGGCCCAGAACGTGGGTGCCACGGCTCCGGCCGGTGTCGGCAGCGTGGGCAGTGTGACCAGCCCCTCCACCGGTGCGGGCAACGGTTACGGCGCGGACGGAAGTCAGGCTTCCAGTTCTCCGGCCACGGTCCAGCCCGCGGGCAAGCTGACCGTTGCCAGCAACCCGGATCTGGGCAAGGTGCTGACCGACGGTAGCGGCCTCACCCTCTACCGATTCGACACGGACACCGCCAATCCCCCCAAATCGAACTGCGACGGCGACTGCGCCACCACCTGGCCGCCGGTGCCCGCCGATGACGCCGCGGCCGGCGAGGGCATCGACAAGGCGCTGCTCGGCGAGGTCACCCGCACCGACGGCACCAAGCAACTGACCGTCGGTGGCTGGCCGGTGTACCGCTACGCCAAGGACGTCAACGCCGGTGACGTGAACGGCCAGGGTGTGGGCGGCAAGTGGTTCGCGCTGGCCCCCGACGGCAAGAAGGCCACCCTGGCCGCCCTGCCCGGCCTGTCCGTCCGCAAGGACGCCAAGCTCGGTGACATCGTCGTCGACAAGAACGGCATGACGGTCTACCGCTTCATCAAGGACAAGGCATGGCCCAAGTCCGTCTCGAACTGCACCGGCGACTGCCTGGCGAAGTGGCCGGCCGTCGCGGAGGTCGCCGCCAACGACACCAAGGGCATCCAGAAGAAGGGCCTGATGGGCTTCACCCGGTCCGACAACGGCCAGAAGCAGATGACGGTCAACTGCTGGCCGATCTACACCTTCTCCGGTGACTCGAAGGCCGGGGACACCAACGGTCAGGGCGTCGGCGGCACTTGGTACGCCGTCTCGCCCGAAGGAAAGCTGGTCGGCGCGCCGAGCCAGTAAGGGATCACCTCCCCAGGGTTGATCGCCCCACTCAAGTCCACATTCGACCGCCCGCCCCCTCCGCACCGCACGGAGGGGGCGGGTTCCTGTGCTTTCCAGCGCACCCGCCTGTGCTGTTCAGCGCACCCGCAACCGGCGGAATGCCCGAACACCCCCAAAGCGCACACCGATTTCCCAGGTGGTGACCGGGAACGGACGGTCAATTTCCGGTTCCACTCGCCCAGTTCGCAGGCGATCAGTAGCCTCTGCTCGAACACCGGACCGTCTCAGCCTTGGAGAGATACATGGAGCGTCCCGCCTGGGCCCCACGGAGCATCGACATCTCGGTGCCGAGCGTTTCGCGTATCTACGACTACTACCTGGGCGGTTCGCACAACTTCGAGGTCGACCGGGAAGCGGCCCGCAAGGCGATGACGCACCTGCCGGGCCTGCCGAAGATCATGCAGGCCAACCGCGCCTTCATGCGCCGTGCCGTCCGCTTCGCCGTGGCCGCCGGCATCGAGCAGTTCCTGGACATCGGCTCCGGCATCCCCACCTTCGGCAACGTCCACGAGGTGGCGCAGACGGCGCACCCCGGCGCACACGTGGTGTATGTCGACCACGACCCGGTGGCCGTGGCCCACAGCCAGGCCGTGCTCACGGGCAACGAGGAGGCGGACGTGGTCGCCGCGGACCTCCGCAAGCCCCAGGAGATCCTGTCGAGCCCTCAGGTGGGCCGCCTCATCGACCTGAATCGGCCAGTGGCCCTGCTCCTCGTTGCCATACTGCATTTCGTGGAAGACGCGGACGACCCCTACGGGGCAGTGGCACAGTTGCGCGAGGCACTCGCGCCCGGCAGCCTGCTGATCCTCACCCATGCCTCGTACGAGGGAATCCCGCTGCCACCCGAGCGGGCCGAGAGCGCGGTGGACGTATACAGGGACATTCGCAACCCGCTCATCATGCGCTCGCGCGACGAGATCGCCAGGTTCTTCGAGGGGTACGACATGGTGGAACCCGGACTGGTGCCGATGCCGCACTGGCGGCCGGAGTCGGTGCCGGAGGACGAGGATCCGTATGCCTTCTCCGGATTCGCCGGCGTGGGGATCGCGGCGTGATCGCGGAGCCGGACGGCCCGGAGGACAGACTGCGCCGGTTCGCGACGATCTGGAGCCGGGCGGTGTTCCCGGTGACCTCCACGTCCCTGACCCGACCGGAGTTCGAGGAGCAACTACTTCCGCTGGCCCGCCGGTTGAGCGAGGTGCTGCTGGCGCACGGCTTCGACGCCGAAGAGGCCCGGCAGGTGGGCGCCGCGCTGATCGACGCGCACTGCACCGACCCCGAGGCGCTCACCCGCACCCTCGACTGCGTCGACGCCTATCTGGCCCTGTACTGCGGTGCGGACGGCCCCCAGGACGAGCTGCGGATGCGTTCCTCGCGGATCCAGCACGCGATGGCCGCCGGGTTCGCCCAGGCGCTGCGCGAGCGCACACTGGCCGAGCAGGAGGCCATCGCGCAGGCCGCGTTGCGGGCCCAGGGCGTGGTCGCGCAGGCGCTGCACGCCAGCGAGGCCCGCTTCCGCGCCGTCTTCGAGGGCGCGGCGATAGGAATCGGCATCGCCGATCTGGAGGGCAACGTCCTCCAGGTCAACGGTGCGCTGCTGCGGATGTTCGGCGGCTCCGAGCAGGCCGTGCGCGGCCGCAAGGTCATGGAGTGGGCGCATCCCGAGGACGCGCCCCAGACCTGGCGGCTCTACGAGGAGCTGGTGCGCGGCGACCGCGAGCACTACCACGTCGAGAAGGCGTTCAACCGCTCCGACGGAACGGTCCTGTGGACCAACCTGACCGTCTCCCTGCTCCGGGACGCCGACGGCGACCCGCAGTACCAGTTGGCCCTCATGGAGGACACCACCGAGCGCCGGCTGCTCAATCTGCGGCTGCGCTACGAGGCCACCCACGACGCGCTCACCGGCCTGCCCAACCGCACGCTGTTCTTCGAGCGCCTGGAGAAGGCCCTGGCCGCCGGTGACGGTCAGCGCTTCGGGCTGTGCTACCTCGACCTGGACGGCTTCAAGACCGTCAACGACAGCCTCGGCCACTCGGCCGGCGACCGGCTGCTGGTGGAGGTCGCCGACCGGCTGCAGTCCTGCGCGACCGCGCCCGGCGAGATGGTCGCCCGGCTCGGCGGCGACGAGTTCGTGGCGCTGACCACCGGACCGGCCACCCAACGCGAGGTCGACGACCTGGCCGACCGCATCATGAACGCCCTCATCACCCCGATCAGCATCGACGGCCGCGACCTCATGGTCCGGGGCTCCATCGGCATCGTCGAGGGACCGGCGGGCGAGCGCACCCCGGCCGAGGTGCTGCGCAGCGCCGACATCACGATGTACCGGGCCAAGTCGGCGGGCGGCAACCGTTCCGAACTGGCCGACCCGGAGGCCGACGCCCGCGCCATCACCCGGCACGGCCTCACCACCGCGCTCCCCGCGGCCCTGGACCGCAACGAGTTCTTCATCGAGTACCAGCCGCTGGTCCACCTCGGCGACGGCAGCGTGCGCGGCGCGGAGGCCCTGGTCCGCTGGCTGCACCCGCAGCACGGGGTCCTCGGCCCCGACCGGTTCATCCCGCTCGCCGAACACACCGGCCTGATCGTCCCGTTGGGCCGCTGGGTCCTGGAGCAATCCATCCGCCAGGCCCGCGAATGGCGAGAACGCTACGGCGAGCACACCAGCGCCGGCCCGCTGCGCATCAACGTCAACCTGTCCCCGTGCCAGCTCACCCACCCCGGCCTGGTCCAGGACACGGTGGACATCCTGGAGCGGACCGGAGTGGCCCCCGAGGCCCTCTGCCTGGAGGTCACCGAGTCGGCCCTGATCGGCGCCGACGACGACCTCCTCAAACCGCTGCGCCGCCTCGCCGAGATGGGCGTCGACATCGCCCTGGACGACTTCGGCACGGGCTACTCCAACCTCGCCAACCTCCGCCGCCTTCCGGTGAGCATCCTCAAACTGGACCGCTCCTTCACCCAGAGCATGCAGCAGTTCCCGGCGGACCCGGTCGACCTCAAGATCGTGGAGGGCATCGTCTCCCTGGCCCACAGCCTGGACCTGGCGGTCACGGTGGAGGGCGTGGAGACGGGGGCCCAGGCGGAACAACTCCGGATACTGGGCTGCGACACGGCCCAGGGCTGGTACTACGCCCGTCCGGGCCCACCGGAGCGCCTGCACGACCTGGCGCTGGTGGACGCGACGGGCTGACGACCCGGCGTCCTGTGGGCCCTCAGTCGAGGTGGAAGACCTCCTCGGCGGGGGCCCACCACTCGCCCTCGGCCACGGTGTCCAGCGGCTGCTGGCAGGGGCCGGTCAGGGCCCACCAGTCGCGTGTCACCGGGTCGGCGGCGATCCCCTCGGTGTCGGCGGCGTAGTCGCTGCCCGAGTACTCCAGGTAGCTGAAGAGCAGCCCGTCCCGCAGGAAGATCGAGTAGTTGCCGATGTGGGCACGCTTGAGGGCCGCCAGCAATCCGGGAGGGCGCCCGCAGTTCACTGACGGCGGCCCAGCAGCAGGACGGGCACGCCTTCGCCCGGGCCGACGAGGCCTTCCACGACGCGGTGGGCGCGGCCTCGCACAACGTCTTCCTGAGGTCGAGCGGCGCCGGCGTACGGCGTCTCCCGTCCCAGTCCGACGTACTGCTCTTCCACGGCGACGCATGCGGCGCCCAGAGAGCCCTTCAGGGGCGCGGGGCAGTGTCGATTTGCGGCTCCGCCGCGTGGGCGCGACCAGCCACAACGGCCCCGCAGCCCGCCACGGTGCTGACCACTATGGCGCTCACGATCGGTCACCTCTCCAACAACATCCTCTGCAACTCCCGCGCAGCCCTGGGCGGAGCCACATCACTCCGGTGCGCCAACGCAATGGTCCGATGCAACCCCGGCCGAGCCAACGGAGTGACCCGCAAGCCCCGTCCCGAACGAGCGGCCACCATCCGAGGCACCACGGCCACCCCCAGGCCCGACCGTACAAACCCCAGCACCGCGTCCATCTCACCCCCCTCAACCGCGAAACCCGGCTCGAACCCAGCGGAGCGACACGCCGCGACGGTCAGCTCCCGCAGGTCGTACCCGTGCCGGAACATCACCAGCCGCTCCCCCTCCAGGTCGGAGATCTTCACCCCGCCCCGCCCCCGCCCGGGCGCCGTCGCCTCGGGGGAGGACACCACCACCAGGTCCTCCCGCAACAGCTCGACCGTGGTCAGTGCGGGCGACGCCGGTGGCAGCGGCAGCACGATCAGCGCCAGATCCAGCGCCCCGCGCGCCAGCTCCCGTACGAGATCATGGGAGCCGCTCTCCTCGATCAGCAGCTGGATCCCGGGGTAGCGGTCGTGGAAGGACCGCAGCACGTCCGGCAGCAGCCCGGTGCACAGACTCGGGGTCGCCCCCAGCCGCACCCGCCCGCTCCGCAGCTGCACCAGTTCCTGCACCTCGTGCCGGGCGGTGTCCGCGTCAGCGAGGATCCGCCGGGCCAGCGGCAGCAGCGCCTCGCCGGCGTCGGTCAGCGTGATGTTGCCCCGGGCCCGCAGGAACAGATCCGCCCCCAGCTCCCGCTCCAGCGCCTTGATCTGCTGGGACAGCGAGGGCTGGGCGACATGGACCAGCTCGGCGGCCCGGGTGAAGTGCCGGGTCTCGGCGACGGCGACAAAGTACTGAAGCTGCTGGAACTGCATGCTGACACGATAGCTTCTGGCTATGGAATCGAGCCGGACCATGTCTTGGACCGATCGGGTCCTCGGGCTCTACCGTCCTGAGTATGGCTCTGGCAACGCGGACGGACCGACGGCCGTCCATGGCACGCACGATGTGGGACAGCTCCGTCGGCAAGAAGACCGTGATGGCCGTCAGCGGCCTGATCATGCTGCTCTACCTGGTCGTGCACATGATCGGCAACCTGAAGATCTACTTCGGGGCGGGCGAGTTCAACCATTACGCCCACTGGCTGCGCACCAT
Source organism: Streptomyces sp. NPDC096040 (assembly GCF_040303265.1). Taxonomy (NCBI): domain Bacteria; kingdom Bacillati; phylum Actinomycetota; class Actinomycetes; order Kitasatosporales; family Streptomycetaceae; genus Streptomyces; species Streptomyces sp. NPDC096040. The sequence continues at coordinate 303,117 of NZ_JBEOTA010000009.1, forward strand.
CGGCGAACCCTTCATGCACTACGAGTGGACGCTCTGGCTCATCCGGATCGTCCTGGTCGTCGCCGTGGTCGCCCACGCCACGTCCGCCTACCAGCTCAGCCGCCGTGACATCAGGGCGCGCCCCACCAAGTACGTGCACAGCAGGCCCCGGGCCGGCTACGCGACCCGCACCATGCGCTGGGGCGGGATCATCCTCGCCCTCTTCATTGTCTGGCACATTCTCGACCTGACCACCGGAACCGTGCACTCCGGCGGCTTCCAGGAGGGCCACCCGTACCAGAACGTCGTGGACACCTTCTCCACCTGGTACGGCAACGTGATCTACATCGTCGCGATGCTCGCGCTCGGCCTGCACGTCCGGCACGGCTTCTGGAGCGCCGCCCAGACCCTCGGCGTCGGCAGCCGCACCCGCGACCGCGCCCTCAAGGCCACGGCCAACGTCCTCGCGCTGCTGCTCACGGCCGGTTTCATCGCCGTACCCGTGGGTGTCATGACCGGAGTGGTGAGCTGAACATGACCGATTTCGTGAACTACACGACCGGCAAAGCCGTCGCCGACGGCAAGGCCCCTTCCGGACCGATCAACGAACGCTGGGACAAGCGCCGTTTCGAGGCCAAGCTGGTCAACCCCGCCAACCGGCGCAAGCACACCGTGATCGTCGTCGGTACCGGCCTCGCCGGCGGCTCCGCCGGTGCCACCCTCGCCGAACAGGGCTACCACGTCGTCCAGTTCTGCTACCAGGACTCCCCGCGCCGCGCTCACTCCATCGCCGCGCAGGGCGGTATCAACGCGGCGAAGAACTACCGCAACGACGGCGACTCCATCCACCGGCTGTTCTACGACACCGTCAAGGGCGGTGACTTCCGGGCCCGCGAGTCCAACGTCCACCGGCTCGCGCAGATCTCCGTCGAGATCATCGACCAGTGCGTGGCGCAGGGCGTCCCGTTCGCACGGGAGTACGGCGGTCTGCTGGACACCCGGTCCTTCGGTGGTGTGCAGGTTTCGCGGACGTTCTACGCCCGTGGGCAAACCGGGCAGCAGCTGCTCCTTGGCGCCTACCAGGCGCTGAGCCGGCAGATCGCCGCCGGGAACGTGGAGATGCATCCGCGCACCGAGATGCTCGACCTGGTCGTGGTCGACGGGCGGGCGCGCGGGATCGTGGCCCGGAACCTGATCACGGGCAAGATCGACACGTACTTCGCGGACGCCGTCGTACTGGCGAGCGGTGGTTACGGCAACGTCTTCTACCTGTCGACGAACGCCATGAACTCCAACGCCACCGCCGTCTGGCGGGCGCACCGGCGCGGTGCCTACTTCGCCAACCCGTGCTTCACCCAGATCCACCCCACCTGCATCCCGCGTACCGGCGACCACCAGTCCAAGCTGACGCTGATGAGCGAGTCGCTGCGCAACGACGGACGGATCTGGGTGCCCAAGGCCAAGGGCGACACCCGGCCCGCGAACCAGATCCCCGAGGACGAGCGCGACTACTACCTCGAGCGCATCTACCCGTCCTTCGGCAACCTGGTTCCGCGCGACATCGCCTCGCGCGCAGCGAAGAACGTCTGCGACGAGGGACGGGGCGTCGGGCCCGGCGGGCAGGGCGTCTATCTCGACTTCGCCGACGCCATCGCGCGGATGGGGCGGAAAGCCGTCGAGGCCAAGTACGGCAACCTCTTCGACATGTACCAGCGGATCACCGACGAGGATCCGTACCAGGTGCCGATGCGGATCTACCCCGCCGTGCACTACACCATGGGCGGGCTGTGGGTCGACTACGACCTCCAGACCACCGTCCCCGGGCTGTTCGCGGTCGGCGAGGCCAACTTCTCCGACCACGGCGCGAACCGGCTCGGCGCGAGTGCGCTGATGCAGGGCCTGGCCGACGGCTACTTCGTACTGCCGGCCACCATCAACGACTACCTCGCCCGCAACCCCCACCAGGAGGCGGTGACGGTCGAACACCCCGTCGTACAGGAGGTGCTGGCCGAGACGGAGGACCGGCTGAACCTGCTGCTGTCCGTCGACGGCGACCGTACGCCCGACTCCTTCCACCGTGAACTCGGCGAACTGATGTGGGAGTTCTGCGGTATGGCCCGGACGGACACGGGGCTGCGCAAGGCACTCGAGCGGATCCCGCAGATCCGCGAGGAGTTCTGGCGGCGCATCAAGGTGCCGGGGACCGGTGAGGAGTTCAACCAGTCCCTGGAGAAGGCCAACCGCGTCGTCGACTACCTGGAGCTGGCCGAGCTGATGTGCCTCGACGCGCTGCACCGCGCCGAGTCCTGCGGCGGTCACTTCCGCGAGGAGTCCCAGACACCGGACGGCGAAGCCGCCCGCAAGGACGACGAGTTCGCGTACGCGGCCGCCTGGGAGTTCACCGGCACCGGGGACGCCCCGGTGCTGCACAAGGAAGACCTGGTCTTCGAGTACGTCCACCCCACCCAGCGGAGCTACGCATGAAGCTCACCCTGCGCGTCTGGCGGCAACGCAACGCCGACGCCGACGGCGCCATGTCCACGTACGAGGTGGACGGGATCTCCTCCGACATGTCGTTCCTGGAGATGCTCGACACGCTCAACGAGGAGCTCATCCTTCGCGGCGAGGACCCGGTCGCCTTCGACCACGACTGCCGTGAGGGGATCTGCGGCGCGTGTTCCCTGGTGATCAACGGGGACGCGCACGGTCCGGAGCGGACCACCACCTGCCAGCTGCACATGCGGTCCTTCAAGGACGGCGACACGATCGACATCGAGCCGTGGCGGGCGTCCGCCTTCCCCGTGATCAAGGACCTGGTGGTCGACCGGACCGCGTTCGACCGGATCATCCAGGCCGGCGGATACATCACCGCGCCGACCGGGTCCGCGCCGGAGGCGCACGCCACGGCGGTGCCGAAGGCCGACGCCGACTTCGCGTTCGAGCACGCGGAGTGCATCGGGTGCGGGGCGTGTGTGGCGGCCTGCCCCAACGGGGCGGCGATGCTGTTCACCTCCGCCAAGATCAACCATCTGAACGTGCTGCCCCAGGGGGCGCCCGAGCGGGAGACGCGGGTGCTGGACATGGTGGCGCAGATGGACGACGAGGGCTTCGGCGGCTGCACGCTGACGGGTGAGTGCGCGACGGCCTGCCCGAAGGGGATCCCGCTGGTGTCCATCACGAGCATGAACAAGGAGTGGCTGCGAGCCACCCGGAAGGCGGGGAAGCGGTAGCGCCGTAGGAGGCGCGTAAATGAACGTTCGCCGACAAGTGCGGACGGGCGGGGCCGGGGCTGGTGCTCCCCGGCCCCGTCTCGCCGTTCGCCAACCATCCCGCCAGGGGCGCGAAACGGCCCGGCCGGGTCACGGTAGCGTTGCTTCAGCGCGTCCATCAGGCCACGCGCGGGGGTGAGCCACCCCCCGATTCCCGGCATTCAGCAGCCGCACATCCCCGGGTCCCGCGCACGTCACGCCGAGTCCAGCCTGCCAAGGAAGAAAGCAGGTGCAGATTTCCTCAGCTTCCGCTCGGCGCAGGAGACCTCCATGACCGCCATGCCCGCCTCACCCCCCGCTCTCGCCGCCCCATCCGGGGACTCCGGCTATCTGGTGCAGCTCGCCCGTGACGAGGACGACGTCCGGGCCGCGCAGCGACTGCGCTACCAGGTGTTCGCCGGAGAGATGGGCGCCCGGCTCGACGGGCCGGAACCGGGTCTGGACGTGGACGCCTTCGACGCGTTCTGCGACCACCTCCTGATCCGGGAAGCCCTCACCGGCGAAGTCGTCGGCACCTACCGACTGCTGCCGCCCGAGCGCGCCGCGGTCGCCGGCCGCCTCTACTCCGAGGGCGAGTTCGACCTGAGCCCGCTCGCCGGCATCCGCTCCGGACTGGTCGAGGTCGGCCGCTCCTGTGTGCACCCCGCCCACCGCGACGGCGCCGTGATCGGCCTCATCTGGGCCGGCATAGCCCGGTACATGGTGGACCGCGGCCACGAGTGGCTGGCCGGCTGCTGCTCCGTCCCGCTCGCCGACGGCGGCGCCCTCGCGGCCGCCACCTGGGAGCGGGTGCAGGCCAAGCACCTCGCCCCGGAGGAGCTGCGGGTACGACCGCTGCGCCCGTGGGTGCCCGAGGGGCCGGCCCCGGAGGGCCGTGCGGAACTGCCCGCGCTGCTCCGCGGCTACCTGCGCCTCGGCGCGTGGGTGTGCGGCGAGCCCGCGCACGACCCCGACTTCGGGGTCGCCGACATGTACGTCCTGCTGTCGATGCGCCGGGTCAACGCGCGCTATCTGCGGCACTTCCTCTCGCTCGTCCCGGCCTGATGAGCGTCTGGCTGCCCAGCGCGCCGTGCACCCCCGGCGCGTGCGTGGAGTCCGCGAGGTCCCTCACGGTCGTGCCCCGTGCCGTGCTGCGGTTCGCCGCGGTCGTGGCCCTGATGCTGGTCGCGATCGTGCTGCTACCGCTCGGGGGGCGGATCCCCGCCGAGTGGGTGCGGCGGTTCTCCCGGGTGGTCGTCCGGGCCGCCGGGGTCCGGATCCGGATCACCGGCCGGGCGCCGGACAGCGGCGGGGTGCTTCTTGTCGCCAACCACATCTCCTGGATGGACATCCCGCTGCTGGCCGCCGTACGGCCCGCGCGGATGCTCGCCAAGAAGGAGATCCGCGAGTGGCCGGTGGCCGGCACGCTGGTGGCCGGCGCCGGAGCGCTGTTCATCGACCGGGACCGGCTGCGCGCACTGCCGGACACGGTCGGCCGGATCGCCGGTGCGCTGCGGGAGGGCGCCGCGGTGGTGGCCTTCCCGGAGGGCAGCACCTGGTGCGGCCGGGCCCAGGGCCGGTTCCGCCGGGCCGTGTTCCAGGCCGCCCTGGACGCCGGTGCGCCGGTGCAGCCGGTGCGGCTCCACTACCGGCTGGAAGCGGGAGAGGGCAGCACCGTGCCCGCCTACGTCGGCGAGGACACGCTGCTGGCCTCCGTGTGGCGAGTGGTGTCGACCCGTGGCCTGGTGGCCGAGGTCGACATACGGCCGCTGATACCGGCCGGCAGCCACCCGGACCGGCGCACCCTCGCCCGCGCCGCCCAGCCGGTGACCCACGAGCCGGCCTGGACGCACGCGGCTCTGGTGAGCCCCGGCATGGGCTCTCAGTGGTCGGTCTCCAAGTGGAGCTTGAGCAGGTCGACGCCGTAGTCGCCGCCGTTGGGCGTGCGGATGATGGTGTGGATGTGCTGCTGGGTCGGCGTGCCGCCCGGACCGCCCATGCCACCGCCGCCGCCCGGCCGGCCACCGGTCGGCATCCGGGTGGGCCGGCCTGTCATCTGCCCGGTGGGCTGCCCCGAGGGCGAGCCCCCTGAGGGCCTGCCGCCATCGCTGCCGGTCCTGGTGCCGTAGGCGAGCTGCATACGCCCAAACTCCAGGGGAAACCTGAAGCGCTTCTGAAGATCATCAGGGGAGGGACCGGGACAGGTAGGGTCCCGTGACACTGCCCTCGGCCCGCGCGACCGCGGCCGGCGGCCCCGCCGCGACGATCCGGCCGCCCCGGTCCCCACCGCCCGGCCCCAGGTCGATCACCCAGTCCGCGCCCGCCACGACCGCCATGTCGTGCTCGACCACCACGACCGTGTGCCCGGCGTCCACCAGCCCGTGCAACTGCCGCATCAGTACCTCCACATCGGCCGGATGCAGTCCCGTCGTCGGCTCGTCGAGGAGGTAGAGGGTGTGCCCGCGCCGGCCGCGCTGCAACTCGCTGGCCAGCTTGATCCGTTGGGCCTCGCCACCGGACAACTCCGTGGCCGGCTGCCCCAGTCGCAGATAGCCGAGGCCCACGTCGAGCAGAGTGCCCAGACTGCGGGCCACGGCCGGGGTGTCCGCGAAGAACTCCGCCGCGCTCTCCACGGTCAGGTCCAGCACCTGGGCGATGTTCCGGCCCCGGTACGGCACTTCGAGCGTCTCGGGGTTGTAGCGGGCCCCGCCGCAGTCCGGGCAGGGCGCGTAGGTGCTGGGCAGGAACAGCAGCTCCACACTGACGAAACCCTCGCCCTGACAGGTCTCGCAGCGCCCGCCGGCCACGTTGAAGGAGAACCGTCCCACACCGTAACCGCGTTCCCGCGCCTGGTCGGTGGCCGCGAACACCTTCCGTACGACGTCGAAAAGCCCGGTGTAGGTGGCCAGGTTGGAGCGCGGGGTGCGGCCGATCGGCTTCTGGTCGACGGAGACCAGCCGGCCGACCCCGTCGAGCTCCTCGGTGATCTCGCCGATCAGCGTCGACTTGCCCGAGCCGGAGACCCCGGTGACGGCGGTGAGGACCCCGAGCGGGAACTCGGCGGTGACTTCACACAGGTTGTGCCGGGTCACCGGGCCGACCTTCAACCAGCCCTCGGCGGAGCGGAGCCGACGTGCCGGAGCGGGCTCGGCCGTGAACAGATGGCGAGCGGTGGCGGACTCCGCGACCCCGGCCAGCTCCGCCACCGGCCCGCTGTGCAGCACCCGGCCGCCGTGCTCACCGGCGCCCGGACCCACGTCCACCAGCCAGTCGGCGCCGCGCACCACATCCAGGTGGTGCTCCACCACGAACACCGAGTTCCCGGCCGCCTTCAGCCGCTCCAGCACCGTGAGCAGCGCCTCGGTGTCCGCCGGGTGCAGCCCGGCCGACGGCTCGTCCAGGACGTAGACGACACCGAAGAGACCGGAGCGCAACTGCGTTGCCAGGCGCAGGCGTTGAAGCTCGCCCGCGGAGAGCGTGGGCGTCGCCCGGTCCAGGCTCAGATAGCCGAGGCCGAGCTCGACGGCCGGGGCGATACGGGAGGTGAGGTCCTCGGTGAGCACCCGTGCGGTTTCCGGCGAGGGGCCGCCGCCGAGCAGTCCGGCCAGCTCGGTCAGCGGCAGGGCTGCCAGATCGGCGATCGTACGGCCCCCGAAGGTCACGGCGAGGGCCTCGGGCCGCAGCCTGCTGCCCCCGCACACCGGACAGGGCGCACTGGTCAGGAACCGCTCGGCCTTCGCCCGCAGAGCCGGGCTCTTGGAGTCGGAGAAGGTCTTCATGACGTACCGGCGGGCGCTCATGTACGTGCCCTGGTACGGCCGTTGGATGCGGTCGGCGTCCCGGACGGGGTGCACGGTGACCACCGGCTGCTCGTCCGTGAAGAGGATCCACTCCCGCTCGTCGACGGGCAGTTCACGCCAGGGCCGGTCCACGTCGTGGCCCAGGGCGTCCAGGATGTCCCGCAGGTTCTTGCCCTGCCAGGCGCCCGGCCAGGCAGCGATCGCGCCGTCCCGGATCGACAGCGACGGGTCGGGGACCAGTGACTCCTCGGTCGTACGGTGCACCCGGCCCAGTCCGTGGCACTCGGGGCAGGCGCCCGCCGCCGTGTTCGGGGAGAACGCGTCGGAATCGAGCCGCTCGGCGCCCGGCGGGTAGTCCCCGGCACGCGAGAAGAGCATGCGCAGGGAGTTGGAGAGGTTGGTTATCGTCCCGACCGAGGAGCGGGAGGTGGGGGCCGAGCGGCGCTGTTGCAGCGAGACCGCCGGCGGCAGCCCGCTGATCCCACCTACCTTCGGCGCCCCCACCTGGTGGATCAGCCTGCGGGCGTACGGTGCGACCGACTCGAAGTAGCGCCGCTGGGCCTCGGCGTAGATCGTGCCGAACGCCAGGGACGACTTCCCCGAGCCGGACACACCGGTGAAGACGGCCAGCACGTCCCGGGGGATGTCCACGTCGACGCCCTTGAGGTTGTGCTCACGGGCGCCACGGACGCGGACGTACGGGTCGTGGGGGCTGTGCATCGGGGGGCTCCGTACGGGCGACTCGCCGGGCAGGGACAAACCCTGCGAGTCTAGCCAGCCGGCCCGTGGGGTTCGTCAGGGCTGCGGCGGGTTGTTCCGGTTCCGCTCCTGCTCGATGTAGTCGTCGGCCCTTTTCTGGCCCATGTCGACCTGGGACTGGTACTTGTTCCCGGTCCGTTGGTCGATCATGTCGCCGCCCTTTTCGACGCCCTGTTTGGCCTGGTCCTCGTGGCCCTTGAGCATCCCTTTGAGCTTGTCCAGCATGGACATGGCAGCCCTCCTCGCTGGTTGAGGCTTCCCCACCAGCGTCACCGGCCCGGGACCGGTCCGCATCTCGGCGGGTGTCCCCGTGCGGGCCCGGCGCGCCTGTGCGAGCTTGGAAGACGCGGAGTCCCGCCGACCGCAGAGCCGACCGCAGAAAGGCCCGGGCCCCATGAGCACTCCCGGTTTCGGATTCGGACGCAGTCCCTTCGAGGAGTTCGACGAACTGATGTCCCGCTTCTTCGGCGGGTCCGGACCGGGCACACCGACCCGCCGCCCGCAGCGCGTCGACATCGGCAGCCTGCTGTCCGAACGGGCACGAGAGCTGGTTGCCGAGGCCCGTGACCTCGCCGCCGTCGAGGGCGGCGAGGAACTGGACGCCAGGCATCTGCTGGCCGCGGCCACCACGCACGACTCCACCCGGCGGTTGCTCACCGAGGCGGGCGCGGACCCCGACCAGCTTCGCGAGCGGCTCACCGCCGGCCACGGCGGCGCCGAGAAGTCGGAGCCAACGACCCTCACCCCGGCCGCCAAGCGTGCCCTGCTGGACGCCTACCAGATCTCCCGCGCCGAGGGCGCCTCCTACATCGGCCCCGAGCACCTGCTGCGCGCGCTCGCCGCGAACCCGGAGTCGACGGCCGGACGGGCGCTCGGCGAGAGCGGCTGGGAGCCGACCCGGATGCCGGTCGAGGGCGCGGCGGAGCGGAAGAGGCCCAGCACCACGCCGACCATCGACGAGTACGGCCGTGATCTCACCGAGGATGCCCGGGCCGGGCGCCTGGACCCGGTGATCGGGCGGGACGAGGAGGTCGAGCAGACCATCGAGGTGCTCTCGCGGCGCAGCAAGAACAACCCGGTCCTGATCGGTGACCCTGGCGTCGGCAAGACCGCCATCGTCGAGGGGATCGCGCAGCGGGTCGTCGCCGGGGACGTGCCCAAGACCCTCGAAGGCAAGCGGCTGGTCTCCCTGGACCTGGCCGGGATGGTGGCCGGCACCAAGTACCGGGGCGAGTTCGAGGAGCGGCTGAAGAAACTCCTCGACGAGGTCCGTGAGCACAGCGACCGACTGGTGCTGTTCCTGGACGAGCTGCACACCGTCGTCGGAGCCGGCGGGGGCGGCGACGGGTCCCTCGACGCGGGCAACATGCTCAAACCCGCCCTCGCCCGAGGCGAGTTGCACCTGATCGGCGCGACCACCGTCGACGAGTACCGCAAGCACATCGAGAAGGACGCGGCCCTGGAACGCCGGTTCGCGCCCATCCTGGTCGGTGAGCCCACCGTCGACGACACCATCGAGATCCTGCGCGGACTGCGCGACCGCTACGAGGCCCACCACCAGGTCCGTATCACCGACGAGGCCCTCGTCGCGGCGGCCGAGCTGTCCGACCGGTACATCACCGCCCGCTTCCTGCCCGACAAGGCGATCGACCTGATGGACCAGGCCGCCGCCCGGGTCCGGCTGCGCTCCAAGACCCCGGCCACCGACACCCGGGACATCGAGGACCGGATCGCCGCCCTGAACCGGGAGAAGGACCAGGCCGTCGCCGACGAGGAGTACGAGCGCGCCAAGGAACTCCGCGACCGGATCCAGGAGGCCGAGGCCGAGCTGGAACAGGCGGGCACGGCCGAGGAACACGCGCCCAAGGTCACCGCCGAGGACATCGCCCAGGTCGTCTCCCGCACCACCGGCATCCCGGTCGCCGAGCTTACCGAGGAGGAGCGGGAGCGGCTGATGAAGCTGGAAGAGCACCTCCACGAGCGGGTCGTCGGCCAGGACGAGGCGATCACCGCCGTCGCCCGCGCGGTCCGCCGCGCCCGCGCCGGCATGAGCGACCCCAACCGTCCGGTCGGCAGCTTCCTCTTCCTGGGCCCGACCGGTGTCGGCAAGACCGAGCTGGCCCGCGCCCTGGCCGCCGCCCTCTTCGGGGATGAGGGCCGCATGATCCGTCTCGACATGAGCGAGTTCCAGGAGCGCCACACGGTCTCCCGGCTGGTCGGCGCCCCGCCCGGATACGTCGGCCACGAGGAGGCCGGCCAGCTCACCGAGGCGGTGCGCAGGCAGCCGTACGCGGTGCTGCTCCTCGACGAGGTGGAGAAGGCGCACCCGGACGTCTTCAACACCCTGCTCCAGCTGCTGGACGACGGCCGACTCACCGACGCCCAGGGCCGGACCGTCGACTTCAAGAACACCGTCGTCATCATGACGTCGAACATCGGCGCCGACCGCATCCTGGCCGCCGGCACCGAGGACTACGCCAAGATCCGCGAAGCGGTGATGCCGGCCCTGCAGCAGCACTTCCGGCCGGAGTTCCTCAACCGCGTCGACGAGATCATCGTCTTCCGCGGCCTGGACCGCACCCAACTGCGCCAGATCGTCGACCTGTTGCTGGAGCACACCCGGCGCCGGCTGCATGCCCAGAACGTCAGCCTCGAAGTCACCGACGAGGCCGCGGGGTTGCTCGCGAACCTCGGTCACCAACCCGACTTCGGCGCCCGTCCGCTGCGCCGCACCATCCAGCGCGAGGTCGACGACCGCCTCGCCGACCTGCTGCTGTCCGGCCAGCTCACGGCGGGCGACCGCGCGTTGGTGGACGCGGCCGACGGCGAGATCGTGATCCGCTCCGGCCAACCGGCCGAGGTCTGATCAGGGGTTCACGATCCCGGCCAGCCGCCGGTAGGAGTCCAGCAGGGCCGGGCGGTCATACGTACTGGTGGTGACGAGCACCTCGTCGGCGGCCGTCTCCTTCAGGACCGTCTCCAGCTCGTGCGCGACCTGGTCCTCGGTACCGGCGAGGTGCCCGGCGAGACCGAACTCGTAGAAGCCGCGCTCCTTCGCGGTCATCGTCCGGGTCTCCACGGCCTCGGCCGGGGGCAGCGGCGGGAAGGTGCCGTGGGTGCGGGAGTACGCCATCGACCAGGCCTCGGGGACGAGCAGCCGGCGGGCCGCCTCGGGGGTAGCGGCGACGGCGACGGTCCCGGAGATCACGACATAGGGCTCGGCCGCCCAGGGGGAGGGGCGGAAGCGGTCGCGGTAGTGGTCTATGCCGCGTCGCATCTTCTCCCGGTTGCGCAGATCGCCGATGACCATCGGCAGTCCGGCGCGGGCCGAGATGTCCGCGCCCTCGCCCATCGCCAGCACGAACGGCGGCACCCGCAGCCCCTCCGCCGGGCGGGCCCGCACCCCGGTCGGTGACGTGCCTTCGAACCAGCCGAGCAGCTCACCGAGTTGCGCCGCGAAGTCCTCGGCGTCGCCCATGTCGCGTCCCAGCGCCTTGCGGACCCCGCCGGTGAAACCCACCGACCGGCCGAGCCCCATGTCGATCCGCCCGGGGAACAGCGACTCCAGCACCCCGAACTGCTCGGCCACGACCAGGGGTTGGTGGTTCGGCAGCATGACACCACCGGTGCCGACCCGGATGGTGCGGGTCGCGGCGGCGACAGCGGCCGCCAGCACGGTCGGCGCCGAACCGGCGACCCCTGGCACCCCGTGATGCTCCGACACCCAGAACCGGTGATACCCGAGCGCCTCCACCTCGCGCGCCAGCGCCACGGTGTCCCGCAGCGCCGCACCGGGGGCGTGCCCCTCCCGGGTGCGCGAGCGGTCGAGGACGGAGAACCGGGTCCGGGCGATCAGCGCGTTCACACAGGGTTCAACACCGGGGCGGCCCCAGGATTCCCGCCGCCGGCCAGGCCCCGGGGTGCGGCCGACCGTGCTCGCAGGCGCGGTGCCGCGGGGCCAGGTGGCGGACGCCGTAGACCGTCATCGGGACGGGCGCCGGGGTGCTCGCCCCCCACTGGGTGCGGCGGTGGCGAGCAGTTGGCGGCCCGCCGTCGTTCCCGCTGCCCGGCGTGGCCGGGGCCGTGGTCACGGCCCGGGGCACCGCCGCTGCAGCCCCGGCGGACGGCGCCCCGGGCCGATGCCGGCGCCCCGACGAGGGCCTGTCTGACGATTCCCGTCGTCGCCCGGAGGGCGGCCTCGCGGTGTCAGGTGCGTGCTCCGGGGGTCCCCCCGGCCGGAGGCTGGGGGAGTTGCCGGGCGTAGGCCCTCGTACTGGACGTACTCGGGTCTGCGCCCGGTGCGGCGAGAGTGCGTG